>NZ_JAPEMC010000001.1:3600000-3900000 GCF_026343115.1 Streptomyces sp. NBC_00102
CCTCATGCCGGACGCTACGGCGACCGTCTGCGCGTTCCTGCGGGCCGCCCTGGCCGACGCGGGCAGACCGGTGCCGGTCGTCTCCCGCATCCCGTCCGTCCGTCACCCGGAGTTCGTACGGGTCGAGCGAGTTGGGGGCGTGCGGCAGACGCCGGTGTCCGACCGGCCACGGCTCGACATCCACGCATGGTCCGAGACGGAATCCGCCGCCCACGACCTTGCGGCCCTTTGCCGTGCGCTGCTCGGCGACCTTCCCGGGGTGCGCGACGGGGTGACCGTCTACCGGGTGTCTGAAGTCGGGGGCCCGATGTGGCTGCCCGACGACCAGACCAGCAGCCCGAGGTACGCGTTCGCCGTGGAAATCCACATGCGCGGACGCGCTCTCTAAATCACACCACTTTTCCGTTCTCTCAAGGGGACACGTGTCTCTAAATGCTAATGCTGTGCGCGTTGCGCTCTCCGGTGCCGCGTACGTCGGTCCGGTCGGAACTACTGCGCCAACCGATTCCGTCTCTTCCTGGCCAGACGACGTAACCGACATCGGATGGATTTCCGATGAGGGAATCGCCGAGTCGAACTCGACGGACACCACGGAAATCAAGGGATGGCAGGGCGGACAGACCGTCCGCAAAGTCATTTCCTCTAGCGAGATGACATTCAAGTTTACTGCCATCGAAACCAGCAAGACCGTTCTTGAGCTCTACCACAAGGGCTCGAAGGTGGTCACTACCTCCGCCAAGTCGGTTCTTGCCATCAAGGCCCCGGGCCCCGATCGGCGCTTTTACGGCTTTGACGTTATCGACGGGGACAGCCATATCCGCATTGTGGTGCCGGACGGAGAAGTCACCGAGACCGGCGACATCACCTACAAGTCAGATGAGGCCGTGGCCTACGAACTGACGATCACTGCCTATCCGGGCCCTGATGGCACGGTGGCGATCAAGTACAGCAATGACCCGGCTTGGGAATCTGCACCCGCCGCGTGACCTTTCGCAGAAACGTTTCCTCTCAAGTTGGGTGCCATCAATGAGTAATGCTTTTGATCTTGACGTATGGGTGCAGGAAGCGCGGCAGGAGCCTTTCCGCTTCACACTGTCCGGCCAGATATTCACCATGCCAGCTGCCGGAGAGCTGGACAAGTCGATTCTCTCCGCAGTGAACATCGACGCGCCCTCGGCGCGGGATATTGAGGTACTGCTAAAGGCCGGTCTCACGGACCAGTGGGCCACGTTCGACGCTATCCCTGTACCTCTTGCCGCACTCGGTGAACTATTTCGGCAGTGGCAGCGCCACGAAGGAATTCCGCTGGGGGAATCGGTGGCCTCTTCCGACTCTTGAGTGAGCACGGAGAGGCCATCGAATCCGACCTACAGCGGTATTACGGTGTCGATCTTCGAGACCTCTTTCGGCCCGATTCCGGGTTCACCTGGAGGCGACTCCGAGCCCTGGTCATGGGGCTCCCTGCGGACTCCGCGCTTGGGCGCACTCTTTCCGGAGAGGACGCGGTGTGGACGCTGGAAGCACAGCTATTGGCCGCAGTGCACGACCGTCTAAACGAGGGAAATTGGCAACGGGGCAATGCAGGCTCCCCGACTCCGAGCCGTAGACCGGAGCCGATTCCGCGCCCAGGCGTCCGCGGTATCCGGGTCGGGGGCACAAAGCGTGACCCGCAGGAGGTAGCGGCCTACCTCGCCAGATTCCAGCCGGCCCGGGGCGGTGACGCCTAATGGCTGTGGAGGTCGGAGTCGGCTACGTCTCCGTTGTCCCCGAGGTACAGGGCTTTGCCCGAGAGCTAGAGCAGCAAGTAACGGGGCCCTCGGCGAGTGCAGGTGAAAGCGGCGGCGAAGCGGCCGGCGAAGGCTTTACCGGGAAAATGGGCGGAGCCCTCGCGGGTGGAATGCTCACGATCGGCATTGCCGCTGCCGCCGTACTGACCAAGGGTCTTATGGATGCGCTCGACCAAAGCGCAATCAACGGAAAGATCCAAGCAACCCTAGGAAGCACCCCTGAGCAAGCCGGGCGGTACGGAAAGGCTGCCGGACAGCTCTATGCCCACGGGGTCACGGACTCCGTAGAGGAAGCCGCAGACGCCCTATCGGGGGTGATGCGGGCGGGCATCCTCCCACCGGACGCCACAAACGCACAGATTGAGTCAATAACCGGAAAGGTCACTGACCTTTCGAAAACTTTTGAACTCGACCTCGGGCAGACCAGCAATGCTGTCGGCCAGATCCTTAAGAACGGTCTGGCAAAGGATGGGGCGGAAGCTCTCGACATTCTGACTGTCGGGATGCAAAAGATGGGTCCGCGCGCCGACGACATGGCGGACACGTTCAATGAGTACAGCACTAAGTTCCGTGACCTCGGATTGTCCGCCGCAGATGCCATGGGCCTTATGTCCCAGGGAATGCAGGCAGGCGCCCGAGATACTGACGTGGTCGCCGATGCCCTAAAGGAATTCCAAATCCGGGCGACGGATGGCAGCTCGGCGAGTAAGGCCGCTTATGAGGCTATCGGGCTCAATGCAGCGGCAATGACAAAGAAGGTTGCTAAGGGCGGCGCGGGGGCCCGTGAGGGGCTACAGCAAGTCCTTGACGGTCTCAAGGCCATTAAGGACCCCGCAGAACGCTCCGCCGCGTCGGTCGGACTCTTCGGAACAAAAAGCGAAGACCTCGGCCAGGCTCTTTACGCGCTCAACCCGCGAACTGCCGTCAAGGCGCTCGGGGACACCGCCGGAGCCGCCGAGAAAATGGGCGACGCACTGCACGAAAATGCAGGCGCCAAGGTGGATCAGTTCAAGCGCACCCTTGAAGTTGGCGTGACCAACTTTATGGGTGACCATGTGATTCCGGCGCTTGCGTCCTTCGGTGATTTCCTCGGTGCCAAGCTTGGACCCGCGCTCAACTCGGGAAAGAGTCTCGTTTCGGGGTTCTTCCACGCGTTCACCGGTTCGGCCGGCGGGACCGCCATCAACTCGTTCGCAGATTCCGTCGTTGGCGCAGGAACCACTCTGCGGGAAAACTTCCTACCGGGAATTAGAAGCCTGGCATCGGTTGCCCAAACGGCCGTTCTCCCAGCCCTCAAGGGGCTTGGGGGCGTGCTAGTTAACCAACTCGCACCCGCCTTTATGACCCTCTATACGCACGTTGTTGGGGCGGTCGTTCCTATCCTGTCGGCGCTCGGCCGCATTCTGCTGGAAGTGATTTGGCCCGCAGTGATGCGAGTCTACGCATCGATAGCCGAGAATCTACAGCCAATTTTCTCTGCCTTGTCGGAGTTCATTTCTCAGCGGGTAGCGCCGGCGGCCACGCTTATCGGCAAGAAACTGCGCGAGGTAGTGGACAAGGCTCGGCCCCTTATCTCTGTTGTCACCTCTCTGATTTCGTGGCTAGCTCGACTCGCCGCGAACATACTTGGTGCCGTGGTTCCGGTTCTTATTCGGCTCGCGGGTCCTCTCTTCACGGCGTTGATTAAGGCAGTGGGCGGGGCCATCAGTCGTTTCGGTAGTCTGATCGGCTGGTTGTCCTCGGTTGCTACGAGTCTCCGTAATGCGGCGAAATCTGTGCAGGATTTTGCGGTGTCCGCCGTAGCCAAATTCGCTACCTTCAACAACTATGTGCGCGGAATGCCTGCCCGAATCAAGGGCTATCTAGGGAATTTCGGCTCGCTTCTGATCAGTAAGGGTGCCGACCTGGCCCGGGGTATCTGGGTAGGTATCCGGAGTATGGGAAGTTGGCTCAAGTCCCAGCTCTATAACTGGGCAAAGAGCGTGATTCCCGGGCCCATTGCGGAGGCGCTGGGTATTAATTCTCCGTCGCGTCTCATGGCGGACAAGATCGGCCGGTGGATTCCGCCGGGCGTGGTTGACGGTATCGACGCCGAGCAATCCACGCTTGATGCCCGACTCCGCTCAATGGTGACAGTCCCCGATGTGCGAGTTCCGTCCGTAGCCGTGGCGGCACCGCCCACCCCGGGTGCCACTTGGGTTGCCGAACTCGGCCGACTGCTCGCGGAGCAGGCAGAGCGCGTGCCCGACGTCGTCCTCAAGGTCGGGGGGCAGGAAATCGCCCGCGCTGTCGCGGGTGGGCAACGTCAACTGGCAAGGAGGTAAGCAGAGTTGGGAATGTGGATTGGTGCCCCCGGGGCGCTCCGAGAGATCACGGACGGAGCCGTGTCGTACGACCGTTCCCCGGACCTCGGAGTGACGGAGTTCCGGAGCCTTGAGGGTGGGGTTACGACGTGGGCCCCCCGGCTCCGGCCCCGCCGGCTCAAGTTGTCGTGGACCGCCATGGAGCGCGGTGACGTGGACCACCTGGACCGGCTCGCCCGGCGGGTGACCGCCCTCGGTCCCGTCGCCTTGGTGGACCCGCTCTCTCGGAACTTGCTTGCCGGGGACCAGGCGGCGGGGCTCGGTGCAGCAGCCGGCAAGTGGGCGGTTACTGGCTCGCAGATCGTCATGTACGGCGGGTCTGCCGGAGCGTACGTGCCGAACTCGGTTTCCGTGGAAACCATCGGTACCTCTGGCCACTCCGATCTGGTGTGGCGGCACCCGTACTTCCACGGAATCCCCGTGGTCCCGGGACAGCGGTACACATGGTGGACACCCGGCCTGGTGGCGGCAGGGGCCCCCATGGTCAATTCTCAAGTGGCTTGGTACAGCGCGGCGAAAGGCTTTATGACCACGGCCACGGCGAGCAAGCCCGGGGTACCCCTGGTGACTACCGCTCCGGCCGGAGCCGCGTACGTCCGCCCGTACGTAGCTTTCACGGCAACGGGTCTTTGGGATCTTGGGGCATCGATCTTCTGTCCCGGTGATATCTCGGCCGATCTGCTTGCCGGTGAACGCCCGGCAGGTGAGGGGTGCCCCGCGATGTCGATTACTGGTTACTCGCACGTGGCGACCCCGGGGAACGGCGCGTTCCGGGACATCGGGTTGGAGTTGGTGGAGGTGACCAGTGCAGTCGGCTAGTACCTCGCAGGTGTCTGCGCTTGCGGCCGGCGAACGGACCGCGAGCCACGTCGTGCGGCTCGGCGGGCAAGATTTTTCCCCCCAGGTGCAGTCATGGGCACTTGACCGCTCATACGGCACGGATCTACCGGACGCGATGCGCGCGTTCAGCGGCTCGTCTAGCGCCCAACTATCCGTTTCAGTCAGCGGAGTTGAGGGAGCGTCGGCACCGGCTCTCTACGGGCCGTGGGCCCCGCGCTCGACAGGCGACGTGGCCCGTCCGGGGCAGTCCGTGACGTGCGGGTGGGGGCTCGGCGGGGAGAGCATCGACGCGTTCCGCGGAACGGTTCGGGCCCGCGCGGCGGAGTCCGGTACCGACGTGGTGGATCTGGCAGCCCTCGACGGGGCCGAGCGGCTGCGGATGCCCGCTGTACTGCCCCGGCATGACGCGGGGCTTGTCACGGGAGGTATCGGGGCCCCCTACACCGGGGCGGCATGGGCGGCATCCTCTGTGTGGGCGGTCGACCACCTTCTACGCCGAGCGGGCATTCACACTGCTCCGCCGCCGAGGGCGACCAGCATTGTCTACGCATCGCTGCACGGTGGCGCCACTCCCAGCGTGGGCTATCTCGACGCTATGGCGGGTGACTGGTCCTGGTCGCGCAGTGCCCCTTTCGCGATTGCGCTACAGGCAGGCTCAGCCCCGGGTACTACCGCCAATTTCATTCCGGAATGCAAGCCGGTAAATCGGGGCACGGGCGGTCTTTTCTTTGAGTACTACGTCGACACCGTGGGGGCGACAACCCCGGTAGTTCGCGTCGGAACTCAGTGGCTGACCGCAGGCAGCGTCTACCATTACCTGACCATGCAAGTCGATTTCACAACGGGCGGTATCAGCGTCTGGTCTGGCAGCGATTCCAGGTACGACAAAAACCAGGTTTTGACTTGGACATGGAGCAGCCTCAAGGTTCCGCAGGTGCTGCACGTCGGATTTTGGCTCACCTGGTCGGCGACCGGAGTTCCGACAGTGGCCCCTGTTGTTACTGCGGCGGACAATGTCCCACGGTTCCTGACGACCGGAACGTTTTCCGCTGTGCCAGCAGCAAGCGGCGCCCTTTCTACGGTGAGTCTCGTCGCGCAAGGTGTACGGGTTGAGGCCTTTCAAGTAAGCACCCCCGCCGCCAAGCCCGCGACGCTTGCCGAAGTTACGCAAGCGGGAACGTGGAAAAAATCGGCGGTGCTCGACCTTCCGACGTTTCCGATGCGGGTTCTTCCTGCCGTATCCGGTTCGGCGTGGGACGTGATTACAGAGATTGCCCGCGCTACTCTTGCCACGGCGGAATTCGACCGGGACGGGTTTTTCCGGTGGCGTGGCCACACTCGGTGGGCAACGGTGCCGAACTCAGCCGACGTTACGGTTACCAGCGCGCGAGAGCTGGGAAAGCTCGTGGTGACCGAGGAAATCGACGCGTGCCGAAACGATGTTGCGGTGCAGTGGACGAACTGGGCACGAATAGCGTTCGAGATTCAGGGGCCGCAGGAGCTACCCACGCCAGTAGTGATTCCGGCTGGGGGCACCGTTACTCGGACCTTTTCCATCGATACTGACCAGCTCGACCCGCGCGCTCCCGATACTGGTACTGAGGCTATCGCCGGGTACATGGTCATTAGGGCCACGGCGGTAAGTACTTCCGCTGCGGTGTTTGGGGCGGTAGAGGCGCAGGTATTGCGTGTGGCGGGGACAGTGACTTTGACCCTGCGGAACCGCTCAGCCACGCCGGTCTATTACCACGGTGTCAGCATGCTCTCTCGAACTCCCCCAAGCGGGTCCGGGCCAGTGCCGTCACTGGCCACGGCAACCAGCTCGGCGAGTCAATCGGCGTACGGGGTGCAGTCGTATGAGCACGACGCCGGCGGATGGATTCAGGACCTGCCCGGCGCCACGCAGCTTGCGAATGCGTTGCGGGACGCCGGAGCTTATCCGGTGCCGCTGCTCGGCTCGGTGGAAATCCTCGCCGACCCGAGAGTTGACCTCGGCGATGTGGTGCGGGTGGTCGACACGTCGGGGGCAGCACTCGACACTCTTGCCTGGGTGGTCGGAATTCAGACGGCCAGTGCGGATGGTGCAGTGACACAGTCACTCACACTTCGGGGCGCGACTAACCAGGGGTGGCCCACGGACGTTGGGCTTTCTCCGGACCCGCCCACTCGTCCCGGCGCGCCAGACCCGGTCTAAAAGGAGGTGACATCGCAATGACGGACCAAGACGACCCGTTGGGCGTGGTAATCGGCGCTCGGGAAGTCTTTGACGAAGTGGTGGGGCTCCGGGGCGACGTGCGGTCGCTCATCGAGAGCGGCGAGGACGTGCGCGACCAGCTCGACGACCACGAGACCCGGATTCGCGGACTGGAAAGCGAGCAGGGGAAGTTCGTCGTCCCCGTGGCCGTGATTACCGGTGTCGCAACCGTCGTTGCGGCCGGTCTCGCCGTAGCGAAATTCGCCGGATAACCCACCGGCACAACACAGATACCAGCCCCGCCGACTGATTACCGGGCGGGGCTTTTTCATGTCTAAAAGGGGAACTCATGGCAACGCCTATGACCGCAGACCAGTTCGTAAAGGCCCTTGAGGCCGAGGGTCTGACGATTTCTGAACACGCAGGATGGCGGACACACAACCGCAACGGCGTCGGAGCTTGGGGGCCCGTCAACGGCGTCGTCATCCATCACACCGCAGGGTCTAACTCGCTGGAATTGGTCTACGCGGGCCGGTCGGACCTTCCGGGCCCGCTGTGTCATTCCCACCTTGCGAAGAACGGCACCGTGACCATGGTCGGCAACGGCCGCGCCAATCACGCTGGCAGCTTCGCAGCGAACGCATTTAACGCGATGGTCACCGAGTCGTCCACGCACCCGCGTCCGGATTCCGCAGAGCCCGTCGACGCGAACAGCCGCACGTACGGACTTGAGATCGAGAATCTTGGTAACGGGACGGACCCCTACCCGGCTGCACAGTACGACGCGGCGGTTCGTTGGGCTGCTGCCGTCTGCCGGTTCCACGGTTGGTCTGCGGATTCTGTCATCGGCCACGCCGAGGGCACCCGCCGGAAGGTCGATCCGAGCTTCAGCATGTCCACCTTCCGGGCCGACGTGGCAAAGAGGCTCAAGCCTCCGACCACACCCGGCACCGCTACCAAGACGACCAGCACCAGCACGGGTAAGCCCAAGCCGGTCCAGTACGCGCCGTTTCCCGGGGCCGCGTACTTCAAGAAGAACCCCCGCAGCGCGCTGATCACCGCCATGGGGCGCCGGCTGGTCGCCGAGGGCTGCGGCAAGTACAAGTCCGGCCCTGGTCCGCAGTGGACCGAGGTGGACCGGCTCTCTTACGCAGCTTGGCAGCGAAAGCGGGGATTCTCCGGCACGTCCGCGGACGGCTGGCCCGGGGCACAGACGTGGGCCGCGCTGCGAGTTCCGAAGGCGTGACCGGTGCCCGGTTTGCCGGGACCAGCTCGGGGCCGACGTGCCCACCCATCTCACGCAGCGTGTCGGCCGGTGTCTCCGGTGTCCCGGTATCGCCCGGTCGTGCAGCTGCTCAGAATCTCGACGCTCCGTCACCAACTCACAGGAGAAAAAATGCAGTTCATCAAGGCGCATCCCGCCCGAATCTACGCCGTGGTGGTTGCCGCGCTGGCCCTGGTCGCGCACTACGTGCCCGGTCTCCCGTCCGCTCTTGTCCTCGGCTTGGTCGCCGCAGTGCTCGGTACCGGTGAGGCGGTGCAGCGGACGGAGAACGGCAAGACTGTGGCAGCCGGGACCGACCAGGGCAACGACCACGACGGCCAGGGCGACGACGCCACGCCCCACGCCGAGGTGAGCGAGTGACCTTCCGGCATGTGGCGATCGTCGGGCGTGCCCGCGCGGGGAAGGACACCGTTGCGGCCCGCCTGGTTTTTCAACACTCGTACACCAGGGTCGCGTTTGCGGATGCGCTCAAGACGGCAGCGCTCGACCTGGACCCGATCATCAGAGCCGAGGGGACGCCCCTTGGGGTTCTTCCTGTACGGCTCTCTGATCTTGTGCACCGCCACGGGTGGGAGCGCTGCAAGGTCGAGCACGCCGAGGTACGCCGCACCTTGCAGCGGCTCGGGGAAGCCGTCCGCCGCACCGACTCGGGGCATTGGGTGCGCGTGGCGGTGCAGCAGCTCGACACCGCCGATTCATGGGGCCTTCCCGTGGTCGTCTCCGATGTGCGGTACCGCAACGAACTGTCCGCGCTCCGCGACCGGGGCGCCCTGGTCGTGCGTGTCGAGCGCCCCGGGGCCGGAGCCGGAGCCGGGGTTGCCGAACGGCTGCACGTCTCGGAGACCGAACTGGACGACGCTCCGGCGGACGTGACGATCACCAATTCCGGGACGCTCGCCGATCTGTTTGCCGCTGTTGACGCTCTGCCGCTGCGGCATTGACGCCCGGCGGGTGACTCCGCTTTCTCTCAAATCGAACCCATAGGGGGACACCCATGCCCGGAAACGTCCGGACGATTCAGCGCGGGGGTTCACGGTGGTACGTGGACCCTGTAACCGCAATCAAGTACCCCGGTGTGACCAGCATTATCGCCATGCTGCCCAAGCCGTTCCTTGTCTGGTGGGCGGCCCGGATGACCGCCGAAACGGCAGTGGCAAGCCTTCCTGCGGTGGCATCCATTGCCGCACGAGATGAAGCCGGGGCGATTGACTACCTCCGCAATGCGCATTCCCGGTACACCAAGCTCCGCGCCAAAGTGGGAAGTCAGGCGCACGACCTCTTTGAGCGCATGGTCCGGGGCGAGGCTATCGGGCGTGTGCACCCCGATCTAGAGCCGTACCGCGAGGGTTTCGCAGAATTCCTTGAGGCCGTGCGGCCGGTCCTGGTGTCCGCCGAGGACATTGCATGGTCCGACACGCACGAATACGCGGGCAGTTTTGACGCGATCTTGCGCGTGCAGCTCGGGGAGGACGGAAAGCCGGACCACGACGCCGGCACGTGGCACACGCTGATAGTCGACTGGAAAACGTCCAAGTCCACGTACCCCGAGGTCGGATTGCAAATGGCCGCTTATGCCCACGCCGACAAGATCATTGGGCCGGATGGGAATTCCGAGCCCATGCCGGAATTCGACGGCGCGGCAGTGCTGCACATCACCCCGGATGGGTGGGCTTTCAAGCCCGTCCGCATCGACCGCGAGATTTTCGATGTTTTTCTCACTCTGCGGAAGGTCTTTACATGGGACCGCGAGACTTCTAAGACCGTGATCGGTCGAGCCATCGCCGAGAGCGCGCGCAGGATCATTACCGGCACTCAGCGCCGCGCGTAGCACCAGCAGCTTTCTGCACACCCGACACCAGGGCGATTCCGCACAAGCGGACCGCCCTTTTTTCATGCCTAAAAACAGGAGTAGTCATGGCACTGCGCATTTTCGAGACCGACCCGAACGCCAAGCCCAAGCAGTCCTTTGCGAACGACACGGTTGGGCGTTTCCACGGAGGCAAGCAGGTCGACAACCTTCCTGTTGCCCTTTCCGAGTGGCGCGTGACGACCGGCGACCCCGAGGTTGCCGCCGCTATCGCTCAGCTTATGGGCGGTACTCCCGTCGACACCGATTCTACGTCGGAAAACTTCATCGAGATTCTGACGACTCAGGACAAGGTGAAGGCGGTAATTTCCGGCCCGGATGCCATCTCGTCCGATCTGAAGCTGTGGAATGGCTCAGCGCTCATTCACCACTGCGACGGTGTGGAATTCCTGTCGCCCGAGGAAGACAAGGGCAAGCCGTGCCGCTGCCCTGCTCTGATGGAGGACCGTAAGGCTGCTGCAAAGGCCAAGCGGGGCCCGTCGCCCTCTATCGCGGTTACCTTCCGCATTGCCGAGGATTACGACCTCGGCCTTTTCAAGCTCCAGACCGGTTCTTGGAAGCTCGCCGAGGTTCTGCATGAGGTTGAGAACGCGCTCGACCGCATCGGCAGCGAGGCCCTGTGCTCCATTGAACTTGAGCTGGTCGAGTACACCACCAAGAAGGGTCGCGACGTTTCTTACCGCAAGCCGGTAATTCGTGTTCTCAAGTCGTGGAACGACGCAATCGCCGACGCGTCCAAGTCGCTCTAGCAGGAGGGTTCTATGCCCATCCTGGAGCTTTTCGCGGGGTACGGGGGGCTCGGCCTGGCGGTCGAGAGCCTCACCGGGGAACGCGTGCGTTTCGTCGCTGAGAACGACCAGTACGCGTCACAGATTCTCGCCGAGCGTTATCCCGACGCGCCAAATCTGGGTGATGTCACGGAAATTGACTGGGCATCACTAATTGGCGTGGTCGACATCATCACCGCCGGGTTCCCCTGCCAGGGAATCAGTAATGCGGGTCTACGTAGAGGATTTGAAGATGAGCGCTCGGCAACTTGGTTCAACGTCATTGAAGCCATTCGCGTACTACGACCGCGAATTGTTTTTTTGGAAAACGTCGCCGCAATCAGAGGGCGCGGGCTCGCGGAAGTACTCGGGGGCTTGGCCTCGGCAGGGTACGACGCTAAATGGTGCTGCTATCGCGCGTCCGCCGCTGGAGCCCCCCACCATAGAGACCGCTGGTTCTGCGTCGCAGTGCCTGAAAACCCCGACAGCGAACCTTGGGGTGAATGGCGGCGCACAGCATCCGGACAAGCGCCGTGGTATGAATTCGATTCCCCCTCGCGGGGGGGGGGGGGGGAATCATCCTCCCGTAAGCAGCCCCACGGAAGCACGCTCGCCGATGAAGTGTGCTTTCTTCTTCCCCACTCCGACCGTCTCAGACGCATTGGGCGGGCCGGGTGGCTCGAAGAACAGACGCGGGGGCCCGAATCTCCGGACTCTTGTCATTCTCCTGCCGCATGGTGGGGGAACTACCTCCCCGTAATTCGCCGCTGGGAGCGTCTCACCGGAGTCCACGCGCCTGCCCCTACCGAGATTGGCCCCCGTGGCGGAATTCGCGTCACAGCCGCATTCGCTGAGTGGCTCATGGGGCTTTCTCCGCAGTGGGTTACCGGTGTTCCCGGACTAACCCGGGGACAGCAGCTTAAGGCCATTGGGAACGGTGTCTGCCCGCCTCAAGCCTATGCGGCCTACCGGCACTTGCTTATGGGCGGAGCCTAAGTGCCGATTCTCGAATTGTGCGCCGGCTACGGAGGCGTCGGGTTGGCTGTTGAATCGCTCACCGGCGACCGCGTGGCTTTCGTTGCAGACAACTCCGCCGCTGCTTCTGCGGTGCTCGCGGAGCGGTTCTCGGTACCGAACCTCGGTGACATTAGTACCGCCGATTGGGGGTCGGTTGCCGAGAGCGTTAACGTCCTCACTGCCGGTTTCCCCTGCCAGGACATCAGTACCGCAGGGAGGGGAGCGGGAATCCATGGGGAGCGCTCGGGGGTCTGGAAATACGTTGTCGCTGCCATTTGCCGAGTTCGACCAGAGTTCGTGTTCCTGGAGAACGTCGCAGCTATCCGTAGAAGGGGCCTTGACGTTGTTCTTGGGGATTTGGCCGCGAGCGGGTACGACGCGGCGTGGTGCTGCCTCCGAGCGTCCGCAATTGGCGCCCCACACCAGCGCGACCGGTGGTTCTGCGTCGCTCGGCTTTCCGACTCCGGACACCGGAGTAAGCCCCAATGGGCACGGACGCCGAGGGGGCAAAGCGGGGAACGGCCGGCAATCGGGGGCGAGCCTCGACGTGGTGGCGAAAAGTTTGCCGATCTCTACTCTCCTAGCGGTTGGTGGGGCGATCGCGCCGACCGAATCCGCACGTGGGAGAAAGTGACGGGATTCCCTGCCCCACGCCCGACCGTGCTCGACCATCGGGGCCGGCTGCTACTCGCACCGGAATTTACAGAATGGCTAATGGGCCTTGCGCCGCGATGGGTGACCGGAATTCCCGGACTCACGCGGACCGAACAGCTTCACATCATCGGTAACGGTGTGGTGCCGCTACAGGCACGCACCGCCTATGCACATCTATTGAAGACACTGGGGGACGCGTGAGTAAGCGCGGAGTAATCGCGGATTACGCGGGTGAAGAGTTGTACCGGGGCGACTTGGTTGCCTACGCCGCAAGGCACGGAAACCGGGTACGTCTCGCAGACGCGATTATCCAGCGGGTTACCACTCGCCTTGAGGGCGGACGGCTCCGGCCGATGCTGCTGGTCCGTCCTACCGGCACCGAGTCGGGGTTCGCCAAGCGCCGATCCCTGCGGGCCGAGTGGATTTCCGCAGAGCATGTGCGGCTTGTGATCCCGGATGCGACGGGCGAGCGGGACCAGTAGTAGCACCACGCCTAGGGCTGGTCGTACCACACGGTGCGGACCGGCCCTTTTTGATGAGGGGGTTTATGGAACTCAAGATTTCGGCGGAGAGCGCTCCACCACTCGGCGACGTGCGCGCCCTGGCGGCCGGTGACGTGGTGGTCCTGGTGCCCGGGTACCAGCGCCGTCCGGATTGGGTGCGGTACCTCGCCGCCGCAGCGCATGCCATGGCGCGGGGCGCATCGGTTCGACGGGGGGCCGAGCGTGGGTAACCCCAACAAGGCCCGGGGGACGCAGTGGGAATCCGCCGTGCGGAACTTCCTGAACGCGTTCCTTGGGCTGGTGGACGACGACGGCGCGTTCATCGACCCGTTCGACGGGCTGAACGTCCGCCGGCCCGCACAGGAAGGGACTCGGGATGTCGGCGACGTGCACGCGGCCCCGTTCATCCTCGAATGCAAGGACGTACGGAGCCCTGCCGTACCGACGTGGCTGCGACAGGCTCGGGCGGAAGCGACGAACGCGGGCTTCCCGTACGGCGTGGTGGTGCACAAGGTGCGCGGGCTCGGCATCCGCGCGGGACGTGTGCACTTTGACGTACGTACGTGGACGCGAACACGTACAGCGCTCGGGCTGTCGACCAGGGACATGCGCGCGCGATACGGGTTCGTTCCCTCGATGCGCGGGCTCGGCTCCGGCCGCTGGTACCTGACGACCACCGTATCTGAGTTCGGGCGTCTGCTCGCCGACATACGGGCGGTGAGCACGCGTGCTGCTCGCTGATCTGCTCGGGCGGTTCTCCGGGGTCGTCGACCACCAGGACGGGGGGTATGCCGCTCTGTGCCCCGCGCATCCGGATTCGCGTCCATCGCTACGGCTCTGGCGCGGGGAAGATCTCAAGGTTCGGCTTACGTGCCGCGCCGGCTGCGCGACCACAGACGTGATCGCATCCGTACGGCTGTCCTGGTCGGACCTGTTCGACGTGACCGGCCCCGGAGCGACGGTTCCGGCCAAGCGACCCGAGCTGGTTCCCGTCGCCCTGGTGGCCTCGCTCGGCCGGTACGTCGACCAGACGGCGGACGCCCTTGCCCTCGGCTCCGGGGAGTGGCCCGAGCGGGCCCGCCGGTACGTGGCCGACCGCTTCGGGCTCGACCCGGACACCGCTGCGGAACTCCGGCTCGGCGTCGACCAGGGCGCCGACCCCACCGAGTTCGTGCACCGCTCCCGCGCGTTCCTGGCGTTCCCCCGGCTTACGGTGCCGCTGGTCGGGTGGGACGGGGCCGCACGGGGTCTACAGGGGCGGGACCTGACCGGCCGGTGTCCGGGCCGGTGGCTCTCCCTCACGAACCCCAAGGGGCATCACTGGGCTACGTGGGGCGTTCTGCGAGGCGCCGGCGGGTGGGGCACCGTTCTCATTACCGAGGGCCCCGGGGACGGGCTCACAGCTGTTGCGGTGGGCTATGACGCGGCGGTCGTGCGCGGTGCCTCGCTCGCCGGCTCGCCCGAGCTGGTGCAGGAACTCGCCGAGGGTCTGCGGGGCTCGCTGGTCATCCTGTGCGGCGACAACGACCGTGCGGGCAACGGGTTTTCGGCACGGCTCGCCGAGGGACTGGCAGCCCACGGAGTCACGGCCCTGGTGCTCGACATTCCCCACCAGGGCGACGACTTGACCGACTGGCGGGCGCGAAACCCGAGCGCGTTCCCCGCCGAACTGCACCGCGCTGTGAAGGCGGCCCGACCCGCGAGAGACACCGCCGAACGCCAAGCGGCAGCCCGTACTGCCGAGTTGGCGACCCGGACTGGGGCCGACACCGTGTCCCGCGACCAGGGCGCGGAAGCGGCGGACATCCTCGCCAAGCTGGTTTCGCAGTACGGCGAGAGCGACGCCATGAACGCTCACGCGCTGGTCGCGTGGTCGGGCGGGCGCATCCGGTACGCCTCGGGGCTCGGGTTCCACACGTGGGACGGGCGCGTGTGGGTGCGCTCGGACATGCGGGTACGGCAGGAAATCCACCGCATGGGGGCCGCGCTGGTCCTCGCGGGGCAAAACCAGTTGGCACGCGGGTTCACGATGACTTCCCGCATCGACGCGCTGCTGACGGAGTTGTGTTCCGTTCCCAACGTATCCATTGCGACAACCGACTTTGACGACCGCCCCGACCTCTTGAACTTCCGCAACGGCACAGTCGATTTGCGCACGGGTCGGCTCCGCCCGCACGACCAGGCCGACCTACTGACGTACGGGCTCGAAATCGACTACGACCCCAACGCGCAGTGCCCTAGGTGGGAATCCTTCCTCGCTGAGATCTTCCCGAACATGCCCGAGTTGCCCGCGTACATTCAGCGGCTCATCGGCTACGGGATCACCGGCCACACCACGGAACAGGCATTCGCAGTTTTGTGGGGCAAGGGCGCCAACGGAAAGAGCGTGCTGGTGGACACCGTGACTTCCGTGTTTCGTGCCATCACGCGCACCACCCCGTTTGCCACGTTCGAGGAACGCAAGAGCGGCGGCATTCCCAACGATGTTGCAGCGCTGCGCGGTTCACGTCTCGTCATGGCGTCCGAGGGGGAGGCAGGCAAGGCAATGTCGGAATCCATCCTTAAGCGGGTCACCGGTAAGGACATGATCTCGGCAAGGTTCCTGCGGCAAGAGTACTTTGAATTCAAGCCTTCCTTTCTGCTGCTACTCGCTACGAATCATAAGCCCAAGTTCAGGTCACAGGATGAAGGGCTTTGGCGTCGGGTCAAACTGCTGCCTTTCAAGCGGTGGTTTGCCCCCGAAGAGCGAGACCCGGACTTGGACCGGACGCTACTCGGCGAAGCCGAGGGAATCGCCGCATGGGCGGTCCGCGGAGCCGTCGACTGGTTCGCCGACGGACTACAAGACCCACAGGTCATCACGGGCGCATCACAGGAGTATCGGGAAACCTCAGACCCGCTCGCGGGGTTCCTTCCCGGGGTCCTGGAACGCTGCGACGAATCCACTTTGATAAGCGGAAACGCCGCCTTTAACTCCTACCTCGAATGGTGCACGGCGGAAAACCTACCCGCTAAGGAGCAGTGGACGCGACGCGCCTTTTACGACGCCATGGAGGAACGGGGGGCCGTGCGGAAGAAGACGAACAAGGGAATTGCGCTGGGTGGGCTCCGCCTTGCCGACGATGGGCCGGAGCCGGGGGGCCCGGGGATCTTCAGGACCTGACGTAACACCCACACCACACAGGGCCGCTCGCCAACCGGAGAGCGGCCCTCTCCTGCTTATGGGGGACGCATGCAGATATTCCGGCACGAGGTGGCCGGCGAGACCATAACCGTGCGCGTCCCCGAGGACGCGGACGACCTAGAGCAGTTCCGTAAATGGCTGTCCCGTGCGCGGCTGCGGGGGCCTGTTGCCGTCGACACCGAAACCACTGGACTTGATGTGTTCAGCCCCACGTTCAGGCTGCGGACCGTCCAGTTCGGAGACACGCGGGACGCATGGGTAATCCTGTACGAGCGAGGCGGTTACCACGCTTCCTATGCTCGCGACGCGCTGCTACGGTGCCGCGAAATCCTGATTCACAATTCCGCCTATGACTGGCTAGTCATCGAACAGTGCGCGGGAATCCCCTTCGACGACCTAGCACCCTACACGACCGACACCCGCATTCTCGCGGCCCTCTGCGATCCGAGACAACCCCAAGAGGGCGGAATCGGGACCGCACTCAAACCGCTATCGGCAAAGTGGATCGACCCTGCCGCCCCGGACACTCAGGGGGGCCTTACAAAAGTTTTCAATTCTCTCGGGTTCACCAAGGAAACCGGGTGGGCCAATATCCCGCTTACGCACCCCACTTTTCTGCTGTACGCGGGCCTTGACGTGATCCTGACGGCGCGGCTCGCCCCCGTGCTGCGAAGGGAGCTGGGCCGGCTCGGCGTGCGCCCCGAGCTGGTGGCGTACGAACACGAGATAGCGAGGCTCTGCGCGACCATGCAGCGCACGGGGCTGCTGGTGGACCAGGACTACGCGGCCCCACTCGCCCGCCGGCTCGCCGAGGAAACCGAGAAGTACAGCACCGTCGCTGCCCGGTACGGCGTGACCAAGGTTGGGTCCGCCGGGCAGGTCGCGGATGCCCTCGGGGGCATGGGCGAGACGCTGACCGAGCGGACCGGCTCGGGCGCACTCAAGGTCGACAAGCAAGTCTTGCTACCCCTCGCGGACCTGGATCGGGACTGGCAGCGCATCGGGGCCCGCGAGCCAAATCCTCTTGCCTACGCGGTACTTCGGGCCAAAAGGGCGAGCAAGTGGGGCGTTACCTACGCCGAGCGGTTCATGTCCAAGCTCGACGCCGGGGGCAGGCTGCACAGCACCATTTCCCCCCTTGCAGCGCGCACAGGCCGCATGTCCGTGACGGACGGGCTGCACCAGCTGCCGAGTTCGGACCACGTGATCCGCCGCGCGATCCTCGCCGAGCCCGGACACGTCATGGTCTCGGTGGACTTTCAGGCAATTGAAATGCGGGTGTTGGCAGCCCTCGCCAACATAAAGGCCATGAAATCCGGATTCATAAGCGGTGGCGAGAAGTTCGATATCCACGCCTATACCGCCCGCCTCATTAAGGGCGACGCTGCCACTCCGAAGGATCGAAAAGTCTTCAAGGGTGCTGGCTTCGGAAAAGTGTACGGGGGTGGGATAAAAACCATTGCGCGGCAGACCGGAGCCACCGAAGCGGAAATTGCTCAAGCGGTCGTCGCATACGACCGGGCCTTTCCGGAGATCAAGCGAGCGTCGGCTCGGTGGCAGCGCGAGGCATTCCAGAACGGCATGGTGTTCGTCTCCGCGACGGGCCGAAGGCTTCCGCTGGACCGGGACCGCACCTACGCCGTGGTTAATTATGCCTGTCAAAGCGTCGCCCGCGATGTCCTCGGGCAAGCCATGCTGAATGTCGAGTCCGCCGGGCTGCTCGAATTCTGCCGCTTGCCAATCCACGATGAGTTGTTGGCGTCAGTGCCCGCTAGAGATGCCGAAGAGATTGCCCGAGAGTTCAAGCGCTGTATGACGTGGTCGCTCTATGGGGTGCCGATCGAAGCTGACGCGGAAATAGGGGGCCGGTCGTGGGGGTCGCTTTACGGCGCTGATTTCTAAGCTGAGTCCCACATCGAGAGACGCACCGGTCGGCTCGACTCCCTTGCACGCCACAGGGTTGCACCACTGCGCATCACGACAGGGCAACGAAATTCCACGCTCCACGCACACTTTGCAACTCTCGGTTGATTTTTCTTCCGCCGCAGTCGCGTTTAGTAGTCGTTTGTTGCGGCTGATGCACTGATCGAGCACGTAAACCACCATCTAGACCGATCCGTCCCCTTTGGGTGCATGGCCGCTCGGGCTCCATTTATCTAAATTCATCGCCACGCAGCGATCACGGCAATGCGCAAGCCCCGTCCTGCTAATCCGGGACGGGGCATTTTTGTGCCCTTTTGCAAGGCGCATTGCATTCGAGCTGCGGGTCATCTGGCGACCCCTCGGCGCGTTCCGGGAAACCCTCCGTCCCTACGGAGGGGCAACCAAACTTCCCACTCGGAACGGTGCCTCATGACGACGCTCACCCACGCTCAGATCTCCGCCGCCAAGAACAACGACCTCTCCGCGGTAAGTGAAGTGATCCGGGAAACCGAATCGCTGGTTTCCTCCCGGGCACGGAAGATCGTCGGTACCAGCGGCCCTAGCGACCTGGTGGAGGATCTGACACAGATCGGCCGCATCACGGTCTGGCAGGCAATCAAGACGTTCGTCGGCGATGAGCCCAACCAGTTCATGGCCCACATCGACCGGGCAGTGACGCGCGCTATGGAGGATGCCCGGCGGGAAGCTACCCGCCCCGGGGTTGCTCCCCGCGTGGCGAAGGCTTTTGAGGATGCGATCTCAAAGGCTGTTGGTGACCCGTACGCGGCGGAGCGCATCGCCACCACGGACGCCATGGGCCGCGACAAGATGAGCCCCGAACTCGCCCGCGCAGCGCGCCTTTCGTGGCTCGGCGTCGATTCGCTCGACCGCCCTTTCAACGCTCCGCTGCTCGGGCCCGGAGTGAACCGCCCCGGGTCGAGTGGAGACTCAATTCCGTGAAAGGATTGAGTCATGGCACGCCCTTCCTCTTATCCCGTTGAGCTGCGCAAACGAGCGGTTCGTATGGTCGGCGAGGTCCGCGGTGACTACCCGAACGAGTCGGCTGCCGTGCGGGCGGTCGCCCAGAAGCTCGGTATCGGTTCGGCCGAGACCCTGCGGAACTGGGTCAGGCGGGACGAGATCGACTCCGGGCAGCGTCCGGGCACGACGTCGGAGGAGTCCGCGGCGATGAAGGCGTTGAAGAAGGAGAACGCCGAATTGCGCCGCGCGAACGACATCCTGAAGGCTGCGGCGTCTTTCTTCGCGGCCGAGCTCGACCGGCCACACACGCTCGTAGCGTTCATCGACGAGCACCGGGCCCGCTTCGGCGGTGTCGAGCCGATCTGCCGCGTACTCGCCGAGCACGACTGCAAGATCGCCCCCTCCACCTACTACGCGGCGAAGAAACGCGCCGCCGAACCTTCGGCCAGACAGGTGCGGGACGCCGTCCTCAAGGACGCGATCACCGAGGTCCACGAGGCCAACTACCGTGTCTACGGCGCCAGGAAAGTCTGGCGCGAGCTGCACCGACAGGGCCACACCGTGGCCCGGTGCACCGTCGAACGTCTCATGCGCGAGCTCGGCATCACCGGCGCCGTCCGCGGAAGGAAGGTCATCACCACGATCCAGGACAGCAGCGTCGAGCGGGCACCGGACCTGCTGGACCGCAAGTTCGTCGCGTCGGCCCCCAACCGCTACTGGGTCGCCGACTTCACCCACGTCAAGACCTGGTCGGGGGTCGTCTACGTCGCCTTCGTCGTCGACACCTTCTCCCGCCGGATCGTCGGCTGGTCCGCTGCCACATCGAAGGAGACCAAGCTCGTCCTGGACACTCTGGACATGGCCCTGTGGCAACGCGACCGCGATGAACACCCCCACCGGCGCGGCGAGTTGATACATCATTCCGATGCCGGGTCGCAGTACACGAGCTTCCGGCTCGCCGAGCACCTGGCAGCCGCCGGCATCGCCGCCTCGATCGGCTCGGTCGGCGACGCCTACGACAACGCCCTCATGGAGTCCGCGATCGGCCTGTTCAAGACCGAGCTGATCAAACCGGGGCGCCCCTGGAGGACTCTTTCCCAGGTCGAGCTCGCTACCGCGGAGTGGGTGGACTGGTACTGCCACCGCCGGCTCCACGGTGAAATAGGGCACATCCCACCCGTCGAATACGAGACCAACTACTACCGCGCGACCACGAAACCCCAGGTCACAACCGCAATATGAAGTCTCTACCGAACCCGGGGCGGTTCAGAGTGACCCTCGGGGATGTCGTCGCGGGTGAGATGGAAGAGCCTGCCGAGCTGGTCACTGCGTCGGACGTGGCGGCGCACCGCCGGGACGTGGTCCGCACGCAGGTACACCGCGCCCTCGGGCTGCTCTCCGACCGGCAGCGCCACGTACTCAAGGCCGACCACGGCATAGCTCCGGTCGGGTACTACGGTGACGGCCCGGACGCGGAGCTTGCCGCGGACATGGGCGCGACCACGACGCAGGTAAAGCAGGCGCGGTGCAAGGGGAAGGCGCGGTTCGCCGAGGTCTACCGGGCGGGAGCCGGCGCCCAAACCTCGTGATCGTCACGCCGCCAATTCGCCCTTGCCGCCGTCGCCGTAGGTCGCCGCGTACCAGGCCCCTAGAGCGAAGTGACCGGACACGCCCGAGAGCGCTTGCAGCCGGTCAAGGTCCCCGTAGAGCGTCGAAACACTTACGCCCAATTCCAGCGCCACGGCTTTCAGCACCCGTCCGTCCAGTAGCCGGCGCATGACGAAATGATGCCGCTCGGTGACACCGTCACTGCGGGTCGGTGCCTCGCCCATCCATGGGCGTGCTGCCTGCCACTGCTGGTCATAGACACTGGAAATGAACGCGAGCAAGCCGGGGTTTGTGACGCGGAGAGCCGGTTTCCCAGCCTGGTCCCCGGTCGTGTCGGAGATGAAAGCCGCGGTAGGCGTCAAGACCATACGCTCAAAGGGCGGATTCAGAGTCCGCACCTTGGCGCCAATCGCGGAAATCTTCCGAGCGTAGTCCTGTTCGGGAGCCCGAGTGCGGGCGGTTTCCAGGTAGATCACGTGCAGCTCGGACCCTCTGCGCACGACTTCGGCGTCCCGCTCGAACCCTCCCGCAAGTCGACCGGCCGGACGGGGAATTGGGTGCGCCGTGCGGACGAAAGCTGCCCCGCGCACCGCTTCCGCCATCAGGGCCGTGACTTCCTCGTAGTGGTCGATTCGCAGCACGCCTCCGCTGTCAGGCTGCGGCATTGATGACAACTCGGCTACAAGTGCGCTCAGTTGCTCAGCGCGGGCTATCGATGAAGCAATTTCGGCGGTGGCCGTGCGAGTGACAATCCGAGCCGCACTCGCAAGGTCTGTGGCGATGAAAACACCGCTGTGCGGGTCGTAAGTGGCTAGCTCCGCTTGCACCAGCTCATCCAGCGCGGGGCTCGACGCTGCCGGTCGCTGCCCCGCATGCATCTGCCGCATGAGGTCTGCCGCTTCTGGCGTGATACCGCCCTCGTTACGGCCTCTTTGGGTGCTTGTGTCCATGTTTCCCCCTGGAAAATTTCTGGTTGCAGATCGTCCAGCCTGGCGAGTCTTGAACCCTTCCGCAGCGTCAAGCACGCTGGTCCCACGGCAAGCCGAGCACCGAGCAACGGTTCCGGTTCCGCCGCAAAATTCAGCAGCAGTTCGGTACCTAAGGGATGTATAGATGAGCTTTCAATCACGCCGCAAGAGCTTTGGGGCGGTTCTCGCTTCCGCTGTGGCGCTCGTCACCATTGGTGTAGCCGGGGCGTCCGTCGCGCACGCCGACGAAATACCCCAGGCCCCTAAGGGAAGCGCCACGGTCATTTCTCCCGCCCCGGAGCCCGCCGCGCACACGGATGACATTGACTGGGGGTAACGCATAGGGGGGGTAAGTAGCGTAGGGGGATGGGGAGTTGAAGGTCATAATGCGGGTTGAAATCTACGTGCGGACTAGTCCGGGCCGCTGGGGGTGGAAACCCCTAGGGGGGGAGTACCCGGATACGTACGAATACCCTTCCGATGAAGGCCAGTTGTTGCGCGCGCTCATCGCGTACTCGTCAATGGCCGCACGCGTGGTTGCCGCGCATGTACGGGGTTTCCGGATGCTTGCAGTCTCTGTGGCATCCGGCGCACTGGTGGGACTGTATGAATGGCGCCGGAGTACTGAAACAGGGCGCCTAATCCCAGCAGTTGAGCCCTTTACTGCGTGGGCCCCTACTAGAGTTACGGGGGTCGCCGCATGACCACCGGCAGACGCACGGTGCTGGACTCGGCGGCATCACGCGATCACGCGTACGTAATTGCGTTCCGCATGGCCCGAGTTCTTCGGAAAGCGGGCATCACCGGCCGGTACGGAGTTGGTGTGCAGCCGGCGCAATCGCGGGTGCTCCCGGGGTGGGAAATCTACGTCGTAGACCGATCTCCCGGAGAGGCCCCTCCCGTAGGGCTCCCCGCCTCCCTTCGTCCGACCCCGGCGGTTCTCCGCCGGGCAGCATGACCAAGCCCCGTCACGCTCCCATTGCGGGGTGTGACGGGGCTTTCGTCATGTCCGGGCAGCAGACAGCCCCCGTCGTAGCACGACAGGGGCCGCTGGTGGGTGGTGCTGCGCCTGGTGGTCAGCCGGCGAACGTCTCCGCCTTGACACCCGCCACGAACGACGAGAACGCGGCGGCAGAGAAGCCGAGAACCGGGCCGCTCGTGTCCTTGGAGTCACGGACGGGGACGACGTTGCGCGTCGCGGCAAGGTTGGCAGCGACCTCGACGCACTGCCCGCCGCCGCTGCTGTACGAAGAGGTGAACCAACGGGGGGACTCGGTCATTACGGGGTGCCCTTTCGTACCTGGTCAATCATGTCCAGAGACGCCGCTTGGGACAGCGACTCGGTTTGTAGTTGATGGTAGGCCGTCAGCATCGGTAGCGCGTAGCGGCTTTCCTTCTCAAGGTGTCCGCGCTGGGACGACTCCGCGTAAGACATCAGGGTGCGGTCTGGAAGCGTTAGAACAGTCACGGGGAGGGTGCAGGCGCGACGCTCGCCCATGGTGAACGGGGCAACGTGGACCGCGCTGTTTGGCAGTTCGGCGAACGCGGTGAGACGCGCCAACTGTGCGTCCCACACCGCGGCGGTCCCCACGGGGCGACGGATGCAGCTTTCATCCAGCACCACGAAGACCAGGGGTGGACGGTGCCGCACTAGTACTTCCTGTCGCTGCGCCACCAGGGCCACCCGCTCCTCGGCCTGCTCGGGTGTGCAAGCTCCGCGCTTCACCTCTCCCCCCTGGATCGCTGCCGCGTACTCCGGGGTTTGTAGAAGCCCTGGTATCACCCCCACTTCGTACAGCCGGATTTCTGCTGCCCGAGCCTCGTGGGTGACGTACTCCGGGAACCCCTCGATCAAGGAGCCCTGCCGGATCTCACGCCACTCTCGCTCGAACGAATCGGCGGTGTCTGCCGTGCCGAGCGCCGCGTCAACATCTCTTGAGAAGCCGAGAGTTGGCGACTTGCGGGCGGTTTCAACTGCGGAAATATGCTTGCCGGTATATGCCCCTTGGTCTGCTAGCTGTTCCTGGGTCCAGCCCCTTGCCTCCCGGAACTGCCGGAGACGTGCGCCGTATGCCGCCTCCGGGCTCGCATCGGGGTTTAACTCCACGCGGTAGACCATGGGGTTCCCTATGTCTTCCTTCTGGGTTAGCGACTTGAGGACATCCCCAAAGTAGGCCACTCTGGCGGCCCCCGGTAGCGAAACCGCTACAGAGAGGAGCGGTCATGACTGTGCCCGGTATCGCCTCTCCGCCTCCTGTTGGCGCGCTCATGGTGGACACCCGCCACGACGACAGGGCCGGCGAGTTCCGAGGGGTCTCAGGCCCCTACTGGTCCCTGCGGCCCCTCGGTGGCGGGCTCGAATGGGAAGCCGACCCCGGCACCGTCCGTTCGGCAACCCCGATAGAGCGGCTGCGGGCCGAGAACGCGCGGTGCAACGCCCGGAGTCGGGGGGACGTGCTGTGAAGCGGACCGGAACAAGCCCGACCAGGCTGACCGCGGATTGCCTCAAGTGCCGGGAGTACGACCAGGCCGAGCGGCGTGCCGAGTTGGACGGTCGTTGGAGCGACGTGACCGACCAGCGGGTTTTGCGCAAGCGCCACCAGCTCGCCGACCACGAGTGAGGAAGGGACCCGCATGGACGAGAGAGAGCCTGCAACGGGGCGCACCGGCGCCCGAGTTGGGGCGACGGTTTTGGTCCGGGACGACACCGGGGCACTACTTCTGGTGAGGCCCCCCCGCGAGACCGAATGGCGCCTGCCCGGTGGCGTGGCCTACGCGGGAGAGACCATCGCCGGTGCTGCCGCCCGTGACCTGGCCGAGGAAACCGGCTTGGTGCTCGATGTGGTGTTCTTCGCCGCGCTCGGGGTCGCGCCCCACGGGCGGGCAGAGGGCGGAAGGGCCGGGTTCAACCTGGTTGGCGACGGCGGCACGGTGGATGCCAAGGAAGCCGCCCGAGTTGCCGTCCCCGAGGGTGCCGAAGACCGGGTGGCCGAACTCCGCTGGGTTCCGCTGGACCAGCTCGGCGAGCACGCGTCCGCACTCGGGACGTGGCGTATCCGTCAAGCTTTGGCGGCATTCGCCCACGGCCGGCAGCCGCTTTTGTTGAACGGTTTGGTGGCAGCGTGACGCCGAAGAAGCGGGTTCGCCGGAACCCCTGGGAGGAGAAGCGCGCACGGCAAGCAGTGATCGACAACCGCGAGACCCTGAAGCGGGAGTACTTGGTCGACCTGGTCGCCCTGGTCACGCTCTGCCGGAAGCACCGCGTGTCTCCCGACTTCCTGCGTGCCCGGTTCGTGGAGTGGGGCGTACCCATTCGCGGACGCGCTGCCGCCGGCGATGCACGCGTGACCCGCGCGACCCGCGCGAAAGCTCGGGCTGGTCTCTCCTGACCGGGCGCCCAACCCCATAGACCCGTCCGGCTGTCTCATCCGTGGGGGGTGGCGGCAGTCGGACGGACCTCGCTCCCGGTAGGCAGGAATCAAAAGTTCCCCCCGTTCCTGCCTACCGGGTTCCAAGCTCCTGACCGGTTGCACCACGGAGGACAGCGGCAACCGGTCGGGTCTCAAGAAGAGAGATGCAGTTGCTCAACATGGATGTCCCGTACATGGACGAATACTGGGTCCCGCCTGCGGCGAAAGAGCCCGATGACGCCCAGGACGAGAAGCCCGATGACACGGCGGACGACGAGTGAGCCCCGCACCGCGAAAAACGGCGGAGGAACGCCGGATCGCGCGGCAACACTTCCGCAACCGTAGAGAGACCGTGCTGCGGGAGTACGACAGCGGGTTTCCCATGGCGGCCCTGAGCGCACGGTGGGCGGTCTCGCGGGACTTCGTTCGCGCGCGACTGGACGAGTGGGGTGTCCAGCGGCGGGACCGTAGCGCCTCTCGTAGGGCAACCACCGCCCGTCTCAACCGTGGTGAGGCCGAGTCGGCCCCATAGACCCCCGTCCGGCTGCCCCTCCGTGGGGACGGAAGACAGTCGGGCGGGCCCACACCCGGTAGGCGGTTGACCCCTGTCCCGCCTACCGGGACCCCAAGCCCCCTGCGCGGCCGCAGGGTGAACAACCCCGCCCGGGTGCAGCCTTGGACAGCCACCCGGGCGGGTCCACGGCGGCGGCTTCACGCGGCTATTCAGGTATCCGTCGTGACCCGTGGGCGCTGTCAAGGTTGAGCAGTGTCCACAGAGCTACGCAGCTCCGTCCGTACACAGAAAGGCGTCACATGAAGCGCATCGTTGCCAAGCTCTGGCGACTCATCCGGGGCCCCCTGCAATGGCGGGTGCTCTGGTTCGCGCACGCGAAGTTCATGGTGGGGGTGACCGGTGTTGTGCGGAACGATGCGGGTCAAGTCTTGCTGCTCAAGCACCGCATGTGGCCCCCGGAAACGCCGTGGGGGCTTCCTACCGGTTACGCGATCAAGGGCGAGGAATTCCCGCTGACGATCGTCCGGGAGGTAAAGGAAGAGACCGGGCTTGACGTCAAGCCGGGCCGTCTTGTCCACGTGCGGAGCGGCTACAAACTCCGGGTGGAAGTCGCCTACGAGGCGATGCACGTCGGAGGAACCCTGAAGATCGATTCGTTCGAAATCTTGGAGGCGAAGTGGTTCCATTTGAACTCGCTGCCGACGGGGATGCAGGAGACCCACCGGCAGCTCATCGGGGTACCTCCCTCGGGCCGTTAGCACCGAACGAAAGCGTGGCCGGCGCCGGAGTGGCCGCCCTGCTGGCCGCGTTGCGGGCCGACACGTTGACGCTCACGGCAAGGCATCCGGACCACACGTTCCGGACCGTGGCCGCGCGCTTGACGCTGTGGAACGCACAGGGAATCGACGTGACGGTATTCCGGACCGGGCTAGACGCGGTTCGAGACCGGCTCTCGTCCTTCGGGCTGTCTCACATGCTGCCGCTCTCCCGGATGCTCGTCGGCGCTCAGTCGAAGCGGGCCGGGGCGTTCGGGGGCTTCCACCACCCCGACCAGGGCTACCGCCATCTACAGATGGTGTCGGTGGTCACGATGTACGGGCCGATGGAACGGGACGCGCCGGAATCCCCGGAACTCGCACTGCTCGATCTCCTGCGTGCCTACGCGCACGACTGCATCCACTTCGGGGCAAAACGGCGGTATGTGGATGTTGACGGTACGCCGAGCCGCGTTCAGTACGGCATCAACTACCGTCGCCCGAACGGCGCTTCGTATTCCACACCCGACCCTCAGGGGTCACCCCATACTCGGAACCTGGGGGTAGTGATGGAAGGAGCGGGCGATAGAGAAGCGCGCCGGATCACCCGATGGGCGGCAGCCCAAGCGGGGATCAAGGAGCCTGACGACCCGTTCCAGCGGATCGCATTCCGGGACTGCACGGGCACCCTTGCTGCCGAGGACGTGCGCGACCACCCGACCGGCGGAGGTGGAGAGGGAGCCACATACGTCCGATCGCTCATCGGTTATGAGCGCGGGGTGAACCAGCGCTACGCCGCGTTTCTGTCTGAGTTCGCGGCTGGTGAGGAGAACGAGCTGCACGAACTTCTGCTAAGCGCAGTGATCAGCGGGAGCGCAAGCGGTCTGAGTGCGTGGCTCGATGAAAGGCACGGGCCGGGAACTTTCGCCGGGGTGTTCCTGTCACCCAGCTACTTCGCCCCCGCTCCCATTCGGTCTGTGTAGAGACCGCCCCGACCCCGCCCGCCGGTTTCGCGGTCCCCACCGGGCCGGCGGGCGGATGCCCCGCTGCGTCTGGTCCCCGCAGCGGGTAGCCCCGCTCGATCTCCCCCGGGGTCGGGCGGGGCTCTCTCTTGCCCCCCGCGACAGCGAAAGTGCGCCCGTAGGCATGCTCCCTGAGTAGGGCTACGCGTCGGCCTGGTCGTCCGCCGGCTCGGCAACGAAGCTTCCGCGACCCCACTCGGTGCGGACAAGCCCCCGTTCGCGGAGTACCCCTACGGCTCGACGCGCGGTCATCCGGGCGACGCCGAAGCGCGCGACCAGCTCTGAATCCGACGGGATTTTCTCTCCCGGCTTGAGCTTGCCCGTCTTGATTTCCGCCGTGAGCGCGTCCAGCACGGTCA
Organism: Streptomyces sp. NBC_00102; assembly: GCF_026343115.1. GTDB lineage: Bacteria > Actinomycetota > Actinomycetes > Streptomycetales > Streptomycetaceae > Streptomyces. Next base: position 3,628,002 of record NZ_JAPEMC010000001.1, read on the forward strand.
TGTACGGCGCGTGCGGCGCATGCGGGTTCTGCGGGCTCTCGGGCATGGCCGAAGCGTAGACAATCCGCCATTTCTAGGCGAGTTAGACAGGCAGATGACCTAGACAGGTAGACGAGTTAGACCAGTTGGCCTAGCGTGACTTCCTGAACACAGAAATGCCCCGACAACCGCTTAGGACCGGTCGCCGGGGCTCCGCCCGAACAGCTAACAGAGAGCTGAACGAACATGCGTGAGCTTATCGCCCTCACCAGCATCGGACTTTCGTCCGTGCTCGGCCTGGTGGCCTTCCGGGGGCTTTTCCCCCGCCGGCCCGGACGGCACTCCGCCGCCCACACCACGGCACCGGCCGCAGTGGCCCCCGCGTCCCCCTCGGACCCGTGGATGCGCCCGTGGACCGGACCGACCAAGGAAGAAGCCGCCGCGATGTTCCGGCGCCAAGCAGACACCCCCACGATGCCGCTCGGCGTCATCCAGGAACGGCGGCGCGCTGCGGCACTGGCCACCCTCGGAGTGGAAGCCGACTACGGCTACCCCAACGACCAGTTCCAGCAGCTCGCTAACGCGGGAGTCCGGGCATGACGCGCGAATGGTTGGCTGCCGACCCCACGGTGACCGTTGCACTCTGCGTCCGCTGCAAGAAGAACACCTACGCGCCGATTGCGGTCCGGTGGATTGAGAGCACCAGCGGCCCCGGGACGACCCTCTATGCCTGCCCCGCGCACGCGGTGGGCCTGATCCCCGCCCCGATGCCCGGAGAGCTTGGGTCGGGCGCGTAGGCCCGCAGCAGACAGCAAAACGCCCCGCTCGGACACTCGTCCGGGTGGGGCTCTTTTGTGTCTGGATCAGTGGTGGCACCCAATGGCGGGGGTGCCGCTCGCTACCGTGGTCTCCATGACGAACCACGAGCCGCGCGGGATCTTTTCCGCAGCGGGCCTCACGCGCAAGGACATCGCTGCGGCCGTTGATTGGGGCACGCGAGAAGCCATCACCTTCGCCCGGTCCGCAGTGGACTTCCACGGGGCCGACTACTCGCGGGTGCAGCCGTGGCGCGAAGAGATCCAGGATGCGCGGGCAATGCGCACGGCATGGGGGCTCGCGCCGATCTCCTAGACCGTTCCGAAGCGTCCGCCCCGTTCGGCCAAGTGCCGGGCGGGGCTTCTGTGTTCCGTGACGTGCGCGTATGCTCAGAACTGGTTGATTGATGTGTTGGGGTCGTGCAGTGTCACCCACCCCGCCCCGTCCGGCTTGCGGTGGTCCTCGTACAGCGTGGCCCCGAGACCGATCAGCCGGGCCACCTCCTCGTCCCGGGTGCGGTCCTGTGGCTGGAGGTCGAGGTGCAGCCGGTTCTTGACGGCCTTCTTCTCCTCGACCCTGACGAAGAGCAGCCCGTGCGCCCCGGCGTGGACCGAGGCCTCGGGGTCACCCGGAAAGTCGTCGGCGGCAAGCTCGCCGCCCAACGCGGAGGCCCAGAAGCCCGCGAGGGCGTACGGATCGGCGCAGTCGACGGTGATGTGACGGATGGCAGAGGTCATGCCACCACCCGATCACGGGACGGCCCGGGCGTGCAGGGGTTGTTCGGTATCGGAGGTGCTCGGCGGGGCGCGATGCGCGGCGGAGTCTGCCGGCTGAGTCGCAAGGAGTGAATGATAGGTACGAGGTATCATTCATGCATGCTGTATGAGCTGCCGCGCCTGACGCCGGTCGATGAGCAGGTCCTCACCGAGATCACAGAGATGCGTGAGGAGCTGCGCCACGACGTTCTCCGAGCGCCGGTGCGGTGGACCCGGGAGCTCCGCCGCGCTCTCACCGCCTCCGCGATCGCCGCGTCCAACACCATCGAGGGCTTTCGGGTCGACGCGCGGGATGTCGCCGACCTCATGGACGGCGAACGGGAGGGCATCGACGCCAGTGAGGCGGACAAGGCGGAGACGCTCGCGTACCAGCGGACGATGACCTATATCCAGTCCCTTCACGACGTGGCCGACTTCTCTTACAGCAAGGGCCTGCTCAACTCCCTGCACTGGATGTTGCAGGGCCACCACCACACGGTGCAGAGGCCGGCCGGGCAGTGGCGGCGCAAGGCCATCTGGATCAGTGCCGCCGGTGACCCGCTCAGTACCGAGTACGAGGGGCCGCACGAGGACCGGATTCCGGAGCTGGCCGGCGAGCTGGCCGACTGGCTCAACGAGGGCGACATGGATGCCGATCCGCTGGTCCGCGCCGCGATGGCCCATCTCAACCTGGTGAAGATCCACCCATGGGTCGACGGTAACGGGCGGATGTCCCGCAGCCTGCAGACGCTCGTCATCGCCCGCGAGCGTGTCCTCGCGCCCGAGTTCTCCTCCATCGAGGAATGGCTCGGCATGCCGGGGAACACCTGGGACTACTACCGGGTGCTGCGGGAGGTCGGCGGTCCCGTGTACTCGCCGGAACGCGGCACGGGCCCCTGGGTCACGTTCAACCTGCGTGCCTATCACGAGCAGGCGCAGCGGGTCCGGCACCGTGTCGGGCGGGCCCGCGAAGCCTGGCTGATGCTCGACGATCAAGCGAAGAGCCTGGGCGTCAGCGAGCGGCAGATCGGTGCGCTGCACGAGGTCGCGATGTCGGGGCGGGTGCGTCGATCCCGCTACGAGCAGAGCGAGGGACTCAACACCCAGCAGGCGACCCGGGACATGCAGGCGCTGGTGAAGGCGGGGATCCTGGCCGCGGTGGGGCAGACCAAGGGGCGCCGTTACGTGGCCGGCGAGCGGTTTCCGGCGGCCGTGCTGGAGGCCGCCGCGCGCCGGTACACGCCACGCGATCCGTACGCCGACCGAGACTCCTGAGACCGCACCCCCGGAGAGCCGGGGGTGCGGCCGGGCCGCTGCGGGCCTCAGACGCGGTGGACCGTGTGGAGCTTCGTCGCGTAGGTGCCGGTGCCGTCGAGGAGGGAGGCGCCGCCCAGGTCGGACATGGTGGGGCCGTTGACCGTCTTGCGGCTGGAGAGGAAGCGGCGCTTGCCGTTGGTGTCCGGGCCGAGGTAGATGCCCACGTGGTCGGCGGTGGCCGTCTCCGTGTCGTCGCCGGAGTCGGCGTTGAACAGGAGGAGGTCGCCGGGCTGGAGTTGCTCGGCCGCGGGCGGGTTCGTCCCGTCCGTCTGGTCGATCCGGGTTCCGGGCGTGTAGTCCACCATGTGACGGGACTTGCGCGGGATGCGGGTCCCGGAGGTGTCCTCGCCCGCGGCCAGCGGGACGCCCAGGTGGTAGCCGTAGACCATGCGCGTGTAGCCGGAGCAGTCGAGGTTGCCGGCCTGCTTGGTGGACGGGCCCGTGTAGGTGCCGTCGGGGAAGGTCCAGCCGGTGTTCATGTACTCGTGGAAGTCGGCGCCTTCGTAGCGGTACCCCTGCTGGTCCAGGTAGCCGTATCCGGCCTCGCCCAGGACCTGCTTGCCCGTCGCGGGGGTGGTGGCCGTGGTCACCGCGGGCGCTCCGGCGAGGAAGGCGGCCGCGTGGGCCAGGACGTCGGGGGCGGGGGAGCCCGCCCAGCCGCGGATCGTCCGCTCCAGGGCGGGGGTCCAGGTGCCGTCGAAGGGCTCGGGGAGGACGCGTACCCAGGTGTCGTGGGTGACGGTCGGCGGCTGCTGCCAGGTCGCGGCGTCGATCTGGAAGCGGCTCACCGCGAGGGTGACGGGCAGGCTGGTGCAGCCCTGGTTGGCGAGGGCGCGCAGGCCCACCCGTCCCTTGGGGAACGTGGTGTCCGTGCCGTCCGCCGTCCAGGCGGTGGGCTCGGTGGTGGCCGTCCGCCATGCCTTGGCGCGGATGCGGGTGCCCTCGCGGAGGACTCGTATCGTCCAGTCGGTGCCGGCCGGGACTCCGGTGGCGAGCGTGGTGGCCGTGGCGAGCTGGGTGACGGTGTCCGCGACTTCCTTCTCCAGGCGCAGTTCGACCGTGCCCGTGGTGAGGAAGGACAGCCGGGCCCGGTAGTTGTTGTGGGTGTCCTGGTAGCCGAAGGACAGGGCGTAGGAACACGCCTGGCCGGTGGGTACCTTGTCGAACCGGGCGGTCGCGCGGACGTCGACGTCGGTGATCAGGTCGTCCCGCAGAGTGGCGTGACGGCTGGCGTAGTCGGTGGTGAGCGTGAGGGTGGCGCTGCCCGGGACGACCGCGTAGTCGGTGTCGGCGGGCCCCAGCGTGGACCAGCTCCCGCCGGCCGGGGAGGTTCCCCAGTACGTGCGCTCCGCGACCGGCAGGGCCAGGTCGGGGAGGGTGCGCCGGAAGTCGTCGACGCAGGGCCGCTTGTCCTCGGTGAAGGTCCGCTCGGGGCCGGTGAGGACGGCGGTGCGCGCGCCCTTGGTCAGGACGGCGATCCGCCGGGTGCCGCAGCTGACCTCCAGCCGCTCGGGGGTGCCCGGCAGCACGCTCGTGGTGAAGGTGCCGAGGGAGACGGCCGTGAAGTAGGCGGGGTCGAGGGGGCCCAGGGTCACGGAGGACCGGGGCGAGGTGAGGGACACGGCCGGCGCGGTGGGGGAAGTGCCGGCGGCGGTCGTCGTGGCGGCCGATGCGGTGGGCGAGGCCGAAGCGACCGCGGTGCCGAGGGGGACGGAGGCGGCGGCCGCGGAGGCGAAGGCGGCAAGTACCGTGCGGCGAGATGTATGTGACATGCGGGCATGATCCTGCGCGAGCGGGAGATTCGCGGAATGCGCGCGGCCCCGATCACGGGACACCCCCGCATCCGGTGGGCCGCCCGACCTCGCCGTTCATGCCGGTACGCGCCGGGCGATCCTTCCGCTCCTGGGCGCCTGGGACCGCGCCCCGGCTCTCCGGCGGCGTGGGGACGGGGGTGCGGTCGGGCCGGGGTGCGGGGTCGGGCCGTTACCGGGCCCGTGCCTCGTGGTGCGTGTTGCCGCGGGCGTGATGGTGCGCGGCGGCGACGGAGGCGAGGAGTTCGGCGTCCAGGAGGGACGGGTCGGCCAGCCGGGTCGGGGCCGCGTACGAGGCGAAGAGGGCCTTGGTCACGCGGAGGGCGGACTCCGGGCGGCGGACGACGGGCCTGGCCCAGTCGCTGACGGCCCGGTCGAGTTCGGCCTCGGGGACGACCTTCTGGAGGACCGAGAGTTCGTACGCCTCCTGGGCGTCGAAGACGCGGCCGGTGAGGATCAGTTCGCGGGCGCGGGCGGCGCCGATCTCGTTGATCAGACGGGGGAGCACGCCGCCCCAGGCGGTGGGCAGGCCGAGGGCGAGTTCGGGGAGGCGGAAGGTGGTGGTGTCGGCGCCGACCCGGAGATCGCAGGCGAGGGCGAGAGCGACGCCGGCGCCGATGACCTTGCCGTGGACGCGGGCGACGGTGACCGCGGTGTTGTCGGTGAGGGCTTGGCAGACGCGGCGTGCCTTGTCGGCTGCGATCCGGATGCCGCGCCCGGTGGGGTCCTCGTCGAGCCAGTCGGCGAACTCGGTGCGGTCGCCGCCGAGGCTGAAGTCCTTGCCGGCACCGCTCAGGACGAGGACGCGTACCTCGGGGTCCGGTACGGCGAGGACGGTCAGCAGGTCGTCCAGCATCGACTCGCTGACCGCGTTGCCGTCCTCGGGCCGGTTCAGTTCGATCCGCAGGACGGGCCCCTCGCGGTGGGCGCGCACGGTGGAAGTGCGGCGTCCGTAGGGCGAGAGGAAGTCGGAGAGCGGGAGTTTCATGTCGTCACATTCATATCGTCACGCCGAGCGAGGTCACGCGGCGGAAGACCATCCGGGAGGCGTACACGGCGGGGGAGGTGACCCGGAGGTCCGGGAATCGGTCGAGGAGCTGGACGAGGAGCGAGCGGGCCTCCAGCCGGGCGAGGGCCGCGCCGAGGCAGTAGTGGACGCCGCCGCCGAAGGTGAGGTGGTTGCCCCGGCGCCCCATGTCGAAGGTGTGCGGGTCCGCGTTGCGGCGTGGGTCGTGGTTGGCCGCCCCGTACATGACGTGGACCATGGCGTCCTTCGGGACCGTGACGCCGGCGAGTTCGGTGTCCGCGGCGGCGACCCGGGTGTTGATGTGTATCGGCGGGTCGTAGCGGAGCACCTCCTCCAGGGCGTCGTCGACCAGCTCGGGGTGGGCGCGCAGCCGTGCCCAGCGCTCCGGGTCGCCGGCCAGCAGGGAGACGACCGAGGAGAGCAGGGTCGCGGTGGTCTCCAGGGAGGCGATGGTGACGAACATGGTGAGCCGGTAGAGGATCTCGTCCGCCGTCTCCCGGTCCGGTTCCATCGCGTCCCAGGTGTGGATCCAGCCGGTGAGGACGTCGTGGGCGGGACGTTCGCGGCGCGCCTGGACCAGCTCGGTGAAGTACTTGCGCAGATGCGCGGTGGCGTCGGCGGAGACGGCCAGCTCGCTGCGGGTCGGCAGCAACTCCTGGGCGTGCACCTGGTTGTGGGTGATCTCCAGGATGTGGTCGTGGTCCTCGGCGGGGATGCCGAGCCAGCCGCCGATGGTGGAGATCGGGAGCCGGTCGCTCACCAGGGAGACGAAGTCGGCCTCGCGGCCGCCTTCGAGCGCCGCGGCGAGGCTGTCGAGCAGGCGCCCGGCGTGCTCCTCGACCTGCGGGGTGAGCCGCTCGATCGTCGAACGGTCGAAGAGGTTGCCGAGGCTGCGGCGCTGGCAGGTGTGTTCCGGGGCGTTGAGGCGCGCCAGGGTCTTGGTCATCTCCCGGGTGGCGACGGCGTCCCAGCGTCCGGCGTCCTCCTGGCGTTCCTGCCAGGCGAAGTCGGGGGCCAGCCAGCCGCGTCCCTTGAGGACTTGGTTCGCGGAGTCGAAACCGGTGACGAAGTACCCGCCCCAGGGAGCGGGGACCACGTCCCCCATGGCTCTCAATTCGGCGAGCAGGGGATAGGGATCCCCCTGCCCTTCCGGTGATTTGAGTTTTCGGAGAAGGGCAACCAGCACTCGGCGGTCGACGGCGGGCCTGTCATTGCCATTGCTCGTAGTCACGGAGAGTTCCTCATCCTGGGCGCTTTGTTACCGCCCGGAACCTACCCGTGGGCATATCCCGACCATGCGCTGATCAATGTTGGTCATGTCACAGGGATATGCCTCAGGAATGGTCAATTCATACGCGGAAGACGTCGAGGAACGAACTCCACCAGCCCTTGCTCTTCTTCGTCGACTCGGCCGCGTGGTGACGGGGCGTCACCTGTGCGGAGTCCGCCGAAACCCTTGTGGTGGCGTTGGTCTGATGGTGCGTCACGCCGTGACGCGCCGCGGTCGGGGTGAAGACCACGGGCAGGGCCGCGAGCGCGCGGTGGAAGGGTCCCGGCCGCCACTCGACGGCCGACGGGTGCACCGCGAGAGCGATGTCCGGTACGGAGTTGAGCACCTTCTCGATCGCGGTGAGGGCGATCAGCTGGGCCGGGGACTTCGCCGGGCACACGTGCGGGCCGGCGCCCCAGGCGAGGTGCGCGCCCTTGGCCATGGTCTCCCGGGCGTCGGTCAGGTCCGGGTCGCTGTTGGCGGCGGCGAAGCTGATCAGTACGGGCGTGCCCGCCTTCAGGATCATGCCGTTGAGGTCGACGTCCTGAACGGGGTAGTGGGTCGCGTAGTTGGCGATCGGCGGGTTGTTCCAGAGCACGCCGTCGATGGCGTCCTCGACGAGGAGTCCGCCCCCTCGGTGGGTGCCCTGGCCCGTGTCCCCGGACAACATGGCGAGCAGGGCGTTGGCTATCAGGTTGCGCTCCGGCTCGACGCCCGCGCCCATCAGCATGACGAGCTGGTCCTTCAGCTCCTCGTCGCTGAGTCCGGCCGGGTGCTGGATCAGCCAGGAGGTGATGTCCTCGCCGGGCTGCCGCCGCTTGAGGGCGACGAGCTCCATCAGGCACTCCGTCAGGCGGGCGTTGGCCCGCAGCACGTCCTCGCCGTCGAAGATGGCGGACATGTCACGGGTGAGCCGGTCGCCGATGTCGCCGGGGCAGCCGAAGAGCTGGTTGAAGAGGAGCAGCGGCAGCAGCTTCGCGTAGTCGCCGAGGAGGTCGGCGCTGCCCCGCTCGATGAACTGGTCGACCAGGTAGTCCCCGATGCGCTCCACGTCCCGCCGCAGCCGGCTGGGGTTCAGCCGGGCGAGGCTTTCGGTGACGGCCTTGCGCAGCCGCAGGTGCTCGGTGCCGTCCGTGAACAGGCAGTTGGGCCGGTACGCCATCATCGGCAGGACCGGGCTGTCGAGCGGAACCTGTCCCTCGCGCAGCGCGACCCACCGGCGGGAGTCCCGCGCGAAGAGCGACGGGTTCTGGAGCACCCGGAGCGCCGCCTCGTGCTGGACCACCAGGGTGGCTTCCACACCGGGGGCCAGCTCGATCGGTGCCGCGGGACCGTGGGTGCGCAGCGCCTCGTACACGCGATGCGGATCGGCCGCGAACTCCGGGCCGTAGAGCGACGTCTGCCGCCCCTGGTGCATCGGGCACCCGGAGGGGGCGCCCTGCGGGTTGGCTCCCGGCGACGGGTCCATGTCTCTTCCTCGGTGTGAAGTCGGGCCGGTCGGGCCCGTGGGGGGTGGGGCTCAGAAGGGGCGGTGGGCGGGCGGTGTCCGGCGAAACTCCGCCGGGTTCACCGCGATCCGCCGGACACCGCCTAGGCGACGCGGGTCAGGAGGTGCTGCACCAGCGTGATCAGGGCCTGCGCGGAGGACTTCTGGTCGCGGGCGTCGCAGTGGATCACCGGAGTGTCCGGCAGCAGGTCGAGCGCCTCGCGGAGCTCGTCCTCGCCGTGCTGGTTCGAGGGGTCGAAGCTGTTCACGGCGACCGCGTACTCCAGGCCGTACCGCTCGACCAGGTCGATCACCGGGAAGGTGTCGGCCAGCCGGCCCGGGTCGACCAGCAGCAGCGCGCCGAGCGAACCACGGGCCATGTCCTCCCACAGCTGGACGAACCGCTGCTGCCCGGGGGTACCGAACAGGTACAGCACCAGCTCGTCGCTGAGCGTCAGACGGCCGAAGTCCAGGGCGACCGTCGTGGTCTCCTTGCCGGGAGCGCTCCGCAGGTCGTCCAGATGGGCGGCGGCCTGCGTCATCCGCTCCTCGGTCCGCAGCGGGGTGATCTCGGAGAGCGTGCCGATGAGCGTCGTCTTGCCCACGGCGAAGTGTCCGACGACGAGGATCTTCGCCGCGCGCTGGACCGCGTCCGGCACATAGATGTTCTCAGCCGAAGCGGACGTGGAGTCCATGCAACACCTCTTCGAGGATCTTCCGGTCGACGAGCTGGGCGGCGGGCGGGGCCTTGCGCCGGATCAGGTGGCCCTGTTCCGCTAAATCCTGGAGCAGCAGCCGGGCCACCCCCACGGGCTGCTGGAGGTGGCCCGCCACCTCCGCCACCGAGAGGTAGCCGCCGGAACACAGCTCCCAGATCGCCCGGACCTCGGGACCCGCCTGGACGGGCATCTCCCGGTCCGGGGCGATGGTGACGAGCGTGACGAGGGAGAGCGCATCGGCGTCGGGCAGACCTCGCCCGCCGGTGATGACGTACGAGCGGACGAATCCGCTGGAGACGGCCTCTTCCTCGCCCCGGGCCGTCATGCGTCGCTTCCCGCCGTCTGGCGAGGAGGTGTGGTCATCGCCTTTCCGACCGCGCCCACCTGCTGCTGCATGCGGAAGGACATCGCTTCCATGTCCACGTCCGCGGCCGCCGCGGCGGCCAGGTAGGCGCCGCTGCCCGCAGCTATGAGGAAGATCCAGCCGTCCTCGTACTCCAGCAGCGTCTGCCGCCACTGGCCGGGGGCGCGGGTGCCTATGAAGGGGGCGACGGCCCGGCTCAGCGACTGCATCGAGCTCATGGCGGCGGCGACGGTCTCCGCGTCGTCACGGCCGATGTCGGCCGAGCTGGCGAGCAGCAGGCCGTCGGCGGACACGAGGATCGCGTGCCGGGCGCCTGGTACCTGGAGCACGTCGTCGAGTACCCACGACAGGTCGGGATTCACTGGTTCTCGGGTCCTTCCATCGTCGTCGTGTCACGTCCGGACCGTGTACCCCGCTGGAACGCGCCGAGCCGGGAGGCCGTCTCCTCGTTGCTGCGCGCGGGCGCCGGCTCGGCCGTCGCCGTGGGGAGTACGGAGACCGGGCTCTGACGACGGCGCTTGGGCAGGCCGCCGACGGTGGTGGCGGCCGGCAGCGCGGGAGCGGCCGGTTCGTGCCGTACGGCGTCGGGGAACAGCGGGGTCGGGGCGGCGGCCGGGCGGCTCGCGAGCGACGGCACGGAGGGCACCGAGGTCTCGCGGGTGACCGGTACGGGGCTCGGCGGCACGTCGCCGGTCAGCAGCTCGTCGGGGAGCAGAACCACCGCGCGTACACCTCCGTAGGGGGATACGGAGTCCACCGAGACCTTGAACCCGTAGCGGGCGGCCAGCAGGCCGGAGACGGCGAACCCGAACTGAGGGGGAATGCCCAGGCTGGAGACGCTGATCTCCGCGCGGGGGTCGAGCAGGGCCCCGGCGCGGTCCTTCTCCTCCTGGCCCATGCCGAGACCGGCGTCGTCCACGATGAGGCAGACGCCCGAGGGCACGGACTGGATGTTGATCTCGACCGGGGTGCCGGGGGCGGAGTAGTTGGTGGCGTTGGCCATCAGCTCGGCGAGGACCACGGCCACCGGCTCGACGGCCTTGCTGACCACCGAGTAGTTCACCTGCCCGTTGATGCGGACCCGGTCGAAGTGCCGGATACGGCCCTGGGCGCTGCGGGCCACGTCGAAGACGGAGGCGACGGTCTCGCGGCGGCCGAGCCAGCCGCCGCAGAGCACGGCGATGCCCTGTGCCCGGCGGCCGAACTGGCTGTTGGCGTGGTCGATCGACATGAGGTCGGCCAGGATCTGCGGGTCGTCGCCGTACTTCGTCTGGGCCTTCTCGATGACGACCTGCTGCTGGTCGGCGAGGCCCTGGAGGGTACGCACGGCGGCCTTGAGGACGGCCTTGGTCTCCTCCTCGGCGTCCTTGCGGACGTCGGAGAGCTCGGCGGCGTGCCGGTGCAGGAGACCGGTCTGCGCGGCCTGCCACTCGTCGCGCTGCCGCCACAGGCCCTCGCGCTCGGCTCTGAGCTCGGAGGTCTGCCTGCGCAGCCGGATATTGGTTTTACGAGCCCGCAGCACGGCGCCAACGGCGACCAGCGCTACGACCATCAGTGCCCAGAGGACAGCGTCCTGTGGAAATGTCATGAGACTCACTTCAAGTGCCAAGGCTACGGATACGGCTTGACGTCCCCGTGCCTGCCGCATTCCCTGGCTCGACGAGCCCTGGACCGCGCCACGCAGGGAATGCCCCTCCGAAGTCGGGGCCGAGGTTGTCACCCCTTGCGGAGTGCCCCCCATACGCCATCAGCCCACTGGAAGTCAGTTGATCTTACATGGGACACATAAGTAAGTGTGAATTCCTGAGCATCAGTTGTTCGGGCTCGACCGATTATGCGCATTTATGATCCACCGTCATATGCGCGGCCTGTGCGGGGGGATGTCCGTTCGTGACGGTGAACGGCGCTGTGGTGACACGTGCGTCCAGCGCGTGCCGGTGACGGGGCGGGGTCGTCGGGGGCGCCGTGGGGTGCACGGAAGGTGGCCGCGGGGTGGCGTCCGTGGCCGCACGGGGTGGTGACGCGAGGGGCTGGTGGGAGGTGTGGGGATAGTGGGGGACCTGTGGAGATTTCGCGTAGGAGAGGCGAGCCGGTTTCCGGACGGGCATCGGCAGGGTCCGGTCGGGTCCGGGGGAGGGGTCGGGGGCGGGCCCGGTGAGCGCCATGGGGCACCGGTTCGGGCGGCTCGGGCACCCGTCCCGGCGGCTCGGGCGGTCCCGGCGGTCCGGCCGGTTCAGACGGTCCGGCCGGTTCAGACGGCGATGACGGTCACGCCCGCCTCGCGGAACGCCTCCGCGTCCTCGTCGCCGAGGTCGGTGTCGGTCACCAGCACGTCGACGCACCGCAGTTCGCAGACCCGGGCGAAGGCCCGGCGGCCGATCTTGGAGGAGTCGGCCGCCACGACCACGCGCTGAGCGCGTTCGGCCAGCAGTCGGTTGACGGCCGCCTCGCCCTCGTGGTGGACGTACGCCCCGTCCCGTACGTCGATCGCGTTGACGCCCAGGACGGCGACATCGAGCGTGATCTCCTCCAGTACCCCGCGCGCCAGCGGGCCCGTCAGTTCGTACGACTGTGGGCGGGCGACTCCGCCGGTCACCACGGTCTTGATCTGCGGCCGGATCACCAGCTCGTTGGCGATGTTCAGGGCGTTGGTCACCACGGTCAGCGCGGGCGGTGCGCTGCCTCCGGCCGCACTGTCACCGCCGATGTCCGTACGCACCGAGAGGCCGCGCGCCACCTCGGTGACCGTCGTGCCGCCGGTCAGCCCCACGACGCCGCCGGCCGGCACCAGATCGGCCACGGCGCGCCCGATGCGCTGCTTCTGGGAGGCGTGGCGGGCCGTCTTGTACCGAAGGGGGAGCTCGTAGGACACCCCGTGCGCGACCGCGCCGCCCCGGGTCCGGGTGAGCATCTGCTGCTCGGCGAGCTGGTCCAGATCCCGGCGGATCGTCGCCGCCGACACGTCGAGCGTCGCCGCCGCCTCCTCCACGTCCAACCGGCCGTGCGCGGCGAGCAGTTCCAGCAGGGCGTTCCACCGGGCGTCCCTGGACACAGGCGCTCTCCTCGGATGTGTGGGGCATTGCGGGGCTCCGGGCGTCCCCCGGGCGTGCGGCCTGGGCGGAATCCGGACAGTCGCAAGCCTGACACGAGCAGCGGAAATGTTCGAACGGTGAAAGAAGTGAGCGTCTGCGTGCTTGAAAATGCTCGATACGAGCCGCTAGCGTGCACGAACGAGCATGCGCACCCCGGTTGGGCCGTGCATGCCGGAACGAGCGCGCCGGTCGTCGGACCGAGCGTGCAGGACAGGTGCGGCCGAGCACCTCCCCCGTAAGGAGCGCGTTGTCGTGACCTTCGTCGAAGCCGAGATCGCCAGTCAGCCCGCCTGCTGGCGCCGCGCCGCCGAGCTGGCGGCCACCCGGGCCGAGGCCCTTCCCGCCCACGGCGAGCGCGTCGCCGTCGTGGGCTGCGGCACCTCCTACTACATGGCGCAGGCCTACGCGGTGCTGCGCGAGAGCAACGGACTCGGCGAGTCCGACGCCTTCGCCGCCTCCGAGTTCCCCCTCGGGCGCCGCTACGACAGGGTCGTGGCGCTCACCCGCTCCGGCACCACCACCGAGGTGCTGGAACTGCTCGGCCGGCTGCACGGCACCACCCGTACCGTCGTCGTCACGGCCGTGCCCAGCGACGAGGTGCGGGCGGTCTGCGACGACATCGTCGAACTCGCCTTCGCGGACGAGGAGTCCGTGGTGCAGACCCGGTTCGCCACCACCGCGCTCACTCTCTTCCGCGCCCACCTCGGGCTGCACACCGACGCCGTGGTCACCGACGCCGAGACCGCCCTCGCCGCACCGCTGCCCGAAGGCCTCGTCGAAGCCACCCAGCTCTCCTTCCTCGGACGCGGCTGGACGGTCGGCCTCGCCAACGAGGCCGCGCTGAAGATGAAGGAGGCATCGCTGGCCTGGACCGAGTCCTACCCGGCGATGGAGTACCGCCACGGCCCGATCAGCATCGCCACCGACACCACCGCGACCTGGATGTTCGGCACCGCCCCCGCCGGTCTCCCCGAGCAGGTGCGGGCGACCGGTGCGCAGTGGGTGGAGAGCGGCCTCGACCCGCTCGCCGACCTGATCCGCGTCCAGCGGCTCGCCGTCGCCCGCGCGGTCGCCGCCGGCCTCGACCCCGACCGGCCGCGTCACCTGACGCGCTCGGTGGTCCTCCAGGAAGCCTGACCGCGATGAGCCGGACCACGATGAGCCGGACCGCCACGAGCCGGACCGCCATGAGCGGGACCGCGGGGGACCACCCGCACCTGATAGCCGTCGACGTCGGCGGTACGGGGACCAAGGCGGCCCTCCTCGATCCCGCGGGCCGGGTACGCGAACGGTTCTGGCGGCCCACCGGGCGCGAGGACGGCCCGGACCCGGTGGTGCGCCGGGTGCTCGACCTCGTGGACGAGCTCTGCCGGCGGGCGGCCGAGGCCGGCTTCCCGGCCTCCGCGGTCGGTCTCGCCGTCCCGGGCATCGTCGACGAAGCCGCCGGAACCGCCGTGCGCTCGACCACCATCGGCTGGCACGACGTCCCCTTCGGCCGTCTCGTCCGGGAACGGACCGGGCTGCCGGTCGCCGTCAGCCACGACGTACGGGCCGGAGGCGTGGCCGAAGCCCGGCTCGGCGCCGGACGCGCGGAGCGCGACTTCCTGTTCGTCCCGGTCGGGACCGGCATCGCCGGCGCCCTGGTCCACGACGGCCGGGCCGTCCCCGGAGCGCACCACCGCTCCGGCGAGATCGGCCACCTCCGGGTCCGCCCGGACGGCGAACCCTGCGCCTGCGGCGGTACGGGCTGCGCCGAGGTCTACGCCTCGGCGGCGGCGGTGTCCCGGCGGTACGGGGCGGGACCGGGGGCTCACGCCGATACCACTTCGGGCGCGGTGGCCGACGCGGCGGAAGTCGCGCGGCGGGCGGCGGCCGGAGACCCGGCGGCCCGAGCGGTGTGGGACGAGGCCGTCTCGGCCCTCGCCGACGTCCTGCTCGTCGCCTGCGCGGTGCTGGACCCGCCGTTGATCGTGGTGGGCGGTGGACTCGCGGAGTCCGGCGACCAGTTGCTCGTACCGCTGCGGGAGCGGATGGCCGAACGGGCCACCGTCCAGCGCGTTCCGGCGCTCGTCCGCGCGGAGCTCGGCGACCGGGCGGGCTGCCTGGGCGCGGGACTGCTCGCGGCGGACCTGCTCGCAGAGGGAGCGGACCCGCTCGCCGAAGGGACCGAAGGGGAGGGGGAGGGCCGGTGATCGTCACGCTGACGCCGAACCCCGCGCTCGACATCACCTACACCGTCCCCGGCTTCCGCCCGCACGCCTCGCATCGGGTGACCGGGGTGCACGCCCAGGCCGGCGGCAAGGGGGTCAACGTCTCCCGGGTCCTGCACGCCCTGGGCCGCCCCACCACCGCGGTCCTGCCGCTGGGCGGCCGTACCGGCGAGGTGGTCCGGGCCGACCTGGACGGCCGGCGCCTCGCCCACGCGGCGGTGGCCGTCGGCGGGGAGACCCGGCGCACCGTCGCGGTGGTGGACGGCACCGACACCACCATGCTCAACGAACCCGGCCCGGAGGTGACCACCGGCGAGTGGGCCTCGGTACGGGCCGCCGTGCGCGATCTCCTGCCGCGGGCAAGCGTGCTGACGATCTCCGGCAGCCTCCCCGCAGGGCTGCGCGAGGACGCCTGCGCCGAGCTGATACGGCTCGCCCGCACCCGGGGCGTACCGGTGATCCTCGACGCGGACGGGCCGGTGCTGACCGCCGGACTCTCCGCACGGCCCACCGTGGTCAAGCCCAACGCCGACGAACTCCGTTCGGCCACCGGCTTCGAGGACCCCGAACGGGCCGCGTCCGCCCTGATCTCCGCCGGCGCCGAGGCGGTCGTCGCCTCGCTCGGGCCGGAGGGACTGCTGGCCGTGACCCCGGACGGCGTCTGGCGGGCCCGGCCGCCGGGCCGGATCGCCGGGAACACGGCGGGCGCGGGCGATTCCGTGGTCGCCGCGCTGGCCGCCGGACTGGCCGACGGCACCCCCTGGCCGGAGCTCCTCGCCGACGCGGTGGCGCTCTCCGCCGCGACCGTACTCGCCCCGCGCGCGGGGGAGTTCGACCCGGAGGCGTACCGCGAGCTGGCCGGCCGCGTCGAGGTCATCCGCGGCTGACCACCGCGCTCCACGACGCCGTCCCGTACCCCGTTCCGTCCTCCCTGTCCCGTACCCCGTTCCGTACTCCCCGTCCTGTCCTCCCCGTTCCGTCCTCCCCGTCCCGTACCCCCGTTCCGTCCTCCTCGCTCGACACCGTTCTGGAGACACGCACATGCCCCTCGCAGCCACCGGCGACCTGGTCGCCACCGCAGCAGCCGAGCACCGAGCCGTTGCGGCCTTCAACGTCATCACCCTGGAACACGCCGAGGCCATCGTCGAAGGCGCCGAGACGGCCGGAACGCCGGTCATCCTCCAGATCAGCGAGAACGCGGTGAAGTTCCACCACGGCCGCCCCGAACCGCTGGCCCGCGCCGCCGCGGAGGCCGCCCGGCTGGCCGGGGTTCCCGTGGCGCTCCACCTCGACCATGTGCACAGCACCGCGCTGCTCCACCGGGCCGCCGACTGCGGGTTCAGCTCGGTGATGTTCGACGCCTCCCGGTTGCCGTACGAGGAGAACGTGGCGGCCACCCGCGCCGCCGCGCTCTGGGCCCACCGGCACGGGCTGTGGCTGGAGGCGGAACTCGGCCAGGTCGGCGGCAAGAACGGCGAGGAGCCGCTGGACGCGCACGCCCCGGGCGCGCGGACGGACCCGGCCGAGGCGCGGGCGTACGTCGAGGCCACCGGCGTCGATGCCCTCGCGGTGGCGGTCGGCAGCTCCCACGCCATGACCGCCCGCACGGCACGCCTCGACCACGGGCTGCTGGGATCGCTGAGCGGCGCGCTGGACCTCCCGCTGGTGCTCCACGGCTCCTCGGGCGTACCCGACGCGGAGCTGCGGCAGGCCGTCACCGGCGGCATCTCGAAGATCAACATCGGTACGGCCCTGAACACCGCGATGACCGGGGCCGTGCGGACCCACCTCGCCGAGAACCCCCGGGCCGTGGACCCGCGCGGCTACCTCGGCGTCGGCCGTACGGCGATGAGCCGCACGGTCGCCTCCTTCATCGGCGTGCTCGAAGGCGCCGTCGCCCCCGTCGTCGCGCAGGCCCCCGCACGCTGACCCCGACCGGCCCCGGGGCCCGCCCGGCGCCCGGCGGGGTCACAGCGCGTCCGGGCCCCGCTCGCCGGTACGGACGCGGACGACGGTCTCCACCGGGACCATCCACACCTTGCCGTCGCCGACCTTGCCGGTCCGGGCCGCGCGCACGACGGCGTCGACGACCGCCTCCGCGTCGGCGTCCTCCACGAGGACCTCGATACGTATCTTCGGCACCAGGTCCACCCGGTACTCGGCGCCCCGGTACACCTCGGTGTGGCCGCGCTGACGCCCGTAACCGCTGGCCTCGGTGACGGTCAGCCCGTGTACACCGAGCTCCTGGAGAACGGTCTTCACCTCGTCGAGGCGGTGCGGCTTCACGACCGCGGTGATGAGCTTCATGAGGGCGGAGTCCTGTCCTTGTGGTGAGCGGCGGAGTGATGGTGCGCCTGCGGTGAGGCGGCCCCCTGGACGCCGTGATCGTAGGCGCTCTCCGCGTGCACCGTCCGGTCCAGGCCCGCGATCTCGTCGTCGCCCGAGGCACGCAGCCCCATCGCCCGGTCGATCGCCTTCCCGATCCCGTACGTCACCAGGAAGGTGTACGCGGCCACGACCAGCACCGCCACCGCCTGCTTCATCAGCAGGGCGAGCCCGCCGCCGTGGAGAAGACCCTCCGGGCCGCCGGTCATCGCGGCCGTGGCGAACAGCCCCACGAGCAGGGTGCCGACGACGCCGCCGACGAAGTGGACACCCACCACGTCCAGGGCGTCGTCGAAGTCGAACCGGAACTTCCAGGCCACCGCGTACGAACACACCACGCCCGCCACCAGGCCGATCGCCGCACCCCCCGGCGCCCCGACCGTGCCGCAGGCCGGCGTGATCGCCACCAGCCCGGCGACCGCCCCCGAAGCCGCGCCGAAGGTCGTCGGATGACCGTCGCGCCGCTGCTCGACGAAGAGCCAGCCGAGCAGCCCGGTGGACCCGGCGACCAGGGTGTTCAGGACCGCACCGGCCGCCACCCCGTCCGCGTGCAGGGCCGAACCGCCGTTGAAGCCCAGCCACCCGAACCAGAGAAGGCCCGCACCCAGCATCACCATCGGCAGGCTGTGCGGACGCATGGCCTCCTTCTTGAAGCCGATCCGCGGCCCCAGCACCAGCGCGAGAGCGAGCCCCGAGGCCCCGCAGGCGATCTCCACCACGAGCCCCCCGGCGAAGTCCAGCGCCCCGAGCGACCGCGTGATCCAGCCGCCCGGTCCCCAGACCCAGTGCGCCACCGGAACGTATACGAGCAGGGCCCACACCGGTACGAACACCACCCACGCCGCGAACCGCATCCGGTCCGCCACCGCCCCGCTGATCAGCGACGCCGCCAGGATCGCGAAGGTGAGATGGAAGGTGGCGAACAGCAGGGTGGGAACCCCGCCGGTCAGCGCGGTGGGGCCGATGTCCGCGAGCCCCAGGTGACCGAGGCCGCCGATGAGCCCGGCGAAGGAGTCGCTGCCGAAGACGAGCGAGTAGCCGGCGACCAGCCAGACGACGGTGACCAGAGCGATCGCCACGAAGCTCATCATCAGCATGTTCAGCACGCTCTTGGCGCGGACCATGCCCCCGTAGAACAGGGCCAGCCCCGGAGTCATCAGCAGCACGAGCGCTGTGGCGGCGAGCATCCAGGCGGTGTCGCCCGTGTCGAGGCCAGCCGCGGCCAGGGGAACGGGGGTCACGGAGGGCTCCTCCTCGGGGCGGCGTGGGGTTCCGGCGAAGGAGAGAGTCCCGGGCGTGCGTTACGTACGGGGCACGCGCGAGTTTCCGGCGCATTTCATTGCCCGAGGGTGACGGAAAGAACAACGCCGGGTGCGGGGCGGGTGGTCGGCCGCTGCGGGGCCGAGCGCGGAGCCACCGCGGAGCCACCGCGGAGGGCAGCGGCCGACCGGGCGGCCGACCTGCTCCCGTGCGCGGTGGCTCCGCCGGGGCGTGTCGTCAGCGTGCCGTCGTCCGGCCGAAGACCTTCCGGCTCGACCCCAGCCGCAGGAACACCGTCTCGCCCGTGGCGTCCGCGAGGCCGTCGTTGTCGGTGACCGCGTAGACCTGCCCGTCGGCGCCCACCGTCAGCCCTTCGAGCTTCTCCTGGGTCCAGCCGTTGCCGGCCCGCAGTCCGGGCAGCACGTCCTGGGCGAGGGTCTTGGGAAGCACCTTCAACTCGCCCTCGGGGGCTGCCGACGTCGGCAGCTCCACGGTGTAGAACCGCTTGACGGCGGCGGCCGGACCGTTGAGCTTGTCGCGCTCGATCAGCGCCAGCTTGTCGCCGACCACGGTGATCTCGGAGAGCCCGATCCAGTCGCCCGGGGTGGTCGTGGTGCCGAGCCGGTAGCCGTACCAGCTCCAGGTGCCGGCCTGCACGTCGTACCTGCCGAGGCGGACGGTTCCGGTGGGGTCGCCCTTGACCTCGCGTTGCAGGGTGGCGAAAACGATCTCGTGGCCCCGGCGGTCGGTGGTGGCGGTGACGCCCTCGAAGCCCTGCTTCGTCAGCCCGGCGGCGACGTCGGCCGGGAGCGGGACGACCTGGCGGGTGATGCCGTCGCGGTCGAGGCGGACCAACTGGTTGCCCGCGCCGGTCGCGCCCTCCACCGCGAGCCAGAACCCGCCCTGAGGGCGGGCGTAGATGCCCTCGGCGTCGTAGCCGACCGGCTTGCCCGCCGCGTCCTTGACGGCCAGCGCGCGGGTGATGACCGCCGGGCGGCGCGCCGTGTCGATGGTCAGGACGCGGGTGAGGGAGTACGCCGCGTCGGTCACGGTGTACAGCTCGTGCGGTCTGCCGGGGGCGGCGGAGAGGGCGCCGAGCGCGCCCCAGCCGAGGGGCGCTCCGGTGGAGTCCGAGGCGGAGAGGATGCTCGGGAACACCGGGGTTCCCTCGCCCAGCCGGAAGAGGGAGACGGAGGCCCGTACGTTGACGGAGGCGTCGTCCTCCTCGCTGGAGACCGCGAGGAGGTCCCGGGACGGGATGGGCAGCAGGCCCTCGGGGCCGTTGGTGGTGGGCAGGATCTGCCGGAAGACGGGGGCGGTCGGTCGGGTCAGGTCGTAGACGGCGACGAAGTTGCTCCGCTCGGAGCCGACGAAGGCGTACCGCACCCCGTGGAAGGTGGCGACCACCACCCCCTCGGGTTCGGTGCCCTTCTTCGCCGAGCGGTCCTCGTCGTGGAGGCCGTAGCGGACGGCGAGGCGCTCGAAGCTGTTGCCCGCGTCCCAGGCGACCTTCCCGGTACGGCTGTCGAAGACGGACCAGCCCCGGGTGCCGCCCTTCCAGTCGCCCTCGTTGGCGGTCGCCAGGTAGCGGTCGTCGACCCAGCCGATCGCGTCGGGCTCGCGCGGTACGTCGGTGATCGAACCGGTCTGGTCGATCACGCCGTCCTTGGCCGTGTCGATGCCGTGCACCGTGTCCGTACCGGCGCTGAACGCCTTGGTGATCCGCCCGGTCGGCAGGTCGACCAGGACGATTCCGTTGTTCTCCTGGAGGGTGACCGCGAGTTGGTTCCGGCTGTTGACGGAGACGTACTCCGGCTCCGGGTCGGTGGGCTCGGCGAGACCGGCTGCGGCCAGTACGGGGAGCGCGCCGCCGTCGGGGCGGGTGAACGGGACGGCCCGGGTGCGCCACTGCCGCGGCGAGCTGCCCTTGAGGTCCACGATCTGCACGAACCCGGCCGGGGCCTGCGGGAGGTCGCCCTCCTCGCCGCCGGGCGGGGTCGCCTCCTCGTCGCGCTCGTTCTCGATCGCGATGGCGGCGTACCGCCCGTCCTTGGTGATCGCGACGGAGTCCGGCTGACCGCCCAGGTCGAAGCTGGTGACCCGGCTGCGGTCGCGCAGCGAGATCACGTCGAGACGGCCCGAGGGGTGGGCGAAGTCGGTGCTGGTGTTGACCACGACGAGGACGTGTCCGCCGACCACCGCCACGGAGGTGGGCTCGTCCTCGGCGTCGCCGAGTTCGGCCAGCGACAGGGTGCCGAGCCCGCGCGGCTCGCCGGGGTCGCTGATGTCGAGGAAGCCGATGCGGCGGGCCGGCGCGTCGGTGTAGACGAGGGTCCGGCCGTCCTCGCTGGTGGCGGAGATCTCGGCGACGGTGGCGGTGGCCGGGTCCTCGCCGGCGGGCCGGTTCTGGAAGACCGGATAGGTCGCGGTGCGCTGGAAGGCGAGCGGCGCCGCGGGCTTCTGGTGGGCGCTCGCCGCGCCCGTGCCGCCTGCCAGCAGGCCGCCGGCCACGACCAGGGCGCCGAGTGCGGCGTACGTTCTCTTGGGGGCCATCTGTCCTCCGTTGCGCGACGGTGCACGGCGATCCACTGCTGCCGGACGGCCGCGATGGTCCCAGCTCCGGGCGAGCGGCAGGCGGCGGACGCGTGAACTCCGGGGAAAGGCCGCCCCGGGGGCTGCGCCCGGACGGGGGCGGGTGTACGGACGGTCCGGCCCGGACGTCGACTCCGCTTTCCCTGCGCGGAGTTGGTGTTGACGCCCGGCCGGACCGCACATCGCCGCTGCGCGCGGGTCACCCCGGCCGGTTCACCAGGCGGAGGGTGCCGGGGGTGCGACGACCGGCGGACGGTCGTCGCAGGTGAGGGTGTTCGGCAGTTGCCAGGCGCCGAACCACGGACCGGTGGTGCCGCCGCCGTCGTTGCCGCCGAGGTCGTTCAGGGCGAACTCCGAGCCAGTGGACGGGAAGTTGAACGATCCGCAGTTGTTGATGCCGACCGCGCCGACGTTGCGGGCGTCCACGTTCTCGAAGGACGCCGACCCGGCGGCGCGGGCGCTGACCACCGAGGTGCCGGTGCCGTCGACCCGTACGTCCTTGAAGTGCACGTTGCTGATCCCGTACGTGTCCTTCACCGGCCAGTCCGCCACCAGCATGATCGCGTTGTAGGTGCTGTCGAGGTAGCGGTCCCCGGTGACCCGGATGTCCGCGTCGATGTTCCGCTCCAGGGCGTAGAACCAGATGGCGCCGAGCCCGATGTTCCAGTTCAGTTCGTACGTACCGGCGCGGACGGTGGTGTTGCCGGTGAACCGGAGGTACCCGGTGAAGGGTTCGGAGCCGAAGCGGGAGCCCACGTGCAGGGCGCTGCCCTCGCGGACCGGGTCGGCGACGAGGTTGTGGGAGACGGTGGTGTCCGTACCGCCGTAGACCGCGATGCCGTTGGCGAGGACCGGGGACTGCACGGTGTTGTGGTCGACGGTGTTGCGGGCGTCCGCGCCCTTCTCCGACCACAGGGCGAGGGCGTCGTCGCCGGAGTTGCGCACGAAGTTGTTCCGTACGACCGAATCGGTCACTCCCGTATGGAAGTTGAGGCCGTCGGCGATCTGGTCGGTGATGACGTTGCCGGTGATCCGCAGGTTCGACATCGGCCCGTCGAACCACATGCCGACCTTGGTGTGGTGGACGTACAGCCCCTCGATCACGGAGTCGCTGAGCGCCCCGCCGACACCGTTCACCTGGTCGGTGTCGATGCGCTCGCGCACGTCGCCCTCGACGGCGAAGCCCGAGAGACGCACGTCACGGCTGCCGCCGGCCGCCGCGTCCTTGCCGTAGAAGCCGACCCCGGTGTGCACGGAACCGTCCTTCGCCGGTGTTTCCAGGGCGACTTGGCGTCCCTTGATGACCGTGTACCAGCTTCCGGCACCCTCGATCGTGACGTCGTCCACGAGGATGTGCCGGTCGACCCGGTACGTGCCCGGCGGGATGTACACGGTGAGGTGCGCGCGCCGGGCGAAGGCGATGGCGCGGTCGAGGGCGCCCGCCGAGTCCCTCCGGCCGGTCGGGTCCGCACCGAAGACGAGCACGTTCGCCGCGAGGGTCAGCACCCGCGGCGGTGCCACCAGGTGCGAGTCGAGGACGTCGACGGTCGTCGCCACCGCCCCGGCGCGGACGGGCACGGAGAGCCGGACGGTGTCGCCCGCCCGGTAGGTCCGGCCCAGTGGGAGGCGCTGCTCGTCGTAGAAGTGGCTGGGCCGGAACGGCTTGGCGATCACCGGTGCGGGGCTGGTGGCGGCCGGCACGCAGCCGCACTCGGTGATCCACCAATCGGCGTGCAGCAGACCGGCGTTCGGGTCGTTGGAGAACGGATACTGGTTGTAGAGCCAGGAGTACTGGGACGTCAGGGTGAGCGACTTCTTCGTCGTGGGCGTCACGGTCGCGTGTCCTGCTGCCGTTCCACCCCGGCCGGTGGCGGTCACGTCGAGCGGGGCCGTGATGCCGCCGCCGCCCGGGGCGTCCGGGATGCTGTACCGCACGGTGATCGCGTTGGCGGCGCTCGGCAGCGTAAACTCGACGTACTGGCCCGGCTCCAGGGTGACCGCTCGCCGCCCCGACGCCTCGGCGGGGAGGGTGTAGGCGCTCCGGCCGGGGCCGATGACCTTCCCGTCGGTGACGGCGTTCTCCGCCTCCTGCTCGGCGAACCCGAGGTCCGCGCCCGCTCCCGCGACCAGGGCCGGGTCCAGCCCGGCCCGGGTCACCACGGGCGCGGCGGGCCCGGCGGCGCCGGTACGGGCGGCGCTGGTACGGGCGGCTCCGGCGGTGTCCGCCCCGGCCGCCGTACCGCCACCGATCCCGAGGCAGATCCCCGCCGCGGCGACGACGGCCGCCACGGTTCTCCGCCCCGCCCTTCCCCTGCTGATCCCCTTGCCGCTCCGTGCCATACGTGCCATCCCCAGCTCGATTCTCGTGTCGGGCGCGAACCGCCCTGGACGTTCGAGGCGGCACGGGCGTCGTGAGGTGAGGTGACAGTAAGGACCCCGCACCGGCGCCCACAAGGCTCATGCGAGAGGTTTTCCTTCTCTTTCTCGTCAAACGAGCGGGGCACCATTGATTTTTTGCAGCAGTTCGATCGTTCGTTGCAGGTAGGCGGGGCTCGGGAGGGGGAGTCGAGGGGGGCGTGGCCGATACGGCATGCCGCCCATCTCTTGACGCCCAGTTAACTTAGGCTAACCTTCCTTTGTGGCGAAGACTCCCCGGCTCATGCCGAAGCATCCCGTTCTGTTCCGCGGCGAAGTGGTCCGCAGCGAGCGTTTCTCCCCGTCGATGCAGCGGGTGACGATCACCGGTGCCAACCTCGGGGACTTCCCCTGGCTGGGATATGACCACTGGTTCCGCCTCTTCCTGCGCAAGCCGCACCAGCAGGAGTTCGTGATGCCGGAGCTCGCCGGCGCGAAGCGCTGGTGGGACCCATACTTCGCCCTCCCCGAGGACGTACGGCCGCACTGCGCCAACTACACCGTGGCCGGATTCCGCCCCGAAGCCGCCGAGATGGACATCGACTTCGTGGTGCACTTCGGCCCCGAGGGCCTGCCCGAGGGCGGCGCGGCGATCTGGGCGTGCGCGGCCCGTCCCGGCGACCCGGTCGCCCTGCTGGACCAGGGCCGCATCTTCGACCGCCCGGACGACGCCACCGAGGTCCTGGTGGTCGCCGACGAGAGCGGCCTGCCGTCCACGGCGGGCATCCTCCGCTCGCTGCCGCGCGACACCGTGGGGCGGGTCATCCAGGAGGTCCCGCTCGCCGAGGACATCCGCGCGCTGGACGCACCGCCCGGCGTCTCCGTGGCCTGGGTCGTCCGCGACGACGCCTCGGCCGTGCCCGGAGCGGCCGCACTGGAGGAACTCCTCCGCCACGGCGCCGTGGACGCGGGCGCGTACGCCTTCGTCGTCGGCGAATCGACCCTCGCCACCGAGGGCCGCCGCCACCTGGTCCGCGCGGGCGTCCCGAAGGACCGGATCACCTTCTCGGGCTTCTGGAAGAGCGAGCGCACGGAGCGGGTCGCGCGGGTCGCCTGACGGCTGGTTCCCGGGCGGCGCACGGCGCGGGTCCGGCACACGGCGCACGGCGCGGGTCCGGCACACGGCGCACGCCACATGGCGCGGGTCCGGCACACGGCGCACGCCACATGGCGCGGGTCCGGCACACGGCGCGGGTCCGGCGCACGCGCGCCTGGAACGCGTGCGTACCGGGAGACCTTCGCCACAGCCGGCACGGGCCGGGGAAGCGGGCACGCCGGCCGGGTGTTGGGCACGGGAGGACCCGACCAGCCGAAGGACAGGACACGACGTGACCGATGTGAACACCACCCCCGCAGCCCAGCGCGCGACGGAAGCCCTCTCGCGTCCCTTCACCGTGCGCGGACTGACCTCCCGCAACCGGATCGCGATGGCGCCGATGACGCGTGAGTTCTCCCCGGGCGGCGTTTCCGGCCAGGACGTGGCGGAGTACTACGCCCGCCGCGCCGCCGGCGGGGTGGGGCTGATCATCACCGAGGGCACCTATGTCGACCACGCCTCCGCCGGCACCAGCGACCGGGTGCCGCGCTTCCACGGCGAGGACGCGTTCGCCGGCTGGGCCGGTGTCGTGGACGCCGTGCACCGCGAGGGCGGCGCGATCATTCCCCAGCTGTGGCACGTGGGCGTGACCCGCGCCGAGGGCGCTCCGCCGGTCATCGACGCGGAGCCGGTCGGACCTTCCGGCCTGTCCCTCGCGGGCGAGCCCAAGGGCCGCGCCATGACGCAGGGGGACCTCGACGACGTGATCGCGGCCTTCGCCAAGGCCGCCGCGGCGGCCGAGCGGCTCGGCTTCGACGGTGTCGAGCTGCACGGCGCCCACGGCTATCTCATCGACCAGTTCCTCTGGGCGGGCAGCAACCGCCGCACCGACGCCTACGGCGGTGACATCGCGGCGCGCACCCGCTTCGCGGCCGAGATCGTGGCGGCCTGCCGGGCGGCCGTGTCGGACTCCTTCCCCCTGTTCTTCCGCCTGTCCCAGTGGAAGATGGGCGCGTACGAAGCGAAGGTCGCGCAGTCGCCGGAGGAGCTGGACGCCCTGCTCACACCGTTGGCCGAGGCCGGTGTGGACGTCTTCCACGCGTCGACCCGCCGCTACTGGCTGCCGGAGTTCGACGGTTCCGACCTGAACCTCGCCGGCTGGGTGAAGAAGATCAGCGGACGACCGACGGTCACCGTCGGCTCGGTCGGCCTGGACGGGGAGTTCTTCCAGGCGTTCCGGGGCCAGGGCTCCCCGGTCACCGGTATCGAGCAGCTGCTGGAACGGATCGAGCGCGACGAGTTCGACCTGGTGGCGGTCGGCCGCGCCCTGATCGCCGACCCCGAGTGGGCGGCGAAGACGCTGGCCGGGCGGACCGGGGACATCGCCCCGTTCGGTGCGGAGATGCTGAAGTCGCTGCGCTGACTGGGCTTTCAGCCCGTCGGCAGGTCGGCCGGGATCCCGTACCGGCCCCCCTGGGCCGCCCAGACCTAGGGGGCCCGGTGCGCCGGGCGGCTGCCGTTGGCCTGCCGTTGGCCCGCCGTGGCCCCGTGGCTGTCTCCGTTCACCTGCGTTTGTCGCCGGGCACCAGCAGCTTTGTCCGCGATCGGTAACCGCCCTACCTCGTTCGGGTGTTCGCATGTCTTGATGGGTGCACGGCATCGGACGGAACACCGGCGGACACGGCACCGGCGGACACGGCAAAGGGGCGGGCGGACATGGCGAAGCACAAGGGAAGGGGCTGGCACGGCAAGGTCCTCGCCGCGGCACTCGGAGTGACGTCGGGCGCCCTCGCCATGTCGATGTGGACCGCGCAGGCCGACACCACCGAGGAGCGGCAGCCGCAGGCGCACGCCTCGGCGCCGGCCATCCGGCCCGTGGCACTGGAGATCGCGCACGCGTCTGACGCCGGTGCCCAGGGCGTCAACATCACCATCGACGACGGGCCGGACCCGGTCTGGACGCCGAAGGTGCTGCAACTCCTCAAGGAGAACGGCGTGAAGGCGACGTTCTGCATGGTGGGAACGCAGGCCAAGGCGTACCCGGACCTGGTGAAGGCGGTCGTCGCGGACGGGCACCGGCTGTGCGACCACACCGTCTCGCACGACACCACCATGGACAAGAAGTCCGAGGCCTTCCAGTCCCAGGAGATCCTGGACGCCGAGCGCATGATCACCGAGGCCTCCGGCGGCGTACGGCCGATGTACTACCGGGCTCCGGGCGGCGCGTTCACCCCGTACAGCCGCCAGTTGGCCGCTTCCCGGGGGATGCGCCCGCTGGGCTGGAACGTCGACACCAAGGACTTCGAGCACCCCGGGGTGGAGACCATCGTCGCGACCGTCAAGAGCGAGATCGGCTCCGGTCCGACCATCCTCTTCCACGACGCGGGCGGCGACCGCGCCCAGACCCTGGACGCCATGCGCGAGGTCCTGCCCTGGCTGAAGGAGCAGGGGTACTCCTTCGGCTTCCCCGTGCGGTAAGGGCTGTCCCGTAATCCGTGGTGGATCAGTGCGCGGCGTCAGATGCGGTGCATCGCAAGGCGGAGGAGCGTCCGCATACTGGATGTATGCGGACGCTCCGACAACGCGGCGAGGTGCCGTAGCTGTCGTCGCGCACCCACCAGGGATTACGGGACAGCCCTGAGGCGAACGTCCAGCCACCGGGGGCCCGCCGAGCGCGGGCCCCCGCGCGTGCGGCAGGGCCTCTCGGTGAGAGGCGGAGTGTGCGGGCCGGTGGGCCCGGGTGCGGTCGGCAACGTCGTGGACGGTGCCCGGCCGCATTCGGCGTTTTACGGCCCCGCCCCGCCGGCGCGAGCGATTCGAATCTCCTTGCTTCTACGGAGCGTTGAACGCGCGGAGCGCGGCGTGAAGATCAAGTGAACCAGGAGAGACCCCTCCACTCCCAGTGGGAGAACCAGGGATGAATCTTCTGCGGCGCCGTCGGGGCAGGGGCGGCGCGCGGCCGAAGAGCCGAGAATTCGATTCCCCGATATCGCGGCCCTCAGGGCTGTCCCGCCGGCTTTTCCTGGACGAAGGCCCTGCGGAAGCCGTACGGAGGTTGTACGAAGGACCGTACGGAGGCCGTTCGGAGGCCGTACGGAGGAGATATCCGTACCGGTCGGGATTCGGGAGCGGGCCGTGCTCTTCACGCCTCTGCGATGCGCGCCGGACGTTTCCGGATGCCCCCGCCCGCGACACTCGTCCCCGTGCGACGCCGTGCGCGCCGTACGCACCGTGCGCGCCGGACGCGCCGGACGCGCCGTACGCACCGTGCACGGTGTACGCACGCCACGTGCCCCGTGCCGTTTTCTCCCGGCGCAATGGCGAAGAGCGCCGGCCGCCCGAACGGTTGCCCGTGAATAGGGGAGTCAAGGTCCGTGAATGACGAATTGCGCCTACGTCGGTGAAGTGGGTGCGCGAATCATTGCCAATTGCCCGAAGTCGCTTACGGCGGCGTGTAGTTGATCATTTTCGTGGTAGAGTATTAATGAATTCACCGAGCGCCGCGAGTAAAAGGGGAATGGCGTGAACACTGAGAAGGTTACGGCTCGACGTCTTACGGCTGAAGAAATCTCGGGCCTGAGCGTCCAGGACAGCATTTTTGTTCCGGCAGGGGTGGATGGCCTTCCTCTCGACTGCTACGCCCCGGCTTTCCTCACGGCTCCGGGCAAGGACTTCGAGGGTGGGTCCTTCGTCGCGAAGACGGTCTTCGGCGAGGAGGTCCACGTTCTCCCGGCCAACGCCGACGAGGGCGGCGTCTGGGTCGCCGACGAGGCGGGAGAGGCGATCGAGGTTCTGCAGAGCGCCGGCGTCCTGCTGAACCTCGCCCTCTTCGTGCCCGCCGGGAACAAGGAGTCCCTGGACGCGCTCTACGCCTCCGCGCGGGAGGCGTTCGGCGCCGGGGTCGTGCAGCGCTGGAGCGAGGAAGTCGTCGCGGTCCCGGACGTCAAGATCGACCTGTACGAGGAGCCGGTGAAGGTCCGTAAGGGCGCCAACGGCCAGAACCGTGACCGCCGCGCCCTGGACATCTACCCGACCCGCGTGCGGTTCCTGGAGCCCAGCGAGGGCTGGAAGTTCATCGTCGAGCCGCACAAGGAGATCGTCGACGACACGCCGACGATCTGACACGACGTCGGCCCCGTCCGACAAATGACGTGACCGGAGCTCCTGAGCCCCGCCACCGGGCGCAAGCCCCTCCCGGTGGCGGGGCTCAGGTCGTGTGGTGGCAGCTCCCCGCGGTCGCTTGCGGCGGTCCGACAGGGTGCGGGAGCCCGCCTGCCGGATCACGTACGGACGCGGGAAGAACGAGGCCCCGGAGCGGTGGACCAGTCACGCCGGAAAGGGGAAAAGGCGAACGTCGGAAATCGCCGAATCGAGGGGTCCATGAACGACGTTGACCCGTCGAAGAACCCCCGCCCCTGCGCAGCAACTCCATGGTTCCGCCACGTAGGCTGCTGACGTTGGCCGACGCGTCGGAGTGGGGGGAGCGGGCCGATGAAAGATGTGAGCGACGTCTTCCAGCCACTCCAGGCGGCCGACCCGCCCGTGGTCGGTGGTTACCGGCTCGTGGCCCGGCTGGGCGCGGGCGGCATGGGGCGGGTCTACCTCTCGTACACGCGGGGCGGCCGACCTGTCGCGATCAAGGTCGTACGGCCGGAACTGGCGGACGACCGGGACTTCCAGCGGAGGTTCGCCAGGGAGATCAAAGCGGCCCGGCGGGTCCGTGGAGCGTACACGGCCGAGCTGATCGACGCCGACGCGGACGGTGAACCCCCCTGGCTGGCCACGCTGTACATACCCGGGCCGTCCCTGGCGGAGGCCGTCCGCCGACGGGGGCCGCTGGAGAAGCCCGCCGTGTTGTGGCTGATGGCGGGGATGGCCGAGGCGTTGCAGGCCATTCACGCCGAGGGCATCGTGCACCGGGATCTGAAGCCCTCGAACGTGTTGCTGGCCGCGGACGGGCCGCGCGTGATCGACTTCGGCATCGCGACGGCCGCCGACGGAACCGCGTACACCGTCACGGGGCAGGCGGTCGGTACGCCCGCGTACATGGCCCCGGAACAGGCATCGGGAGCCGAGGTCACCGGTGCCACGGATGTCTTCGCCCTTGCCCAGACGGCGGCCTTCGCGGTCCTGGGCAGGCCGCTCTACGGCGAGGGCCAGGGCGTCAACCTCCTCTACCGGATCGTCCACTCCGGGCCCGACCTCTCCCTGCTGCCCGAGTCCCTGCGCCCGCTGTTTGCCCGGTGCCTGTCCGCCGATCCGGCGGAGCGGGCCACTCCGGCGGAGGTGCTGGCCTGGTGCAGGCAGCACTTGGGGGACGACACCGAGGAGGGCGGGGCCCCGGCCGTGTGGCGGCAGATCAGCGAGCACGACGACGTGCTCCCGCCCCCGCCGTTGCCCGACCCCACACCGGTGAGGACACAGCTCCAGCACGTACCGCCGCAGCCACCGGTGTTCGGCGGTTACCCGGCTGTTCCCACCGCGTGGCCGGCGCGGCCGACGACGGCCGAGGTCAAGGCCGTCAGGCGGCGCACCACGCGGCGGACGATCGTCGGTCTGTCCGTGGGCGCCCTGCTGTTGGGAGCGCTGGCCTGGCCGACCCTGAACTGGGTGAACCAGAGCGTTCACCAGGCCATCGTCAGTTCGTCCGGGTCTCCCACGGGAGCGGCCGGGCTGTCCTCGGACTCGGCGGCCGTGGACGACCGCAAGGGTCTCGGGGCCTCCGCCTCCCCCTCCCCCTCGGCCTCGCCCTCGTTCTCAAAACCCGCCCCGTACGCCGGTGTCATGCTGACCAACAAGCACTCGCTGAACTTCACGGACCCGTACACGGAGGTGGGCGGTGCCACGGGGGATCTCAGCTTCGCGTGCAAGCAGGACGCCTGCGATCTGAGCAGCCGGACGAACACGCTCCAGCTGATGTACGGCAAACCGGGAACCACGCTCGGCCAGTGCCGCGCACGGTTGAGACAGAGCGACGCGAGCCACAGCCTTTCGCTCTACTCCATGGCGAGCGGAGCGAAGTCTGCGTCCAGACGCCCTCGGGGGACGTGGCGCTGCTCGTGGTCACGGCGAAGGTCACCTTTGTCGAGGAGTCCGCCTTCATCACCGGGGACCTGACGTTGTGGCGGCGAACGGCGTAGCGGTCCCGACAGGGCCCGCGCCGGCCGCGACCGGAGCGGTCGGCGAGTCAGGAAGGCGGGCGGTTGCCGCTCCCGTGCGATGTGCGGGAGAACCAGGTCCGCGTCTCGTCCGTGCTCAGGACGCGGGTCAGCTCGGCCGTGCCCGGGAGGTGCGGGAAGAAGCGGTCGGCGCTCCAACTGCGCTGGTACATCGGATCGTCGAGCACGAGCAGGCGACGTCCCTCCACCACGGGGATGTCGTCGGGCAGCCCCTCGTTCCAGATCCGTTCGCCGCCCGGGGCGAGGAGCTCGAAGGCCCCGGTCGCGGCGGTACGGGTGGTTCCCCGGGCGGGCTCGGGGTCCGTGGCCAGACGGACGCTCTCCGCCGAAGGCGCGGTTCCGGGCACCTGGCCGCCGCCTATGAGGACGTGGGCGAGCAGGGTGTGCAACTGGAAGTTGTCCCCGATGCCGCCGATGCGCACCTCGAACCCGGCCCCGGTGGGCCTGTGCAGCACCACGAGGGGCTCGTCGTCCAGAACCGCCAGCGCGTAGGCCAGGCACTTGAGGTCGTGCCGCTCCAGGGCCGCCAGATCGCGGCAGGCGGGGAGGATCGCGGATCCGTGCCGACGGCGCACCTCGGCGCTGCGGCACAGCACGGCCAGCGCGGGCGGCTGCCACTCCTCGACCGCACACCAGGCCAACGCCAGTCGCCTGGACTCGTGTTCGTCCCCGCCGAGGCGGGTCAGCAGCGCGTCGTCGATGATCTTCTCGTCCGGCTCCGGCAGTTCGTCCCCGGCCGCGCCGGTGGAGCTCCAGCGGCGGGCGAACTCCAGGGCGTCGAGCAGGTCCTGGAGGACGCCTCCGAGGATCGGCTCGGCGCAGCCCGCCGGATCGGCCCCGCGCTCGACGCAGTAGCCGGCCGCCGTCGCCAGCATCGGCCGCGGGCCGATGGACGGGAAGGCGGGCAGCAGTGACGCCAACCGAGGCCCGGACAGAATGAGTTCAGCATCCGGAGCCGACTGCACGGACTTCATCACGGCGGTGAAGGCACGCTCGGTGCGGTCGCCGTCACGAGCGGCAACCGCCTCTTCCAGCTCGGACACGGTGGCGGTGAGGCCCGAAGCCTTCCGCTTCCTCTTGAAGATCACAGGCACACCCTAGGGGCTGCCCGTCATCCGTGGTGGATCAGTGTGCGGCGGCAGATGCGGTGCATGGCAAGGCTGCATCGCAAGGCGGAGGAACGTCCATATACGGGATGTATGTGGACGTTCCTGTCCCCGGCGCGGCGCGGCGCGGCGCGGCCCGGCCCGGCCCGGAGACCCGGGCCGGGTGGGAGTGGATCAGCGCACTCCGGCGAAGAGGTCGTTCTCGGGCAGGGCCGCTCCGGTGGCGTCCTTCACGCGTACGAAGGTCTCCACGCCCATCAGATCGGCGAACTTCTCCTTGCCCATCTTCAGGAAGAAGATGTTCTCGCCCTGACTGGCGTGGGCCGCCAGCGAGTCGAACTTCTGACCACTGAACGCGGTGGTGTCCACCCAGGTGGTGATCTCGTCGTCCGGGAGGCCCATCTCGGCCATCGCGGCTTCCTCGGCGGGATCGGGCTCCGGCATCTCCTCCCCGAGCTCGCGCAGGGTCTCCCCGAACCGCTGCATCGCCGAGCGCGGCATCGTCGTCCAGTACACCTTCGGCGTCAGCTCGGTCATCTCCAGCGCCGCCATGGTGATGCGGTGGGCCTGGATGTGGTCGGGGTGGCCGTAGAAGCCGTTCTCGTCGTAGGTGACGACCACGTCGGGCCGGTAGTGCCGCATGAGTTCCGCGAGCCGTGCGGCGCCCTCCGCCACCGGGGTCCGCCAGAAGGAACCGGGGGCGTCGTTGCTCGGCCACCCGACCATGCCCGAGTCCGCGTAGTCCAAGGTCTCCAGATCGCTGATCTTCAGGACCTCACGGCTCGCTTCCAGCTCCCGGCGGCGCATCGACGCGACGGCCGCCGGATCGTGCCCCGGGTCCCCCGGCTTGACACCCCCCGGCCCGTCCCCGCAACGGCCGTCGGTACAGGTCACCAGCACCGTACGGATTCCCTCCGCCGCATACCGCGCGAGAACCCCTCCGGTGCTGGTCGCCTCGTCGTCGGGGTGGGCGTGCACTGCCATGAGCGTCAAGGGCCGGTCAGTCATGGAAAACAGTCCTTCTGCAGATCTTCTGTGGTCGCGGTACGCGTACGCGGTGAACTCACCGCGAACGTGCACGGCCGGGGCGGGGCGGGGCGGGGCGGGGCGGGCGGACGACCCTGTGGTCTCCGTACTCCCCGCCCGCGCGGCACCGGCCCTTCCTCGGTGCAACCCTGTGGGCCGTGGTGACTGTTCCCGCAGCCGCGCAGGAGTAGCCGCACGGCTGCGACCGGCCGGTATGCGTGGGGCGCCATGCGTGGGGCGCCATGTGTGGTGCGCCATGCGCGGGCCAGGGCAGACGCGTGCGACGCCGAACCGCTCAGGAGGCTGAACGCCCCGTGCGACGGAACAGGAAGAACACCCGCGGAACCGGCGGAGCGTACGAGGCTTCGGCCTGCTCGGCGTTGCCCAGCCCGAGCCGGTGCGTCAGACGATCACGGGGACCGTCTCGGACGGATTGGCCGACCAGTTGGTGACGATGGGCTTGTCGACGGTGGCGGTGTCGGGGAGCTGGAGTTCGGCGGGGTCGGGGTCGTCGTCGGAGGTGGCGATGATGACGCTCCCGAACTCCTTGCCGCCCTCGCCGTCGGTGGTCTTGGGATTGATACCTGTGTACGCGACAGCGGAGCCGGAGAGCTTGATCGGGTCCTCGCCCCCCTGCCCGACCGGGGAGGCGACGCCGTCGGCACCGGAGCCGAACGAGACGCTGGGAGTGTTGACGTCCAGGTAGCAGGTGATCCCGGACTTTGCCTTGGCCGTGACGAGGTAGTAGCCGCCGGCCTGAGACTTGGCGGTGATCGAGAAGTCCAGGTCATTGGTGCCGCAGGACTGCCCGTAGCCGCTCTTCCCACCGTCGCTGTCGCCCGAGGCCGCGCTCTTGTCACCGGACGCGCTGGAGTCGGACCCGCTGGAACCGGACGCGCTGGAGTCGGACGCGCTGGAACCGGAGCCCTTGGAACCGGACGCGCTGGAACCGGACGCGTCGGCGGAACTGCTCGCGCCGGCGCCGG
This sequence comes from Streptomyces sp. NBC_00102, assembly GCF_026343115.1. GTDB lineage: Bacteria > Actinomycetota > Actinomycetes > Streptomycetales > Streptomycetaceae > Streptomyces. Next base: position 3,661,833 of record NZ_JAPEMC010000001.1, read on the forward strand.
AGGACGGGCTGGAGCTTTCGGCGGAGGAAGCCGAAGAGCTGCCGGCGCCCTCGACGTCGTCGGGGCTGCAGGCGGTGGAGGTGGCAGCGAGAGCCGTCACGGCTGCGGCGGCGAGGAAGAGACGAGTGGAACGTGCGGCGAGGCGCGAACGCATCATGATCTCCAGCGGCGATTCGGTTGCGGTGCTTCCTGCTTTCACCGCTGACACTAGGGCCGGGGCGATCTTGAAATGATCCTGGACATGTCCGGCTTCTGTTCCAGCGCCATCGGTTCCACGGAATGGCCCCGAGTCGCGCCTCGTTCCGCGCGAAGCCCGTCCGGGACCGACCGCGGCTCCAGCGTCCCGGGCGGGACCACCGGCTCGTCGAGGCCCGGCCGGGCGGCTGTCCGGAGGCCCCGCGGGAGCGGACATCGGTGATCCCGACGGTGATCCCGACGGTGATCCCGACGGTGATCCCGACGGGGCCCGGACGGCCGATTCACGACCGTACGGCCTTTCCTAGGACAGGCCGTCCAACGGCCGGAGGAACCGGCGCTCGTAGCGCTTGATGCAGCGGGTCTCACGAGCCAGTTCGATCGCCTGCCGGCACTCCGGGTCGGACATGCTGTCCGTGCGGTACTGCTCGTACGCGGCCATGCTGGGGAAGGAGAACAGCGCGTAGGCGATGTCGCTGTCACCCTCGCTCGGCAGGAAGTAGCCGTGATGCGTCCCCCCGAACTGGTTGACGAGCCGTACCCAGCGGCGACCGTACTCCTCGAAATCCTCGATCTTGTCGGCGTCGATCTCGTACTTCAGGTGAATGGTGATCATGCGCGCATGATGCCGTGCCGCGGACAGGCGTCCGTACGGCGGGTGCCGATGGCCGGGGCGAAGTCGGCCCGGCGCTCGGCGAAGTCTCCGGGAGCCCTACCTGACCGCTGCTGTCCGCTCGGCCGGGCAGCGATGACCACGAGGGCTGACGGGCTGACCGCGGATCCGACACCTGTGCTTGTCCCAGCCGCGCGACCTGCGTGGCCGGGGAGCGAGCCGCCCTGAAGAGGTGAGGGCCTGCCGCCCGGCGTACGGCGTTGAGCTGCTTCTCGATGTTGCCCCCAGGGTGTCCACGTCGGACCTGCGGTCGATGGTCGACAGGCGCGGCTATTCCTGTGCGGGGCGTCCGAGTTGGCGTACGGTCCATCCGGCCATGCGCCAGGCGTCGGCGTCGACGAGGTTGCGGAGGTCGACGAGGACCGGGGCTGCGACGAGTGGGGCGAGGGCCTTGGGGTCGGCCTCGCGGAAGTGGGGCCACTCGGTCGCCAGGACGACGAGTTCGGCGCCCTGGACGGACCCTTCCAGGCTCTCGGCGTAGTCGAGTTCGGGGTTGCGGCGCAGTGCCGTGGGGTTGGCGTGCGGGTCGTGGACGGTGACGGTCGCGCCGCGCTGGTGCATGAGGGCGGCGATGGCGAGGGCGGGGGATTCGCGTACGTCGTTGGTGCCGGCTTTGAAGGAGGCGCCCCAGACGGTGACGCGTACGCCGTCGACCGGGCGGCCGAGGGTCTGCTCGATGAGCTTCAGGGCCGCAGTGGGGCGGGATTCGTTGACCTCCTCCGCAGCCCGCAGCATGGTCGCGGCCTCGGTGGCGCCCAGCGCGCGGGCGGAGGCGGTGAAGGCGCGGACGTCCTTCGGGAGGCACCCGCCGCCGTATCCGGGACCGGCGTTCAGGCCACCGCGGCCGATGCGCGGGTCGACGCCGATGGCCTCGATCAGCTGCTGGACGTCGGCCCCTGCCGCGTCGCACATGTCGGCGACGCCGTTGATGAAGGAGATCTTCATCCCGAGATAGGCGTTGGCGGCACCCTTGAGGAGTTCGGCGGTGGCGGGGTCGGTCACGAACAGCGGGATGCCGTTCGCCAGGAGAGGCGCGTAGACCTCCCTTACGACGTCCTCCGCTCCGGCAGAGGGGACGCCGACGACGATCCGGTCGGGCCGCAGGGTGTCGTCGATGGCATGCCCTTCGCGCAGGAACTCGGGGTTCCAGACCACCTCCACGTCCTCACCGGCCGGGGAGAGCCGTGCCAGGAGAGCGCCGAGGTCCCGCGCGGTCCCCACGGTGACCGTGGACTTGCCGATGACGACGGCCCGCCGGGTCAGGTGCGGCGCGAGCGCCCGGGCCACGCCGAACACCTGACCCGTGTCGTAGCTGCGCCCGTCCGCGTCGATGGGCGTGCCCACCGCGAGGAAGTGGACGTCGGCGAACTCGGCCGCCTCGGCGAGGCTGGTCGTGAACCGCAACCGCCCGGACGCGGTGTGGGCGGCGAGGAGTTCGGGCAGGCCCTCCTCGTAGATGGGACTCTCGCCCGCGTTGAGGCGGTCGATCCTCGCCTGGTCCAGGTCCACGCCGATGACCTCGTGGCCGATCTCGGCCATGGCGGCGGCGTGCGGGATGCCCAGGTGACCGCAACCGATGACGGATACGCGCATGGGACCGACGCTCCTTTCCCTGTCTTCGCCCACCCGGTGAGTCCGGGCCGGCCGGATGCGCCACGCTAGCGCCCGCACCCGGCGCGGCCCTCTTCGTGCAGGTGGATCAACCGGACTGCTGCTTCAGCAGATTGACGAGAGCGGATCGTTGGTCCGTGGCTCTCTGGTGGAGCGGGTGACAGGAATCGAACTCGCGCTCTGAGCGTGGGAATCAGCGGTGCTCGGGCGGACGGAGTGGCTCTGATCTGTCTGCGTATCGAGATTGCGCACCCGTTGATCCGATTCGGACACGTGGTCACGCCCTTGCGGTAGGCCATGACGATGCCGATCTTCTCGCCCCTTCCCCGCGTCCTGCTCACCGTCGGTCATGCGACGGGTGCACTGGACGACGACCACGATATTGACCGGGCCACGCTGGACGGCGCCGATGGTTATCCATACGGCAGCGTCCAGCGGGTCTGACGTCGCGGAGCGTTTCAGCGGTCGGCCGGGGCGGCCGGTGCTGCCTCGGCAGTCAGTGCGGCCATGTCCACGATCCGGTCGGCGGCCTTCGCCACGGCCGGGTCGTGCGTCGCCACGACCGTGACGCAGTGGTCCTGGTGGGCGCGTTCGGCGAGCAGCGCTGCCAGGTCACCGGCCTGGGGACGGTCGACGGCCGCCGTAGGTTCGTCGATCAGCAGCAGTTTCGGCGAGAGGAAGAGCGCACGGGCCAGGGCGACCCGCTGGCGTTCGCCGCCGGAGAGCTGTTCGGGGCGGTGGCGCAGCCGGTGGCCGAGTCCCACCCGGGTCAGGGCCTCCTCGGCACGGGAGCGGTGTGCGCGAGGGCGTTCGCCGCTGATGCAGACCGCGGCGAGCAGCTGGTCGGTGGCGGTGAGGCCGGAGAGCAGGCTGCCGCTTTGGAACATGTAGCCGATCCGTTCCCGGCGTGCCTTGGCGCGCTGGGCGTCGGTGAGCCCGGCGAGGTCCTCGCCGTCCAGCAGGACCTGCCCCGCGGTGGGTCGCAGCAGCGCGCCGGCGACGGCGAGCAGCGTGGACTTGCCGGAGCCGGACGGGCCGACGAGAGCGGTCATGCGGCCGGGTTCGAACGCGATGTTGAGGCCGTCGAGGACGGTGGTACGGGCGTCGGTGCGGCCGAACGTGACGGTGACGCCGGTCAGTTCGAGGCTCATCGGTTGGCTCCCAGCATGGTCAGCGGGTCGGCTCGGGTGACTCGGCGCAGGGTCAGGGCGGTGCCTGCGAGGCCCACGGCCGCGACGGTGCACATGGTGAAGACGAGGGTGGCGGCGGGCAGGCTGAACGGCACCTGTTCGCCGACCAGCAGCCCGACCGCTCCGGCGAGCACGGCGCCTGCCGCGGTGCCCAGGCCGACGACCAAGGCCGCCTGGAGGACGGTGTGGGCGAGCAGCCGCCTGCGGGAGGCGCCCATGGCGCGCAGCAGGGCGAGTTCGGGCTGGCGTTGCACGGTCCACACGGCGAAGAAGGCGCCGACCACGAGCGGGGCGATCAGGTAGAGGAAGACCTGGATCGAGTTCATGGTGACGCGCTCTCCGGTGTAGCCGGGGGCCGCCTCGTACGCCTTCTCCCTGGTGAGCGTGGTGGTGGAGTACCGCGCGTCGAGGGTGGCGGTGGAGGCCCCGTCCGGCAAGGTGCGCAGGGCGAGGGCGCTGAACTGGCCGGGGACCGCGGTGGCCCGGGAGACCGGGGCGCCCGGAGTGCTGAAGCGGATGCGCTGCCAGGTCTGCAACGGGACGTAGGCAACGGGCACATGGCCGTAGCTGGAGCGTTCGGTGGTTCCGACAACGCGCAGTTCGATGCCGAGTCGGTCGACGACAAGGGTGTCGCCGACGTGGACGCCCTCGTCGGCGAGCTGGGCGGACACCACCATGCTGCCCGCCGCCGCGCCGGCGAGACCGTCGCCCCCGGTGACCGAGGGGGCGAGGAAGGAGCCGGGTTCGACGCCGAAAGCGGCGAGATCGACCTCGGCGCCACGATTCGTCGTACCGCGGGTGATGGAGACCCCCAGCGGGGTCGTCTCGGTGTCCGCGTCCTTGCTCCACGCGGCGGCGGTCTTCTCGTCGAGGAGGCTGCGGGCGAACTGATCGGACTGGGCGTCCGAGGAGAAAACCAGCTGCGGGGCGGGCAGGCGGCGCAGCGCGGAGATGGTGTCGTCGCCCAGGCCGGTGGTGAAGCCGGAGACGATGCCGACGAGTGCGGCGACGAGCACCACGACGGATCCCATGAGCAGGAAGCGCCCTCGGGCGGCGCGCAGCTCCAGTAGAGCGAGGAACACGGCGGTTCCCTCCGATGGATCGATGTTAGGGACGGCGTGTCGCTAACATAGTAGATGGGGACGCCCCGTCCCCAAGCGGGTCGGCGCCAGGGCTTCTAGACTGGTCCGGTGCCCAGAATCAGTGCCGCCACGGTTGCCGAGCACCACGCCCAGCAGCGACTGGCCCTGGTGCGGGCGGCACGCGAGCTGCTGGAGAGCGGCGATGCCGATGCCGTGACCTTCGCCGCGATCGCAAGGGCCACGGGCCTCGCCCGCAACAGCGTGTACAAGTACTTCCCCGGCCGCCCCGAACTGCTCGCCGCAGTCGTCCAGGACGCGATGCCCCGCTGGACGGACGCCATCCGGGCAGGCATGGCTGCGGCCAGTACGCCCGAGGAGAAGATCACCGCCTACGTGTCGTCGCAGCTGGACCTGGTGCGCGGCGGGGAGCATCGGATCGCCCAGGCACTGGCCGGCATGCGCGACGCGGCGGTGGTGCGGGAGAGTGCGGTGCAGGTCCACCGGGAGCTGCTCACCCCGCTGATCGGCGCACTGGCGGAGCTGGGCGAGGAGGACCCGCGGCGCACAGCGCTGCTCCTCCAGGGAATCGTCAACGCGGCCACGACGGCGATCGAGAACGGCGACGACCCGGCCGCGGTGACGGACCGCGCGGTACGCATGGCCGTCACCGCGATCACCGGGACGCTCCCGGGACAGTGAGAGCCCCGGCCCATGCCGTGCCCGGCACCAAGGCCGGGGCACCGGGGCCGGATCCAGGCCGAGCGGATGCCGTCGAAGCGGGTACGCACGGCCCGCACCGCACACTCGTCGAGTGGGACTCGTAGTCCTTGTCGCCGAGCGGGGCCTCGGGCCGGCGGCGGGGGTGGCCTCGGCGGCCCGCGACGGGCGGGATGCCGTCGACCAAGACAACTGCCGGCGACCGCAGCCGCCACCACGTCGATCATCCGCATGGCCGGACCGTGCCACCCGGCGGCGCGGTGTAGTCCTCCTCCACGAACGGCCCCGGTTCGGCTCCTTCATGTGGAGGGTGGATCAGGCCGCCTCGCGGCGGTCCTCGTACGACTCCTGCCCGCGGGCCTTCTGGGAGAGATCCCCATGCCGGCGCAACGAGTGTGGAGTCGGGCCGGTCGCGCGCGGGACGTCTACACATCAATGACGGACTATCACCGTCCCAGCGTTGCTCCCCCGTTCACATGCACGATCTGCGCCGTCATGAACGCCGCTTCAGGCGACGCCACATAGTGCACTGCGGCGGCGATGTCCGAGGGACGGCCCGCCTGGCCCGTCAGTGACTGCTTGGCCCGGGCGGCGACGAACTCGGGCGTGGCCCGGTCGCCGAAGAACTCGGTGTCGGCGACAAAGCCTGGAGCGACCGCGTTCACGGTGATGCCCTGCGGGCCGAGCTTCTGCGCCAGGTCGACGGTGTAGGCGTTGACGGTGGCCTTGGAGCCGCCGTACGAACCGGGGCCGCGCAGCGCGGCGATGGACGACATCTGGATGATCCGGCCGCCGGGCCGGGTGAGGTGCGGCAGCAACCCTTCGGTGAGCAGCACGGCGGTGAGCACGTTGGCCTCGAAGTTGCGGCGGAAGCTGTCCGCGACGCCTTCGAGGGTGCCGTCGTGGGCCGGTGCGACGTTGCCGCCGGCGTTGGCGACGATGACGTCGACCTGCGCGCCGCCCGCGGTGCAGAACTCCACGGCTCTGCGGGCCTGGCCGGGATCGCTCAGATCGGCGGCGACCCAGGAGGCCGTTCCCGCGCCATGCGCGGCGTCGAGCTCTCCGGCGGCCTTCTCCAGGGGCTCCTCGCGCCGCCCGATGAGGACGACGTGGTCGCCGTCCGCCGCGAAGACCTCGGCCACCGCCCGCCCGATCCCCGTACCGCCACCCGACACCACGACCCTGCGCTGCCCCACGACCCCACCCCATGTGCTGGTTTATGAACGATGGTCATATCTCTGCCCGGCGACGGTACGACCGCCGGTCTTTGGCGTCAACGGGCAGGTGCCGCAGGCTCCTCACCCGGATGATGGAGCCCCGATCCGCTCCCACATGCCCAACATCCGCCCCTTTGCCCCAGGTCACCGATCTGGAACGGCAGGCGCCGGCACCTGATCCGTATGGGCAGCCCGCGCCCGTTCTCGTCATCCGCACCGGGCAGGCCGGCCTTCGGAAGTACGGGACTGGAGTCGCAGACCTCGATCCGCACCAAGCCGTCGTTCAGCTCCGCGGCCACCGAGATGGGGCCGTATCCGGCATGACGCACGGCGTTGGTCAGCAGCTCGCTGGTCACCAGCGCCACGTCCTCCAGCACCTCGTCGGCGCCATCCAGCCGCCAGTCACGAACCCCCGCGACGACCCGGTGTCTGGAGTCCGTGACGGCGTACGGCGTGCCGGCTACGGAAAAGCTGAAGCGAAGCGGTTCCACAGGAGTGCCTCCCGGTCGAGTGCGGCCTGACCAGAGAACCGTCCGGGGCGGTGAGCGGGATTGCCCGGCTGCCCGCTCCGCATGGCTTATGCAGAAGCTGCATGACCGCCAAGTGTGCGGTGACTTACGCTCGGTTGAGAAGGCAGGATCGGGCGCGGCGAAAGGGGCCGTGGCACAGATGGCCGATGCGCACGACGAGGCGAGACGGCTCGGCGAGGTGCTCCGCAGAGCGCGCGTGCTCTCCAAGCGGTCCCAGACGGACGTTGCTGCCGCGCTCGGCTATCACCAGTCGAAGGTGAGCCGACTTGAACAGGGGAAGGGCACCGAGGACCCCCAGGTATTGCGTTCCATCGCACGGGAGTTGGGTATCGGGTATCCCTTATCCTCCGTCGGCCTGGCCGACCTCCCCGATTCCAGCGACTCCCACGCCGAGACAGATGACATGCATCGCCGTACGTTCCTCGCCACCAGCTTGGCCACGCTCGCGTCGCCGCCTTCCTCGTCCCACGGCTACGGCGCGCTTGTGCACGCACTCCTCCCCGGGCCGTTCCCTCCGGCAGGGGGCGAGACGCAAGACCTCTCCCAACTCGGCAAACGCGTTTCGGGCGTTCGTCGTCTTCTCTACGCCTGCGACTACACGGATCTGGAGCGAACTCTCCCCGCTCTGATCACGGATCTCCGTCACGCGGCGACTGGTTCGGACGAGGCGACAGCTCTGCTGGCCACTGCCTACCAGACCTCCGCCAGCCTGCTGCTCAAACTCGGCGACCAGGGCAACGCGTGGCTGGCGGTGGGCCGCGCGATGGCCGAGGCGGAACGCAGCGGTGACCCGGTCGTCCTGGCTTCCAGCGTTCGCGTCCACGCACACCTGCTCGCCCGCGAGAAGCACACGTCCCAAGCCATCACCCTGGTCCGGCACACTGCCGACCAGCTCACCGGCGCCTACGACCAGCGGCCCCCGCGCTACCTGGCCGCGCTCGGCCTGCTTCTGCTGCGTGGCGTTACCGCCGCGAGCAGCGCGGGCGACCGCTCGGCAACCCGCGACTTCCTCACGGAGGCCAAGGAGGTCTCTCGTTTCGTCACGCTCGACCACTCCGACGCCTGGGCCAACTTCAGCCCGACGAACGTCAGCCTCCACGGCGTGAGCGCCGCGGTGGCCTTCGGTGACGCCGGGCTTGCCCTGGAGGCCGCGCGCCCGCTCATGCGACGGCACATTCCCGCCCCCGAGCGACGGGCTGCTCTCTGGGTCGAGACGGCCCGCGCGTACAGCCAGCAGGGCCGGCTCGACCAGGGCTACCAGGCGCTCCGCATCGCCGAGAGCTGCGCGGCCCAGGACGTCCGCCGCCCGGCCATCCGGGAGCTGGTCGCGGACATGGCCGCCCGCGACCGTCGCCGTACGCTGCCCGAACTGCACCTGTTCAGCCGTCGACTGGGAGTACCCGCGTGAGTGAGCAGCCCGACCAGCAGGCCAAGAAGCCCTTTCTCTGCATTGTCGTGTGCGGGTCGGGCATCGCTGATGGTGTCGGCCGGCTGATCGGTGCGGCCCGGGAAGCCGGTTGGGGCGTGGGCGTCGTCGCCACCCCGCAGGGCCTGACCTTCATCGACGCGGAAGCGGTCGAGGCGCAGACCGGGTACCCGATTCGCTCGGCATGGCGTTCCCCCAGTGCTCCCCAGCCGCTGCCGGCCCCGGACGCGATCGCCGTCGTCCCGGCGACGTTCAACACGATCAACAAGTGGGCGGCCGGCATCTCCGACACCCTGGCGCTCGGCATCCTCTGCGAGTCGTACGGCCTCGGTACACCGACCGCGGCCCTGCCGTACGTGAACTCGGCCCAGGCTGCCCATCCCGCGTACGCCGAGAGCCTGCGGAAGCTGCGTGCGATGGGCATCCTGATCGGTTCCTACGAACCCCACCGGCCCAAGGCGGGTGGCGGGGCAGACCGTTTTCGCTGGGAGGCATTGCGTGCCCATTCAGCACGGGACGTTGCTGTTCCGCGGCGAGCGTGGCGCTTCCATGAGTCCGCGTGAGCCGCGCACAAACCGCGCACGGTGGCTGCCCGCGGGCAGGCGTGCTCGCCGCCAGTGACGGAGCAGGCATAGGCCCGCATCGGTGCTCTCCTGGCCGCAGCCGCCACATGCGTGGTGACGAACTCGTCCTGGCCCAGCCCGCTCTGCCTGTGGGCTCCGCGGCACGTCATACAGAGCCCGTTTCGGGTGGTGATCCCGATGCCACAGGTCACCACGGAGCATGGCCACGCGCACGTCGCGTCGTTGAGCAAGTCGCCGCGAAACAGCCAGTTCTCGCTGTCCCACTCCTGCAGGCGCCAGGGCTCGAGGTGTTCCCGCTTCAGCCACGCCATCCAGGCGTCTTCGTCGACACGGGTGATTGAAGTGAGCGCCGTCTGCCGGATCGGTACTGCCGTGGTCATGCAGCACCGCCTCGGCCGGCTCCGACGTTCTCCACAGCGGCGCGTTTATCGGCCTCACTGGCGTGGATGTACGGCACCATCGAGGACTGTGACTGGTGGCCCAGGAGCTTCTGGACCACGTCTCGGGGCTGTCCTCCCCTGATCCAGGCTGTCGCTGCCCCGTGCCGAACCATGTGAGGCCGGGCAGTCAACCCAGCCCTCCTGGCCAGCCGGTCAAAGAGGTCCTTGGCCGTGGAGTAGCTCATGCCCCGGCCCAGGACGCCGCGAAAGAGGTTGACGAACACCATGTCACCGTCAACCGCCTCGGGGGCCTGCTCGCGCTCGTAGACATACTCCGCGTACAGGGCGGCCAGCTCCCAGGTCACCGGCACCGATCGGGGGTGCCGCGACTTCGCCCAGGCTCCGTTCTCGTTGACCCGCCGTCGGACGTGGATGTGAGGACCCTCCACCTGGCACCCCAGGGTGCGGGAGTCCGACAGGAAATGCATGTCCTCCCGGCGGAGGCCCAGGGCCTCCCCGATGCGCAGGGCTGTGCACCACAGCAGCGCCACCAAGAACCGGTCCCGGGCATGCACCGTGACGGCGAGCAGTCGCTCGACGTCCTCGAAAGTCAGCCAGTCGATGCCATCGTCGGCCACGACGAACTTCAGCTCGCGGGCCCGCACGGTCCGAAACTGTCCGTCCTCGCCGGCGTTGTAGCCAGGCGGAAGATGGGCGAGGTACTTCTGCTGAGTCAGCTGGTTGGCCACGTCCTGGGGGACCCAGCCGTAGCGGGCGCCGAACCGCAGCAGTTCGCACACAGTGGTCACCACCGCGTTCGCCGTCTTCTCGGAGCGGAAGCGCACTTTACCGCCGCCGTCGCGCCGTCTCGATGGGAGCGGCTCCTGCACCAGCCACCGCATGAAGCGGGCAAGCTGTCCGAGCGAGGGGCGGGACCAGTCGATGCCCGAAGCTGCGCTCGCTGTCAAGTAGAGGGCCGACCGGCTGGCGTAGAGACGCTCCGTGTTCCACGACAAGCTGCGGGCCCGGAGCGAGTCGATGTACGACGAAGCCTCCCGGTGCAGCTCATAGGTGCTGTGATCGACCACGACCCAAGAGACAGAGCCATCAGACGGCGAGATCGCCCTCTCTGCGCGATACACGGTTGTCGACGTGCCAGATGTGACTGATATGCCTTGCAAACCCTCGGATACCTTCCAGGAACATGACGATCCCCTCCAGAACCAGAGGTGCCAGAGGGGAAGAAGCTCCTGTAGTTAACCGGTCGCGCGTGGGCCTACGAGCGGTAACGGGTGGGCTGATCAACGCCGTCGCTGTGTGGAGGCTGTTGCTGCGAGGTGGCCGGAGTGGCTGCTGCCGGGCGGTCTGCGGCAACTGTCTGGTCCAACGGATTGGCGCAACGGTTGCGAGGCGAGCCCTGGTCGCCGCCGTGGGGGAATCGTGCGACTCGGGGCGTGCGAAGGGCACGCCACCCATCAACTGGTCTAGATAACAAGAAAGGCCCCGGTCATTGACCTGGGCCTTCTTCGTGGAGCGGGTGACGAGAATCGAACTCGCGCTCTGAGCTTGGGAATCACTCGGCGCTTGAGCGCTACTTTAGAGTCTGACCTGCAGGAACGCCCTCTGAGCGTCTCGTTCCGACGGCTCTCTGCCTCCCTTTGTTGACCGCTGTTCACCGCCGCTACTGGCACGTTGTGGCACGGCCTGCGGTGTGGCGGCGAGGGGCATGGCGGCCGGAGGGGATCGGGACCCGAGGATCGGTGCTCAGTCATCGGAGCCGTGGGCGGGATGGGGTTCGCACAGGGCTGAGCCGAGCGCGCTGTGCCGGTAGCGGACGTGGCGCCCGTGGCGGGTTCGCTCCAGGAGGTGGGCTGCTCGGAGGACGGACAGGTGTTGGCTGATGGCGGCGGGGGTGACGCCGAGACGATGGGCGAGCTCCGTGGTGGAGGCAGGCTCGGCCAGGAGGGTCAGCAGGCGCGCACGGGGAGAGCCCAGGAGCCGTTCCAGGGCCTGGGGGGCGGGCGGCTCGGGGTGTTCGGTGAGGGTGGCCAGGCCGCGTGTGCCGTAGGCGATGTGCGGCAGCGCCTGGGAGTTGAGCATGGTGGAGACGCCGTCCGCGAAGCAACTGGGGGTCAGCAGCAGGCGGCGTCCGTCGATCGGGATCTCGGTCGGTGGAGAGGGCCACGGACCACTGCGTTCGATGGTGAGCATGTCCTCCGCCCAGGACAGTCGTGAGCTGATTCCGGCGAACAGGGCGTCCGCGCCGCCTTCGGCCAGGACGCGCGAGCGGTACGCGATGTCGGCCTCCAGCACGGCCTTGGCCCTGGGCCACCAGACGGGCCGCAGACACTCCACCCAGTACTCCTCCAGGGCGTCGGCGATGTCGGTGAGCAGGCGGGCCGGGTCCCCCCAGGCGTCGGCCAGTCTGGCCGGGACCGGCTCGCCCAGCGGCAGGAACGTCTGCTCCAGGCCCGCCCGCACCACGGCCGGGTCGGTGGCGCGCAGCGCGTCGAACTCACGGCGGACGTCGGGTGCCGAGGTGTGCGGCCGGGGGGTGAGGAAATCGGGGACCCAGTACCGGCGGCGGGCCACCAGCGAGGTCAGCAGGACGTGGTCGAGGCGTTCGAAGGCCGGGCGGAGGCCGTTGAAGGTCTCGCGCAGCGCCGGGAAGCGCCGCGCGTGGCCATTCCACATGCGCAGGCTGAGAACGGTCTCCTGCAACGGCGAGTACGCGAACGAGGTCGCCGCGAGGTCGGCCACGCCGAGACGGAAACGAATCATTAAGTATCAGGGTAAATCCATTCCGCGTGCACCAGGCCGAAGGTGTGCTGGCGGCCATGACCACCAAGACCACCTCGGCGCCGATCCCGGCCACTCCCGCCCCGACTCCCCGGCTGAGCGGCGACCCGACCGTGCGCGGGCTCGCCGCGTTGCTGTCGGTCAACGCCGTCGGCAACGGGCTTTTCCTGACCATCAGCACCCTGTGGTTCACCCGGGGACTGGGGTATTCCGTCGAGCGGGTCGGGCTGGCGCTGACGGTGGCGGGACTGTGCGGGATCGTCGCCGCCCTCCCCGCCGGCCGCGCGTGCGATCGCTGGAACGCGAAAAGCGTCCTGACCTGCCTGCATCTCCTGCAGGCAGCCGCGATCGCGCTGTACGCCGTCGCCGATTCCTTCCCAGTCTTCCTTGCCCTGGCCTGCCTGGCCACGGCCGGCAGCCGCGCCAACGCCGCTGCGCGCGGCGCCCTGTACGCGCACGTCCTCCCTCCTGACCTGCGCACCCGTGCCCTGGCGCTGCTGCGGGCGGTCAACAACGTGGGCATCGGAGCGGGCGCCGCCCTCGGATCGGTCGTCATCGTCTTCGACACCGATGCGGCGTACCGGGGGGCGGTCTGCCTGAGTGCCGCCGCGTTCCTCCTCGCGCTGATTCCGCTGCGCGCGATTCCCGCGCCGACCCGTCCGGCACCCGCGCAGCCGCCCCGGACAGCCCGGGCAGCAACAACCCGGCGAGGCGCCCCCGTACTTGAGTCCGGTCGCCACGTGTCTCACCCGCTTCGCGACGTGCCCTATCTCGCCGTCACCGCGCTCAACGCGATCGTGAACACCCTCTACGTCGTTCTCGAAGTGGGGCTGCCGCTGTGGCTCCTCACCCGTACCAGTGCGCCGCAGGCCATGGTGGGCTGGCTCCTCGTCATCAACACCGCCCTTGTCGTCGCCCTTCAGGTCCGGGCTGCCCGCGGTGTCACCTGCCCGGTCCGGGCCGCGCGCGCATTCCGGCGTGGCGGCCTCCTGGTCGCGGCTGCCTGTCTCGCCGTCGCGTGCTCCGCCGACCGCTCACCGTTCACGGCCACGGTGGTTCTCGTGGCCGCCGTCGTCCTGCTCACCCTCGGCGAGGTCGTCTCGCAGGCGGGCAGCTGGACCCTCTCCTACGACCTGGCACCCGATCACGCGCAGGGCACGTACCAGGGCATCTACCAGACCGGGATCTCTGTGAGCCAGGCACTGGGCCCCGGCCTGCTGACCGCGTTCGTCCTCCCGCACGGCATCGTGGGCTGGGCGGCTCTGGCCACCCTCTTCGCCGGCGCGGCACTCGCCCTCCCCGCAACCGCTCGCTGGGCGGTACGAGAACTCCGGGAGGCCCGGTGAGCCGGTCCCCGCGGGCGGGGCACGCGCGGCATGGCCGCCGGGCAGCCCCGGCACCGGCGCTCAGGTCGTCAGGCGGCCGATGGCGGCGCCGGCGTACTTCAGGCCGAGGAGGGTGGTCGTGATCGCGGGGTTGCGGCGGGCCATCCATGTCTCCCAGCCACCGAGGATCGCCGTGAACCTCTCGCGCCCGCCGAGGGGTCCAGACAGAAAGCCCCTGGCCGCTGGCCTGGGGCTTTTGCATGGAGCGGGTGACGAGAATCGAACTCGCGCTCTGAGCTTGGGAATCAGTGGTTTCCGAACCGTTGAAGTCGCCCTGACCTGCGCTTTCGCATGGGTCGGGATGCATTGCTAGGCGCTCTGGGGGCCGCACCTGACCGCTATTGTCCGCTCCGCTGGGCACGGATGGGGCACAGGGGTGGGCGGTGCGACGATCCAGGCCGAGAGTCGTTCCGCTTCCAGGACGCGGTTTCGACGCGCTCGCTCACCGAGGACTCAGCCCTTCGAGTAGTCCCTGCGGTCGCGGATTGACTCGTAGGCGGTCTCGTCCATCCGGTGGCACCAAGGGGCGCGCTCTCCAGGGAAGCGGATCCTGGACGCGTTCTCCCAGCTAGCTGTCTCCACGTGGGCGAGTCGGCGGGAGCGCACAATCTCAAGAGCTGGCATGAGGTCTGTGTCCCGGCTCGCGATGATCACGGCGTCAACTTGATGCGTCATGGCCTCCGTGATCACGTCACAGGCCAACTGCACGTCGATGCCTTTCTCGCGTGCGGGAAGGTCGGGCCAGTCGTGCGGGTAGCGCAGTGGTCTACGACAGACGATCGCCCCATCGCGTTCCCAGACGGCCGCCTGACGGTCGTTCGCGGCGGCGGCATTGGGCTCGTTTCGTGGGTCAGGCCGGCCCCGGTAGACGCGGACGCTCAGGAGACGCGAAGGTCTCTTCCGCTTGGCCACGAGCGCTCGTGCGAACGCGCATGGATCGATGTGGCCCTCTTTGGTAGGTGAACCCCAGGGCAGGAAGGCCTCGCGCGCCGAAAGGTGGACATTCTGATAGTCGATGAAGACTGCAACACGTTCGAGAGGCGGGGCAGGTAGCGGCCCCCTAGACGCCGATGTAAGAGACTCCTCCACTACATACCTCCCCCGAGATAAAAAAAGCCCCGCCAATCCCAAAGGAGGGCGGGGAGCAATGAAGCAAAGGTACACGGCCCGGCCCGCTCTAGCAACATGCTCGACAGCTGGGGGGTGGGAGGGGCTGGTGTGGCCAGGGAGCGCACCTCGGGGTCCCCGTAGGCGCATACAGAAGGGACACGCTCCGGCGTCAGGCTTGCTGCTGGTGCGCGTGGTGCGATGCCCCCTGAACTGCATCGCGCCGCTGCTGGGATGGTGCTGATCGAGCAGGCCATCACTGGACCACCCAGGGAGGGCCCGCCTCAGATCGTTTGGGAGAGGGCCCTCGTTACGCTTGATGCTTGGTCTGTCGGCCTATGCAGTGTGCCGTCCCGCCTGCGCAGCGGTCAGAATGTCCCGAAACCGCGCGCACGGCATGGCTCGACACATACCCTGGCAGCCATCCACTGCTGGAGGGGCCCTGTGATTCTCCGAGAATTTCTCTACGTTGACACCGATAAAGTGCGTGCAATGCTTGCCCAGTTGGACGGTGGAGTCGCAGAGGAATCACGGCTGACCGAACGCACAGAAAAAAGGACGACTGTGGGCCCGCGTGTGGCGGCGCAGCATTTTCAAGGCTCCTCTGGTGAGGAGTATACGAACAAGTCGCTTGGTGATGCTCTTTTTCCGATGCTTGAGGATGCTCTAGAGTCGGAAGGGGTGCTTAGTGATATTTCGCTGGAAGTTTCCGATATTGACAAGTGGAATCGTGGCGATATCAAGAATTCCTTTCCCCCGGGCTCTCTCGTCAGGGTTACGGCAACGGGGTCATTTTTCGATGCGCGCTATGTTGCTGCCGCTTTTTCTGCGTTCGCTTCCGTGAACGCAGGACTGGCCGGGTTGGGCTTTTCTCCCGGTGGCGCACCTGCTGTGCCGACGAGAGGGAAGCAGGGGCAGGCCAAGGGTGGTGCGGGTGGGCAATCTCGTCCATCCAAGGCCGCCTCGGCCTCGGCCTCCGCAGAGCTAGAAGATCAGATCCCGGAGTTTCCCTCAATCGACGGCATCGATAGAACCACCCTGCGTTCTTTCGTCCAGGTCTCAAGAGGAGTATTTAGTCCCGGGCTTCACATCAACTTGACTCCGGCGAAGGATGTGCTGATTAGTGCGCGCCTTCAGGAGGGGAGGCAATACCTCGACAGTGAAGCTGACATTCTTCTCGCCCGCTATGGTGCAGAGCCTCAGGAATTGACGCTCATGGGGAGCATCGGGAGCTATGGGACGGAGGAGAAAGATCTGCCCGATCAGAACTTCATGAAGGAAAGCGGAGTTATGAGTCGTGGTGCTTTTGCGGAGGTTATGAACTCGCAGATGCGTAGCTTGGGGAGGATTGGGTTTATCGATCTCCCTCAGCACCCCGGATTTTCTTTGATTCCTTTCGCCGTGTATCGGTCCATCCCTAGGACTCGTAGGGTCGCGCCCGCCATACGCTGAGGCCCGTCGGCCTTGTTGAATCACTTCCAACCCCAGCTCCCATACCGGAGTCTTGAGCGCCCCTGCCGGAGGCATCCTCTTGCAGGCAGCCACGATGCCCCACGGGCCTACACAGCGGGCGGGCGTCGGCGGCTGCGCCGAGCGGGCCGAAGGCAGGAGCGCGGGCGCTCTCTGATCAGCCATGACGCGACGTTCCCCGCATTGGGGCTAATCCCAGGAGAACGCCTCGATCGCGGTGAATGCCAGCTCGCGGAAGGCGTCGCGGACTTCGACCAATGGGTACCGGTCGCGCGTGAAGTACAGCTTGTTGGTCAGAAGGACGGCCCAACGGCTGGCGGCGGGGGAAATCCACATGCCTGTGCCGGTGAACCCGTAATGAACCCACACATCGTCGCTGTCCACCGTGCCGGGTGCCGGGTGCCAGAACAGGCCGCGGGCGGGTTCATGGCCGCCGGTCTGGATGGTGAGCGACTGGGTGGTCCAGACGGGGCTGAAGCCGACAGCGGGGCCAGATGTCGCAGGGTCCAGCATGTGGCGGAGGAAGCCCGCCAAGTCATCCAGGACGGTGAAGGCGCCGGCGATGCCGCAGACCCCGCCCAGTAGCCGGGCGGAGAAGTCGTGGGCGACGCCCTTCAGATGAGTGTCGGTGTCCTGCTCAAGTTCGGTGGGGGCGCTGCGGGCGACGAGTTCGGCAGGCAGCGGGCCGAAGCGGGTGGTGTTCATGCCGAGGGGGCGCCAGGTCCGTTCGGTGGCGAGTTGGTCCAGCGGCATGCCCGAGAGGTGTTCGGCGAGGAAGCCGAGGATCAGGGCGGCGCGGTCGGTGTACTCGACGGCTTCGCCCGGTGGCCGGTGCAGTGGTTCGCGCAGTACGCCTCTGCGGATGTCGGCGTGGTCCGTGCCGTACTGGGCCTTTAGCTGGGCCCGGAGGGGGACGCCTGCGGTGTGGGTCAGCAACTGCCGTGCGGTGACCTGCCCGAGTTCGTACTCCGTGACCTCGGGCCAGTACGTACCCAGCCGGGCGTCCAGATCGAGGCGGCCGTCCTCCCACAGAGCCCCGATCGAGGACCAGACGGCGAGGATCTTGGTGAGGCTGGCGGCGTCGAAGACGGTGTCCAGGCGCATCCGGTGTTCTGGTTCGTCCGGGTCGAGGACGCCCGTGGCGCCGCTGGCGAGGGTGCCGGTGGAGTCTCCCACGGCCCAGACCGCACCGGGGTAGACCTTGTTCCGGACGCCCTCGTCCAGCAGGGCTTGAATGCGGTCGATCATGGTCTCCCTTTTCGTGGCCGTGGGGTCTCCGGTGCCCAGGGTAGGGACGCCGCCGCAGCCGCCGATGGTTCGACGCGGCGTCCTAGCTGAGCACTTGGCGGCCGAGCGCGTGGAGAGCGGCTTGGGTGGCGGAGAGCGGGTACCGGCGGGCGTTGGCGAGACCTGCCGCCCGCAGCGCGGGCAACACGCTGCTGGAGGTGCGCATGCGCTGGAGATCTCGGGCTACGGCTCCGGGCCGGCCGAAGTCGGTGGGTGCCGCGGAGGCGCCGAGCGCCTCGTTCAGCCCGGGCACGGGCTGGTAGAGGACGGGGAGTCCGCACGCCTGGGCTTCGAGGGCGACCAGGCCCATGGCCTCCAGGGTGGTGGACGGCATGACGAGGAGGTCGTGGTCCGCGAAGGTTTTCCACAGCTGTGGTCGGCGGAGCCAGCCGAGGTAGCGGGCTCGAATGCCGGCTCGCCGGAACAGGGGTGCCAGCGCCTGGTACTCGCTCTGCGGCGCGGCGATGCTCAGCTCGATCCCCTGCGCGGGGGCGAGGCTTCTGATGAGGGATTCGCCGCCCTTCTCGGGCGTGAGCCGACCGGCGTATAGGAGGCGCAGGTGGCTCGTCGGGGTGCTCGTCGTTCGTGCGGGCGGGCTGGTGATGAGGTGGTCGGGGATCCCCCAAGGGATGTGGACGATCTTCCGGCGGTCGATCTTCGGGGCCAGCTTGAGGAGGCGGTCGGCCATCGCGTGGGTGGGGACCACGATCGCGTCGGATTCCCGCGCCGTCTCGCGCAGGACACGGAGCTGGTCGCGGTGGCCTTCGGCGAAGAGCAGGTCGGTGCCGTGGACCAGGGCGATCCTCGCGTGGGCCGGCAGGGCACGTATCAGGGCCGGGGTCGCTCTGAAGGCGAGGTGTTGCAGGTGCAGGATGTCGATCAAGGACGGGTCGATCGCCTGCCGGAGGGCCGTACGGAGTTCGGCCACGTATCTGCCGAAGGCGGGGCCGTCCAGGCACTTTCCCCGTACGGACAGCAGCTCCAGTCCGGGCCGGTGATGCGGACGGGCGCCTTCGGGGGCGAGCATGAAGGCTTGGGCCGGGATGCCGGGGCGGTTGCCGGTGTAGAGGTCCAGGAAGAGTTCGACGCTTCCGCCGGGGCTGCCGGCGGGCAGGTCGAGGGCTGTGGCGACCATGGGGTTCACGACTGGCCTCCCTGCATCTCTTCGTAGAGGCGGGAGGTCTCGATCCCCGCGCTGGAGCGGTACTTGAGGCCGAGCTGCTGGTAGCTCGCCGCGGTGCCGAAGGTCTGGTGGAAGGTGACTTTCCCGAAGACCATGAGTGGGTAGATCCGTACGGGACGGGCCGCGCGAATCTCCAGGGTCCATCGGATGGCGTGGCCCTGGTGGCCGAGCGGGGCGGAGACGTGGACCCATATCCCGAGGGCGCCGATGCTCCGGCTGCCGTTGAGGAACTGCGCGTACGTCTCCGATCCGGTCCTTTCGCGCGTGACGCCGAGGTACAGGACGCCGGGGACCAGGACGTAGCCCTCCGGCGGGATGGTGATCTCGCGGCTGGGGGTGCGGGAGGCCGCGTCGAGGTCGCCGTCGCAGATGCGCAGGGTGTCGCCGAGCCGCCAGTCGTAGGCGTTCGGCGAGAGGTACGCGGGATCGTAGGGCTCGATGGTGAGGGCGCCGTCGGCCCGTGCGGCGGCGATGGCCGGGCCGGTGAGGATCACGACTCCGCCGATCTGGCCGGCGGAAGGTCGCGCCAGTACGCGGAGGGCTGCGGGCCCGTGGCCGCCTGGTACTTGCCGGTGTAGAGGTCGACGGGGCCGGCCGCGACGAAGAACATGATCTGCCCGATCTTCATGCCCGGGTATACGCGCAAGGGGCGGACGGCGGACAGCATCAGCGTCCACTGCCCGTGGAATCCGATGTCGCCGATCGGCGCGGTGATCTCGACGAACAGTCCCAGTCGGCCCACCGAGGAGCGGCCGAACAGCAGCGGTACGAAGGAGTCGGAGCCGACTTCTTCGAGGGTGTGGCCGAGGTAGAGCTCGCCGGGCTGGAGGACGTAGCCGCCCTCGTCGATCAGTACTTCCGCCGTGGGATTGGGGCGGTGGCTGTCGATGACCGGGGTCGTGTACGTCAGGAGGGTCGGGCCGAGCCGGACGTTGTAGCTGTTGGGGTTGACCTGGTTCTGGTCGAACGGGGCGATGCGTAAGCGCCCGTCGACCGTGGCCGTGGTGATCTCGGGACCGGTCAGGATCACGGTCTTCCTCCTTCGGTCAGGACGTGCTGGACGGCTTGGCCGAGGGGCATGGCGGCCTGTCTGGGGTGTCCGTCGAAATACGCGTCGGCGAGGTAGCCGGTGGTCAGGAGGGATCGGGTGCAGGGCGGCAGCGATGCCGGTGCGGTGGCCAGGGGACCGGCCTGCGTGGACAGGCGCTCCAGCAGGGCGCGGACCTGGTGCTGATCGTCGGGCAGCGCGACGTGGACGAGCTGGTTGTCGAACGGTTCGGTGGCGAGCAGGTCGCCCCTGGTGAGCGTGGTGCCGAGGGGGACGGGGCGGAGCGCGGTCTCGTTGAGGACGACCGCTTCCGCTCCCAGGCCCGTATGCAGTCGTTCGACGATCTCCGCGACCAGCTCGGCCCGGTCGGGGACGCGGTGCCGGTAGGCACGAGCGACCGTGCCGAGGGGTGCCGCCAAGCGCCGGCGCAGGCTTTCGATCTCGTCGTGGATCGGTTCCAGGCCGGGTGGGGAGGCTGCGGCTGCGGGCGGCAGGCGAACCGACCGGCCGCTCCAGCCGCCCTCTTCCACGCTCGCGAGCGCGTAGCCGACTGCCAGTTCATGGCTCTTGAGGACCAGGGTGTCGCCTACGCGGACGGGTCCGTACTGGTCGCTGTGGCAGTGTCCCGCGAAAATCACGTCCAGGAACGGGCAGGCTTCGGCGATCTTCAGGTCTTCGGCGAATCCGGAGTGGCTCAGCAGGATCCAGGAGTCCACCTCGTGGTGGTGGGCGAGCATCAACTCCCTGAGCGCCCGAACCGGGTCGGTGACGCGGTGGCCGGCCCGGTCGGCGAACGGGACGGCGTTGAACGCCTGGACGCCCATCACACCGGTCACCGCGACCCGCCGGCCACCGATCGTGGCCAGGTGGACGCGCCGGAACAGGGCACTCCCGCTGGCGGCGTCCACCACGTTCGCGCAAACGGTGAGCCTGTGGAGGCTCGGTTCGAAGTAGTGCGGCCAGCCGTGGTTCCCGGGGGCGATCGCGTCGTACAGGGTGGTGAGGATCTCGCGCTCGACCTGTCCGCCGCCCAGCCGGTAGTACCCGCTGCCCTCGAGGAAGTCGCCGCTGTCGACGACGAGAGCCTCGGGCCGGGCCGCGTGCAGGTGGGCCAGCAGAGGCGCGACGCCGTCGAAGGCGGAGTGGACATCGGTCGTGGCCACGATGCGCTGCAAGGTCCGGGTCACGGCGTGACCTCGCAGATGTCGGCGCCGAGGGCGCGGAGCTTGGCAGGGAGGTCGGCATACCCCCGGCGGAGCTGCTGGAGCCCTCCGAGGGTGGTGACGCCGCGCGCGGTGAGCCCCGCGATGAGGAGGGCCGACCCGGTCCGGATGTCGGTGGACTCCACCCCCGCGCCGGTCAGGCGCTGCGGCCCGGTGAGGCGGCACTGGGTGGCCGAGATCTGGTCGATGTCCGCTCCCAGCGCTGCGAGTTGGGGGACCAGGTTGCCGTGGCGGCCGGGGTTGATCGTGTCCGCGAAGAGGTGCGTGCCGGGCAGTCCAAGGGCCAGCGCCATGAGCGCGGGCTCGAAGTCAGCGTCCAGGCCGCCGGGGGAGAGGGAAGCGATGGCGCGCAGGGAGTGGCCGGTCGGCTGCATGTTCCGGGCGTGAACCGTGAGGGCGTTCTCCTGCACGGCCACCGGCACGCCGAGCCAGCGCAGAGCGGTCACGACGGGCGCGACGTCCTCGCCGCGTACGCCCTCGATGCGGCCGTGGCCGCCCGTGGCCGCGAGCGCGCAGGCGAGCGTGCCCGCCTCGATCTTGTCGCCGGGAACGGCCCAGGTGATGGAGCCCTCCACGGAGGCCGCAGTCGGCGGAGTGAGAGCGATCAGGCGCTCGGTTGCATGGGCGCCCCACCCCGCTGACTGCACCGCGCGCAGAACGCCGGTGACCTCCGGAGACAGGTTCGGGAGGCCCAGCCGTAACGGTCGACCCGCGACCACCGCTCGCAGGATCGCGGCGACGGTCGCGCCGCGCGAGCGGAAAGGCAGCATCACCGAGACGGAGTCGGTACGGGCACTCCCGGCCACCACGCTGTAACCGCGCGCGTCCACCGCGTACCGGTCGCCGAACGCCTCGTACATCCTGAAGTGCTGCTCCATCCCCCGATCCCCGATCCGGCACCCGCCCGGCCACGGCAGAACGGCCCTTCCGTGGGTGGCGAGCAGTGCGGGCACCAGGTAGTACGAGGCGCGGATGCGACCTGCGGTCTCGAACAACTCCGGGGCGATGGTTCCGATGCCGCCGCCCATGAACAGGACCGTGCTCGGGTCGCCGACCGTACGAGCCAGCCGGTGCCCGGCCTGCTGCACCAGCGTGAGCATGGCCTGCACGTCGGCACTGGTGGGGACGTTGCTGAGCTGTACCGGCCGACGCAGGGCCGCAGCCGCTGCGAGGAGCGGCAGAGCGGCGTTCTTGGAGCCGTCGACGGTCACGGCCCCGGCGAGCGGCGGGCCGGGACGGATCGCGATCACCTCGGCCGTGGTGGCAGGGATCTGGGTGAGGGGCATGGTCATCTCCTTGGAAGCAGGGCGTGTACGGCCGCGTCGGGACATGCGGGTGGCGCCGGCACCGTGATCTCGGCCCAGCACCGCTTCCCGGAAGCAGTCGCCTCGACGTCGTGGCGGGCGGCCAGCGCCGCGACGATGGGCAGGCCGCGCCCGCTTTCGTCGTCAGTACCGGGCAGGTCGGCCTTCGGGAGTACGGGACTGGAGTCGCAGATCTCGATGCGCACCCGGCCGTCGTTCAGCTCCGCGGCCACGGAGATGGGGCCGTGTCCGGCATGACGCACGGCGTTGGTCAGCAACTCGCTGGTCACCAGCGCCACGTCCTCCAGCACCTCGTCGGCGCCATCCAGCCGCCAGTCACGAACCCCCGCGACGACCCGGTGTCTGGAGTCCGTGACGGCGTACGGCGTGCCGGCTACGGAGAAGCTGAAGCGAAGGGGTTTCACAGAAGTGCCTTCTGGTTGAGCGCGGCCTCACCGGAGTACCGTCCGGGGCGGTCCATGGAATTGCCCGGCCGCGCGCGCTTGGAATTGCTATGCAAAAGGCCGTATGGCCACCAAGTGGCCTGTGACCTGGCTCAGTTGAGTAGGCGGGGTCGGGTGCGGCGAGAAGTTTCGTGGCACAGATGATCGACGCGAGACGGCTCGGCGAGGTGCTCGGCCGAGCCCGCGTTCACCTCGGCTCCCGGGGCGTGTCCCGACTCGCGGGCGCGGCCTCGACATGGGTGGCCACCACCACTTCCGGCCGCCGGTCCCGGAACCGGTCGACCAAGGCGTCCGCGCCGGTGTCGAAGCGGGCCCGGTACGCGGTGGACGGCGGTGTGGTGAGCGAGAAGTGCACCCGGGGCTCGCCGACCGGGACCGGAGAGGCCACGGTCATTCCCGCCCTGGCGTCAGTCAGAGCCGGAGCGATCAGGTAGGCGAAGGCGAAGTCCGAACCGGCAGTCGCGTAAACAGGGTTGGGAACGTTGGGCGCGTGCAGCATGCGCATCGCTGTCACCCTCCTTCTTGGGGCCCGGAGCTCGACTTGGGCCAGTGAAGGAAGGAAACCGGTGAGCGCCACCATGACAGAATGGTGAATCGAGATCACTCACGGTTCATTCATCTCATTCGGCAGTCAGGGCGGGGGCTTTGATGGACGCGCGGGACGATGCCTTGACGGTCGAGCAAGCGGCTGAGGCGTTCGCGGCGGATCTGGCCCATTGGCGCGAGGTGAGGGGCCTGGCCAAGCGGGAGTTGGCCAGGAGGATGGGTTTCGACCCCTCCTACGTCAGCCATGTCGAGTCGGGTCGGCATAAACCGACAGAGGACTTCGCGCTGCGCGCGGAGGAGGCCCTGAACGCGGGCAAGGCCATCTGGAAGCGATGGCTGGACTATGAGGCGGCCAAGGTTCGCACCGCCCCGGCGCCGCCAGTGCAGGCTCCGCGCAGGGCCGAGCAGCCGTACGCGACCGGCTCGGCGATCGTCGTCGAGCACGATGCGGCCCGCCTGCATTACGACGGCAGCCACTACCGGCTGACGATGCGCCGCCTGCTGCGGAACACGGGCAGCGAGCCGATCAGCCGCTACCTGATCCGCATCAGCGTCGACCGCTACCCCGGCGAGCCCGAACGTTCCAACGCCCACTACCGCGAACACCCGCTGACCTGGGACGAACTCGCCCTTACCGCGGCCTGCCGGGGCGAGGCGATGCGCTGGCAGACCAAGCACGACCGCGACGCCTTCAAAGAGGTGTGGCTGGTGTTCGAGAACGCCGAGGGCCGCTTCCCTCTCTACCCGGGCGAGTCGGTCTGGATCGAGTACGCCTACTCGGTGGGCGAAGAGAAGTGGGGCCGTTGGTTCCAGCGTGCTGTGCGCCTGCCCACCGAGCACTTGGCGGTCGAACTCGCCTTTCCCGCTGCACTCGACCCCGCTGTGTGGGGAACCGAGACCTCCATGACCGCCGAGGCCGTACCGCTGCGGACAGCTCTGACACAGCGCGAGGAGAACGGGACGAGGATCTTCTCCTGGAGCACCTCCGCACCCGCACTGCACGCCCGGTACCGTCTGGAGTGGCGGTTCCGAAGCCAAGCGAACGGGACATGGTTGAAGGAGAGTTCAGGTGAACCAGGTGCGGCCTAGCGAGCAGATGCGGGACCTCGGCGTCGTGCAGGACGGAGCCCCGCTTCTCACCGAGCCCGCTCGCGCCTTCGACCTGCCGGCCGAGCGTGAGGCAGCCGAGCAAGCCATCGAGCAGATGCTCGCTTCCATGGAGCGGATCGGTCAGGTCCACCCGTTCGCCAAGGGCATGGGCCTCGCGGCTCCTCAGATCGGGATCGGCAGGGCCGCCGCTGTGGTCCAGCCCTCCGGCGACACTCCTGCGGTTGTTCTGCTGAACCCCCGCATCACCGACCGCTCCAGCGAGACGGACGAGCAGTACGAGGGCTGCCTGTCGTTCTTCGACGTCCGCGGCCTGGTCCCCCGCCCTCTGCGCATCACGGTAGAGACCACCACCCTGGACGGACACGTGGTGACCGCCACCTACGAACGTGGACTCGCTCGCCTGATCCACCACGAGATCGACCACCTGGACGGCCTGCTCTACACCACGCGGATGCCCGCTGGCGTCGCCCCCATCCCGGTCGAGCAGTACCGCCAGACCGGCCGCGCGTGGGCCTACGAGCGGTAACGGGTGGGCTGATCAACGCCGTCGCTTGTGCGACGGCTGTTGCTGCGCTGCGGCAGGTGTGGCAGCTGCCGGACGGCTTGTGACGGTGGGGACCCGGGTGGTGCTGCGGGCCATGGCTGCCTGGGCGCGGGGCCCAGGTGTGTGGCGTTTGCCGAGGCGGTGAACGCGCCAGGTCAGGGTGCGGGCGGGGTTGCGGGAGTCGTCGAGGGCACGTTGGCCGAGGGCCCGGTCGAGGACGATGGTCGGGTTGTGGCCGGCTGCTTCCGCGTCGGCGAGCACCGTAGCGAGGGCGTCCCAGGCGGGGTCCTGGAGGATGAGTTCGGCGTGATCGGGGGCGGCCTGCCGGAGGTGGCGGGCGTAACGCTGTTGGGTCTGGTCGCTAGCAGCATCACCAGCCCTGCCCCATCTCGTGCGGCAGCTGGAGTGCGCAGGATCGTGGGTAGGTCGCCAATCGGATCACCGGCAGGTTCAAGTCCGCTCGGGTCAGCGGGTGCCGTAAACCTGGTGGTAAGGCAGTTCCGCGTCTGTGGCCCTCAGGAAGTGCGGGGCTCGAACCTGGCCGCCGGCTGTGTGGCAGGCATCGCCGATTCGTGCCCCGCAGGCGCGGCAGTCCCAGTCCAGCGCTTCCTTGACGCCTTGCACTTTGATCTCCTCCAACGTGGCGGTCCGTTCCGCCCACCGCGCCCTTCGAGTAGGTTCGTCGGTAGGGGAGTCCGTTTGCCGTTTCCGGAAGGCCGTCTGCCGCGTGGGATCCGCTAGCGGACCCGTCAGTGGCTTTGTCAGTACGGCATTCTTGGCGGACTGCTCGCTCGCTTCGACCTCTGCCTCGAAATCTTCCATCTCCAGGCGGACGTACTGCTCGAAGTCGGCAAGGGTGGCGTCGGGCTGTGACGCGGCGAACGCGGTGACCCGGACATGAAGCAGGCGAAGGATATGCAGCTTCTGCTGGTCTTTGTAGTTGGTGAACTCGCCCATGGACGATCCTTCTGGTTGAGATGGGAAGGGGGCGGACTCAATTTTCGAGCAGGGTGTTCTCCAGGCGCTGCACTGCGTCTCCGTGGGCCCGCAGGTGTGGCTGCATCACCCATAGGTCATCGTGGAACGGTTCGAAGCCCAGCGACTGCCAGGTCTTCTGCACCACAGATGTTGAACCGCCCCGGGTTCGGTAGAGACTTCATATTGCGGTTGTGACCTGGGGTTTCGTGGTCGCGCGGTAGTAGTTGGTCTCGTATTCGACGGGTGGGATGTGCCCTATTTCACCGTGGAGCCGGCGGTGGCAGTACCAGTCCACCCACTCCGCGGTAGCGAGCTCGACCTGGGAAAGAGTCCTCCAGGGGCGCCCCGGTTTGATCAGCTCGGTCTTGAACAGGCCGATCGCGGACTCCATGAGGGCGTTGTCGTAGGCGTCGCCGACCGAGCCGATCGAGGCGGCGATGCCGGCGGCTGCCAGGTGCTCGGCGAGCCGGAAGCTCGTGTACTGCGACCCGGCATCGGAATGATGTATCAACTCGCCGCGCCGGTGGGGGTGTTCATCGCGGTCGCGTTGCCACAGGGCCATGTCCAGAGTGTCCAGGACGAGCTTGGTCTCCTTCGATGTGGCAGCGGACCAGCCGACGATCCGGCGGGAGAAGGTGTCGACGACGAAGGCGACGTAGACGACCCCCGACCAGGTCTTGACGTGGGTGAAGTCGGCGACCCAGTAGCGGTTGGGGGCCGACGCGACGAACTTGCGGTCCAGCAGGTCCGGTGCCCGCTCGACGCTGCTGTCCTGGATCGTGGTGATGACCTTCCTTCCGCGGACGGCGCCGGTGATGCCGAGCTCGCGCATGAGACGTTCGACGGTGCACCGGGCCACGGTGTGGCCCTGTCGGTGCAGCTCGCGCCAGACTTTCCTGGCGCCGTAGACACGGTAGTTGGCCTCGTGGACCTCGGTGATCGCGTCCTTGAGGACGGCGTCCCGCACCTGTCTGGCCGAAGGTTCGGCGGCGCGTTTCTTCGCCGCGTAGTAGGTGGAGGGGGCGATCTTGCAGTCGTGCTCGGCGAGTACGCGGCAGATCGGCTCGACACCGCCGAAGCGGGCCCGGTGCTCGTCGATGAACGCTACGAGCGTGTGTGGCCGGTCGAGCTCGGCCGCGAAGAAAGACGCCGCAGCCTTCAGGATGTCGTTCGCGCGGCGCAATTCGGCGTTCTCCTTCTTCAACGCCTTCATCGCCGCGGACTCCTCCGACGTCGTGCCCGGACGCTGCCCGGAGTCGATCTCGTCCCGCCTGACCCAGTTCCGCAGGGTCTCGGCCGAACCGATACCGAGCTTCTGGGCGACCGCCCGCACGGCAGCCGACTCGTTCGGGTAGTCACCGCGGACCTCGCCGACCATACGAACCGCTCGTTTGCGCAGCTCAACGGGATAAGAGGAAGGGCGTGCCATGACTCAATCCTTTCACGGAATTGAGTCTCCACTCGACCCGGGGCGGTTCAGTTTCCCTTGCGAGCCGGGCCTTGTCGTCGCGTTCGTCGGCTGGGATGTCGATGGGAAACGGGTGAGTGGCCACCAGGGCCGCCGAGTCGGTCGTCCAGCGGAGCAAGCGCCCGATGAGCAGTCGGCCGACGCCGCCGAGACCACGCCAAGCGGGAGCAAGCCTGGCGCGATCAATGAGGACCACGTGGGTGCCACCGATCAGACACTCTTCGAACTCGGCATGCAGCCCCATGTCCCCCGAGGGGTCGAAAAGCCGGGCGAAGTGCTCGTAGTCGGAGCTCCGTGAGTCCAGCGAGTCGTAGATGCGGTGGATCCGCCACAGGTCGAGGGTGAGGCCCGACATCCTGAAGATGGTCAGCTCCTCGCCATCGTCGCGCGAAGAACGTGATAGCGATACATCTGGCGAGAGGAGCCTTTCGCCCTCTGCGACCTCTTCGTCGTCCATGGGTTCCCAGACGGGGAGAACGGCCTTGCAACTCCACTCCAGCGTTGCGGGGTCATCATCCGCGTCCGTGGCCACCAGTGACGCGCTGGAGCTGAAGCGCAATTCGAGGCGGGGTAAGTGGGTCAGAAGGTTGACCTCGATGGGGGCTGCGGCTGTCATGCTGATAACGCTAGACCGGTGCGGGCAGCTGCTGGGGCCCTTTCTAGGAATGAGCGGCAGGGCCGCTGACCGAGGGGCTTTACTGCGTAACGCATCAGCTTATTCGCCTTCGTGTTGCGAGCAGGCGTGAATCAAGGGTGTCCCGGAACAAGGGGGGAGGTTGGGCTGAGAGGGGGCGTTCACAAGGGCGGCCGGAGTGGGTCTTTGCAGGGAGTGCCCTCAGAGATAGGGCACGCGGAGGGCACGCCACCTCGCAAGAGGTGTAGACAACGAACAAGGCCCTGGTCTCCGACCAGGGCCTTCATATGGAGCGGGTGACGAGAATCGAACTCGCGCTCTGAGCTTGGGAAGCTCATGTTCTACCATTAAACTACACCCGCGAGCAGCGCCGATGATCGGCTGTGCATGCTCGCACACTGTACCTCATGGCAGGGCCC
This sequence comes from Streptomyces sp. NBC_00102, assembly GCF_026343115.1. Taxonomy (GTDB): domain Bacteria; phylum Actinomycetota; class Actinomycetes; order Streptomycetales; family Streptomycetaceae; genus Streptomyces. Next base: position 3,690,407 of record NZ_JAPEMC010000001.1, read on the forward strand.
CGGCGAATCCGTCGCGGGCCCTTTCGGCGTTTCGGGGGGCTTGTCGTGGTGTGGGGTGGGGGGAGCGAGGGGGTGGGGTTGACGGGTGTGCGGTGGGCGGGAGTTGGGGGCGTAGGTTGGAGCGGAGCGGCGTGTGGAGCGGGTCCTGTTCATCCCCTAATGTGTGGCTTTCTCGTTCGAGGCCGGTTGGTTGGGGAAGGGACTTGATGGAGTCGTTGAAGGCAGTGGCAGTGGCAGCAGTGGGGTCGGGGGAATTGGCGGAGCGCACCGTCGTCCGTTGCGCGGAGGGGCATGTGTTCGCCACCTCGACGTTTCCGATGCAGCAACTCGGGTCGGACCGGATCGGGCCCGGGCGGCTGATCCGGTGCCCCCGGTGCGCGCGGCTGCGCAGCTCGGTCCCGGTGGTGCCGGGCCGGCGGTAGCCGGGCCCGGTAGCAGGAACGGGTAGCCGGTAGTCCGGAGCCGTAGTTCGGAGCCGTAGTCCTGAGGGATTCCGGGGACGGTGCGGCGGTCCGGTGAACAGAGCCGGTGAACAGAGCCGGTGAAAGGGTCGGCGGCAGGTCGGCGGAAGGGTCGGCGGAGGTCGTCGGCGGTGGTGGGGCAGGCGCGCGGGTGCGGTCCGGTTGGGGTGGGCTCGCGCGTTCTGCGTATCCTCGGATCGTGCTTCTCTCTGACAAAGACCTCCGGAACGAGATCGACAGCGGTCGGGTCCGTATCGACCCGTTCGATCCGTCGATGGTTCAGCCTTCGAGCATCGATGTGCGGCTGGACCGCTACTTCCGGGTGTTCGAGAACCACCGCTACCCCCACATCGACCCCGCCGTCGAGCAGCCCGACCTGACCCGGACGGTCGAGCCGGAGGGGGATGAGCCGTTCATCCTGCATCCCGGCGAGTTCGTGCTCGCGTCGACGTACGAGGTCATCACGCTCCCCGACGACCTGGCCTCGCGGCTGGAGGGCAAGAGTTCGCTCGGGCGGCTCGGGCTGGTGACGCACTCCACCGCCGGGTTCATCGACCCCGGGTTCTCGGGGCACGTCACGCTGGAGCTGTCGAATCTGGCGACGCTGCCGATAAAGCTGTGGCCGGGGATGAAGATCGGGCAGTTGTGCATGTTCCGCCTGACGTCGCCGTCGGAGTTCCCCTACGGTTCGGAGCGGTACGGTTCCCGCTACCAGGGGCAGCGCGGTCCGACGGCCTCGCGTTCGTATCTGAACTTCCACCGGACCCAGGTCTGAGAAGAAGGACGCGGAGGTGACGGGCGTGGCAGCTGCGGAGGACCGGGAGAACCTGACCTACGAGACGTTCGGGCTCGCCGTGCGGGAGCTCGCGCAGGCGGTGGCCGACGACGGGTTCGAGCCCGATGTGGTGCTGAGCATCGCGCGGGGCGGCGTGTTCGTGGCCGGCGGTCTGGCGTACGCGCTGGACTGCAAGAACATCCACCTGGTCAACGTGGAGTTCTACACCGGTGTGGGCACGACCCTGGAGATGCCGGTCATGCTGGCGCCCGTCCCGAACGTCGTGGACTTCACGCGCAAGAAGGTCCTGATCGCCGACGACGTCGCCGACACCGGCAAGACGCTGAAGCTGGTCCGCGACTTCTGCCTGGACCACGTCGCCGAGGTACGCAGCGCGGTCATCTACGAGAAGCCGCAGTCGCTCGTGAAGTGCGAGTACGTGTGGAAGAAGACCGACCGCTGGATCAACTTCCCGTGGAGCGTCGAGAAGCCCGTCGTGCGGCGTACGGGGCAGGTTCTCGACTCCTGAGGGACCGAGGCAGCAGCGGTATCGCGTACGGAGAAGGCCCGGGCCCCCGCAGATAGGGGTCCGGGCCTTCTCCGTACGGGCGGCGGTCTGCCGCTCAGATGACGCCGAGCTTGAGGATGGAGAGCAGGCCGATCAGCTGGAGTGCCGAGGCGCCCAGGGCCTTCGGCCAGGGCAGGTCGTGGGACTTGCTGATCATCGAGGTGAAGAGCGCTCCGGCGGCCAGCAGGGTGAGCCAGCCGATGATCTGGACGAACGAGTTGTCGCCGCCCAGGAAGAGGGCGAAGAGCAGTCGGGGGGCGTCCGTGATCGACATGATCAGCATGGAGAGGCCCACGGTGGGCTGCCAGGCTCCGTCGCCGCCGAGCTGGCGAGCCAGGGTGTGGGTCACCGCACCGAGGATCAGGCCGCCGATGACGAAACCGACGCCGGTGAGGATGACGTAGGGGACGGCCGTGGAGATGGTGGCGTTGATGGCCTCTTCGCGGGCCTGGTCGAAGCCGAACAGCGCCAGCAGCCCGTAGACGAAGGTGACGATCAGCGCGGGGCCCCAGACCGGGTAGTCCCGCATCTGCCAGAACGTCGCGCCGGGGCGCAGCACGATGCCGGACAGCAGGTCCTTCCAGGCCAGGCGCGGGCCGGCCGGCTGGGCCGGGGTGTTGCCCGCCTGGTAGGTGCCGCCGTCGTTGTACGGGTCGTCGCCGAGGCTGAACGCCTGCGTGTGTCCCGGGTTGTTCGCGTACGGGTCTTGGCGCGGGGCCTCCTGGTACGGGTCGCCGAAGTACTCCGGCTCACCGTGCCCGCCCGGCTGCTGGCCGCGTCCGTCGTACTGCCCGCGCCCGTCGTTGCCGCGGGGCGCGGAGGTGTAGCCGCCGCCGTTGCCGTACGGGGTCGCGCGGGGCGCGCCGTACTGCGGCGGGGCGGGGGTGCCGCCTGCCTGCGGCCACTGCTGGGCACCGTACGGGGGCTGTGGTGCCTGCTGCCCTCCGTACGGCTGCCGCTGCTGCGGTTGCCGCGCCTGCTGCGGTTGTTGCGGGGTGCGGTTGTCCCGGCCGCGTCCGATCCTGAATCCAGCCACGTGATCGAACGTACCTGGTCCGGGCCGCGCCCAGTGGGGGAGTGGGGGGACGCGGACGGCTTTGCGGCTGAGCTGTGACATCCCGTACGGGCTTCCGGGTGTGTTCCCGTACGGGTGAAGGCGTGGTCCCGTGCGGGTGAACACGGGTGAACACGGATGAATACGGGTGCCGGTGCGTCCAGGTACGCGAAAAGCGGCCGGTCCTGCCCCCGAGGCAGGTCCGACCGCTTCTCACGTGCGGGTGGTGCGGGGTGGTGCTGTGGCGCCGGGTGGTGCGGGTGGTGCGGGGTGGTGCGTTACGCGGCCGGTTCCGGTTCGGGCTCCGGCTGGGGCTCGGGCTCCGGCTCGACGGGCTTCTTCACGGACTCCAGCAGGAGCTGCGAGACGTCCACGACCTGGATCGACTCCTTGGCCTTGCCGTCGTTCTTCTTGCCGTTGACCGAGTCGGTCAGCATGACGAGGCAGAACGGGCAGGCGGTGGAGACGATGTCCGGGTTGAGGGAGAGGGCCTCGTCGACGCGCTCGTTGTTGATGCGCTTGCCGATCCGCTCCTCCATCCACATCCGCGCGCCGCCGGCGCCGCAGCAGAAGCCGCGCTCCTTGTGGCGGTGCATCTCCTCGTTCCGCAGGCCCGGAACGCTCTTGATGATCTCGCGCGGCGGTGTGTAGACCTTGTTGTGACGGCCCAGGTAGCAGGGGTCGTGGTAGGTGATCAGACCCTCGACCGGGGTCACCGGGACGAGCTTGCCCTCGTCCACCAGGTGCTGGAGCAGCTGGGTGTGGTGGATGACCTCGTACTCGCCGCCGAGCTGCGGGTACTCGTTGGCGATGGTGTTGAAGCAGTGCGGGCAGGTCGCGACGATCTTCTTCGTCGCCTTCGCCTTCTTGGTGGAGTCGTCCTCGTCATCCTCGCCGAACGCCATGTTCAGCATCGCGACGTTCTCCTGGCCGAGCTGCTGGAAGAGCGGCTCGTTGCCGAGGCGGCGGGCGGAGTCACCGGTGCACTTCTCGTCGCCGCCCATGATCGCGAACTTGACGCCCGCGATGTGGAGCAGCTCGGCGAAGGCCTTGGTGGTCTTCTTCGCCCGGTCCTCCAGGGCGCCGGCGCAGCCGACCCAGTAGAGGTAGTCGACCTCGGTGAGGTCCTCGACGTCCTTGCCGACGATCGGGACCTCGAAGTCGACCTCCTTGGTCCACTCGACGCGCTGCTTCTTGGCGAGCCCCCAGGGGTTGCCCTTCTTCTCCAGGTTCTTGAGCATCGTGCCCGCCTCGGACGGGAACGCGGACTCGATCATCACCTGGTAGCGGCGCATGTCGACGATGTGGTCGATGTGCTCGATGTCGACGGGGCACTGCTCGACGCAGGCACCGCAGGTGGTGCAGGACCAGAGGACGTCCGGGTCGATGACGCCGTTCTCCTCGGCGGTGCCGATCAGCGGGCGCTCGGCCTCCGCGAGGGCCGACGCCGGGACGTCCTTGAGCTGCTCCTCGGTGGCCTTCTCGTTGCCCTCCGTGTCCTTGCCGCCGCCGGCCAGCAGATACGGCGCCTTGGCGTGCGCGTGGTCGCGCAGGGACATGATGAGGAGCTTCGGGGAGAGCGGCTTGCCGGTGTTCCAGGCGGGGCACTGCGACTGGCAGCGGCCGCACTCGGTGCAGGTGGAGAAGTCGAGGATGCCCTTCCAGGAGAACTGCTCGACCTGGGAGACGCCGAAGACGTCGTCCTCGCCCGGGTCCTCGAAGTCGATCTCCTTGCCGCCGCTGGTCATCGGCTTGAGCTCGCCGAGCGCGACGGCTCCGTCCGCGTTCCGCTTGAACCAGATGTTCGGGAAGGCGAGGAAGCGGTGCCAGGCGACGCCCATGTTGGTGTTCAGCCCGACGGTGATCGCCCAGCCCATGGTGACGCCGAGCTTGATCATCGCGGTGAGGTAGACGAGGTTCTGCAGCGTGGAGAGGCCCAGGCCCTTGAACGCGGCGACCAGGGGGTACGACGCGAAGTACGAAGCCTCGTAGCCGTCCACGTGGTGCAGGGCGCCCTCGAGCCCGCGCAGGGTCATGATCGCGAGGCCGATGACGAGGATGACCGACTCGACGAAGTACGCCTGGCCCATCTTGGACCCCGCGAACCGGGACTTGCGGCCCGGACGGGAGGGCAGGTTCAGCTGGCGGATCGCGATGAGGACGAGGATGCCCACCGTCGTCGCGAGCGCGATGAACTCCGTGTAGACCTCGTACGGCAGCCAGCCGCCGAGGACCGGGAGCACCCAGTCGGCCTTGAACAGCTGACCGTAGGCCGTGACGATGGTCAGGCCCAGGGTCAGGAAGCCGACGGCGACGAACCAGTGCGCGACGCCGACGATGCCCCACCGGTTCATCCGGGTGTGGCCGACGAACTCCTTGGCCAGGGTGATCGTGCGGTTCTTGGGGTCGTCGGTGCGGCTGCCCGCGGGGACCGGCTGTCCGAGGCGGACGAACCGGTAGATCTGCGCGACGGCTCGGGAAATGAGCGCAACGCCGACCACGGTCAGCACCAGCGACACGATGATCGCGGCGAGTTGCATGAAGGGGCTCCTCGGGCCTGCGAGGGTGGGATTTTTGACACTACTAAGCAGTAACTTAATCAGTCTGTGCTGACACTATCCACTTATTCCAGCGGGCTGTAGCCGGGCAGCCGGTGATCTGTGTCGCTCAGGCTGCCCTTGGCCCGCCGGGTCGGTCCGCGGAGGGTCGCGCGCACAGGAGTGTGCACGGATTCGGCCAGAATTGCCAGGTCGAGCCTGATTCGCTGGGTTTGGGTCCGGCTCAGGGCCAGGGTCTGGGCGTAGTGCAGGTCGAGCAGCGCCGCCTCGTCCCACGGCATCCCGGAACGCGCGCGCACCTGCGCGAGCCCGGTCAGCCCGGGGCGCAGCTCCAGCCGCCAGCGGCGCGGCCCGCCGTCCAGCAGGCGGGGGTCGTCCGGTGCGAGCGGCGCGGGGCCGACGAGCGACAGCTCCCCGCGCACGACGTGCGCCAGCCGGGAGACCGCGTCGAGCCGGAGCCACCGGGTGCGCAGCGACCGCAGGACGAAGGTGCGCCCGCCGAGCCCGGCCCGGGGGCTCCGGTCGATCACCCTGCCGGGGCCGTGCCGTACGGCGAGGGCGAGCGCGGCGCAGAGCAGGACGGGTGCCGCCAGGAGGAGCAGCGCCAGGCCGAGGGTCACGTCCAGCAGCCGTTTGGCCCCGCCGTCCAGGGGCAGGGGCGGGGCCGGTGGGCGTACGGGGACGGGGGCCGGCGTCCGTACCCCGCGTACCCCGCCGGGCGGCGGGACGTGCCTCGGGCGCGACGGGGGATCCATGGGCCGGGTCCCGCGCGACGGGGGATCCGTGGGCCGGGCCCCGCGCGACGGGGGATCCATGGGCCGGGCCCCGCGCGACGGCGGGCCGAGGGGCCGGACCGGTCGGGCCGCCTGGAGTGACTGCCACCATGCGCCGCCGCTCTGTCTGTAGCGTCGCTGCCTCGCGTTCCGCATCGCGCCCGCCCGGGTTTCGGAGTTCGGTGGGGGTCCGGAGCCGGTGCGTTTTGACCGGCTCACGGCATTTTGTGACAGAACAATCCCACGGTGCGATGGTGGGACGGGGTGAGTGGCGCGCCCCGCTTCCCGCGTGTCTCCCGGGCGCCGCGCAGGTCCCCCTCGGTGGGGCGAGGCCGGGCCGGGCCGTGGGGCGGACGAGGCGTGCGGGGTGTCCGGTTGGTGGCGCGCGGGGTCGCGTACCGCGCTGAGCTGCGCATTCGCCACCTGGCGCGGGTCATCGGCACTTAAGTTGAGTCTTCATGACTCAGGTCCGTTGACTCTGCGGCGGGTGTCATGCATCCTTGAGTCAGATCCGCTCAAGTAAGTCTTCAGGAGGAATCGAAATGGCACGTGCGGTCGGCATCGACCTGGGCACGACTAACTCCGTCGTCAGCGTTCTCGAAGGCGGCGAGCCCACCGTCATCACCAACGCCGAAGGCGCCAGGACCACGCCGTCCGTCGTCGCCTTCGCGAAGAATGGCGAGGTGCTCGTCGGCGAGGTGGCCAAGCGTCAGGCCGTCACCAACGTCGACAGGACCATCCGCTCCGTCAAGCGCCACATGGGCACTGACTGGAAGATCGACCTCGACGGCAAGAGCTTCAACCCGCAGCAGATGAGCGCCTTCATCCTGCAGAAGCTGAAGCGCGACGCCGAGGCGTACCTGGGTGAGAAGGTGACCGACGCGGTCATCACCGTCCCGGCGTACTTCAACGACTCCGAGCGTCAGGCGACCAAGGAGGCCGGTGAGATCGCGGGCCTCAACGTCCTGCGCATCGTCAACGAGCCGACCGCCGCCGCGCTGGCGTACGGCCTCGACAAGGACGACCAGACGATCCTCGTCTTCGACCTCGGTGGCGGCACCTTCGACGTGTCGCTCCTGGAGATCGGTGACGGCGTCGTCGAGGTGAAGGCCACCAACGGTGACAACCACCTCGGTGGTGACGACTGGGACCAGCGCGTCGTCGACCACCTGGTGAAGCAGTTCGCCAACGGCCACGGCGTGGACCTGTCCAAGGACAAGATGGCTCTCCAGCGTCTCCGCGAGGCCGCGGAGAAGGCGAAGATCGAGCTCTCGTCCTCGACCGAGACCACGATCAACCTGCCCTACATCACGGCGTCCGCCGAGGGCCCGCTGCACCTGGACGAGAAGCTCACGCGCGCCCAGTTCCAGCAGCTGACCGCCGACCTGCTGGACCGGTGCAAGAGCCCGTTCCACAACGTCATCAAGGACGCGGGCATCGCCCTCTCCGAGATCGACCACGTCGTTCTCGTCGGCGGCTCGACCCGTATGCCGGCCGTCGCCGAGCTCGTCAAGGAGCTGACCGGTGGCCAGGACGCCAACAAGGGCGTGAACCCGGACGAGGTCGTCGCCATCGGCGCCTCGCTCCAGGCCGGTGTCCTCAAGGGTGAGGTCAAGGACGTCCTGCTCCTCGACGTCACCCCGCTGTCCCTCGGTATCGAGACCAAGGGCGGCATCATGACCAAGCTCATCGAGCGGAACACGACGATCCCGACCAAGCGGTCCGAGATCTTCACCACCGCCGAGGACAACCAGCCCTCCGTGCAGATCCAGGTCTACCAGGGCGAGCGCGAGATCGCGGCGTACAACAAGAAGCTCGGGATGTTCGAGCTGACGGGCCTGCCGCCGGCCCCGCGCGGCGTGCCGCAGATCGAGGTCACCTTCGACATCGACGCCAACGGCATCATGCACGTCGGAGCCAAGGACCTCGGCACCGGCAAGGAGCAGAAGATGACCGTCACCGGTGGCTCCTCGCTGCCGAAGGACGAGGTCAACCGGATGCGCGAAGAGGCCGAGCAGTACGCCGACGAGGACCACCGTCGCCGCGAGGCCGCCGAGACGCGCAACCAGGGCGAGCAGCTCGTCTACCAGACGGAGAAGTTCCTCAAGGACAACGAGGACAAGGTTCCCGGCGACGTCAAGACGGAGGTGGAGACCGCGCTCGACGAGCTGAAGGAGAAGCTCAAGGGCGAGGACACCGCCGAGATCCGTACGGCCACCGAGAAGGTCGCCGCCGTCTCCCAGAAGCTGGGCCAGGCGATGTACGCCAACGCCCAGGCCGATGGTGCGGCCGCCGGTGAGCCCGGTGCCGAGCAGGCCCGTCCGGCCGACGACGACGTCGTCGACGCCGAGATCGTGGACGACGAGAAGGACAGCAAGGGCGGTGCGGTGTGACGGAGGAGACCCCGGGCTTCGAGGAGAAGCCCGACGTCCCTTCCGGCGCCACCTCCGACGACGCCGAGCCGAAGGCCGCCTCCGAGGAGGCGGCCCCGGCCGGGGACGCTGACCAGACCGCAGGCCTGACCGCGCAGCTGGACCAGGTACGCACGGCGCTCGCCGAGCGCACGACGGATCTCCAGCGGCTGCAGGCCGAGTACCAGAACTACCGTCGCCGCGTCGAGCGGGACCGGGTCACGGTGAAGGAGATCGCCTCGGCGAACCTCCTGACCGAGCTCCTCCCCGTCCTCGACGACGTCGGCCGGGCCCGCGAGCACGGCGAGCTCGTCGGCGGCTTCAAGTCGGTGGCCGACTCCCTGGAGTCGATCGTCACCAAGCTGGGTCTCCAGCAGTTCGGCGAGGAGGGCGAGCCCTTCGACCCGACGATCCACGAAGCCCTGATGCACAGCTACGCGCCGGACGTCACGGAGACGACCTGCGTGGCGATCCTGCAGCCGGGGTACCGCTTCGGCGAGCGCACCATCCGCCCCGCGCGGGTCGCCGTGGCGGAGCCGCAGCCGGGCGCCACGCCCGCGGCGGCGAAGGAAGAGAAGGCAGACGACGAGGAGAGCGGTGGACCCGAGGAGGTCTGACATCACGTCGGACCACCCGGTCGCACACCGACCGGCCGGGCGGCCGGCCCCAGGGCCTGCCGCCCGGGCCTTGTCCAGGGACCGGCGTCGACCGGGGAGCGACAGCGCTCCCCGTGAGCCGGGCATGTCGTACGCGAGAGGCCGACGGCCGATCGTCCGGAAGGAGGGACGTCGATGAGCACGAAGGACTTCGTCGAGAAGGACTACTACAAGGTCCTCGGCGTCCCGAAGGACGCCACCGACGCCGAGATCAAGAAGGCCTACCGGAAACTCGCCCGTGAGTTCCACCCGGACGCCAACAAGGGTGACGCCAAGGCCGAGGAGCGCTTCAAGGAGATCTCCGAGGCGAACGACGTCCTCGGCGACACCAAGCGGCGCAAGGAGTACGACGAGGCGCGCGCCCTCTTCGGCAACGGCGGGTTCCGGCCCGGTCCCGGTGCCGGAGGCGGGTTCCCCGGCGGCTTCGACCTGGGCGACCTCTTCGGAGGCACCCAGGGCGGCGGGGCGGGCCAGGGCGGCGGCGGCTTCGGCGGCGGGGGAGGCCTCGGCGACGTGTTCGGCGGGCTCTTCAACCGCGGCGGCGCCGCCGGTACCCGGGTCCAGCCGCGCAGGGGCCAGGACATCGAGACCGAGGTGACGCTCAGCTTCACCGAGGCCGTCGACGGGGCCACGGTCCCGCTGCGGATGTCCAGCCAGGCGCCCTGCAAGGCGTGCTCCGGCACCGGCGACAAGAACGGCACCCCGCGGGTCTGCCCGACCTGTGTCGGTACCGGCCAGGTCTCGCGCGGCAGCGGTGGCGGGTTCTCGCTCACCGACCCGTGCGTGGACTGCAAGGGCCGCGGTCTGATCGCCGAGAACCCCTGCGAGGTCTGCAAGGGCAGCGGACGCGCCAAGTCCGCCCGCACCATGCAGGTCCGCATCCCGGCGGGTGTCCTGGACGGGCAGCGGATCCGGCTGCGCGGCAAGGGCGGCCAGGGCGAGCGGGGCGGTCCGGCCGGCGACCTCTACGTCGCCGTCCACGTGGACGCGCACCCGGTCTTCGGCCGCAAGGGCGACAACCTCACCGTCACCGTGCCCGTCACCTTCCCGGAGGCGGCGCTCGGCGGCGAGGTGAAGGTCCCCACCCTCGGTGGCCCTCCGGTCACCCTCAAGATCCCCGCGGGTACCCCGAACGGGCGTACGATGCGCGCCCGCGGCAAGGGCGCCGTGCGCAAGGACGGCACCCGGGGTGACCTCCTCGTCACCGTGGAGGTCGCGGTGCCCACCGAGCTGGGCGACGAAGCCAGGGAAGCGCTGGAGGCCTACCGCAAGGCGGCCGCGGTCCAGGACCCGCGGGCCGACCTGTTCCAGGCCGCGAAGGGAGCTTGAGATGGACGGCCGCCGACGTAATCCGTACGAACTGACCGATGAGAGCCCGGTGTACGTGATCTCGATCGCGGCCCAGCTCTCGGGCCTGCACCCGCAGACACTCCGTCAGTACGACCGCCTCGGCCTGGTCTCCCCGGACCGCACGGCCGGACGCGGACGGCGTTACTCGGCCCGTGACATCGAACTGCTGCGCACCGTGCAGCAGTTGTCCCAGGACGAGGGCATCAACCTGGCCGGCATCAAGCGCATCATCGAGCTGGAGAACCAGGTCGCCGCGCTCCAGCAGCGCGTCGTCGAGCTCTCCGCCGCGGTGGACGGGGCGGCGGTCGCCATGCAGCAGCGCGAGGCTCAGGTGCACGCTTCGTACCGGCGCGACCTCGTGCCGTACCAGGACGTGCAGCAGACCAGTGCGCTCGTCGTCTGGCGGCCCAAGCGGCCGAAGGACTGACAGCGGACGGGCGCCTGTCGCCCGGTCGACGCGAAGGCCCGCCCACCGGTGTTCGGACACCGGTGGGCGGGCCTTTCGCACGGGCTGGGTGCCGGTGTCAGCCGTCCTCGCTGAGAATGCCCGACTGGGCTATCAGAAAGCCGAGTTGGGCTCGGCTGCTGCTTCCGAGGGTGGCGGCGAGCTTGGCGATGTGCGCCCGGCAGGTCCGTACGTTCATCCCGAGCCGACGCGCGATCGAGTCGTCCACGTGGCCCTCGACGAGGAGTTGGGCGATGGACCGCTGGACCGCGCTGATGCCCTCCGGTGTGGGCTCGTACCGGATCTCCTCCAGCAGCGGGGTGGCGCGGGTCCAGAACTTCTCGAAGACCGACGCGAGATAGGCGACCAGCCCCGGGTGGCGGAGTTCCAGGGCGACTTGGCGGTCGTCCTGGGCCGGTATGAAGGCGACGGTGCGGTCGAAGACGATGAGGCGCTCGATGAGCTCCTCGGAGGTCCTGATCTCGACATTGGCGTCGGCGATGCGTTCCGCGTAGGCCAGGGTGCTGGGGCTGTAGCGGACGGTGTGCTGGTACAGCGTCCGCATGCGGATGCCCCGGTGGACGACGGAGAGGCCGCGTTCCAGGGCCTTGCCGAGCCGGTCCTCGTTCCTTCCGCCGCCGGGCTGGATGGTGAGGACCTCGCTGTGGCATTCCGCGGTGGCGACGTCCAGGGCGCCGTTGATCCGGGCCACGCCCTCCAGCACGGTGATGGCGTGGGTGGCGGGCGGTCCCTGGGCGCTGATGTCCATGAAGGGTTCGAAGGACTGCGCGAGCAGCACCGAGTGGCGCCGGCGCTCCTGTATCTCGCGCTCCAGGGGATTCACGTGCTGGGCGAGCGCGGTGGAGGGCGGTACGGGGCGCAGCCAGTCGGGGTCGTCGGGATCGGCGTGCAGCAGGGCGAATTCCATCAGGCACGGGGCCGGTTCGACCTCTTCGCGCGCGATTCTTCCGGAGCGGAGTGCGCCCGAGTAGAGACGTTTGCCGTCCTCACACAGTTCGGTGATTCCGTGAGGATGTGTCGTTTTGGTGTCTCTTGTGATCATTTCTCCACCCCCCAGGTTCCTGAACATGCAAGAACATGATGCATCGACTCTGTGGTGTTCACAGGGTCGCGTGAGACATCGTCTTAGGGACGGGGGAGAAGAATCCACAAGTGAGGACGAAGCCGATTATGGATAAGCGAATGCTTCGCTCGGTGCTTGCCGCCTCGTTCGTCGCCGCCCTGGGTTTCGGGCTGGTGGGCGCGGGCGACATCGGCTGGGACGGTGAGGCGGCTGCTGTCCCGGGGGACATTGGCTGGGACAGTGTGGCTGCGGCGACGCCCGGTGACATCGGCTGGGACTCGCTGAGCAAGGTGCAGGGTGACATCGGCTGGGACTCGGCGACCGTGGTGCAGGCCTCGGCCACCGGTGACATCGGCTGGGACTCGCTCAACAAGGTGCAGGGTGACATCGGCTGGGACTCGGCGACCTTGGTGCAGGCCTCGGCCACCGGTGACATCGGCTGGGACTCGCTCAACAAGGTGCAGGGTGACATCGGCTGGGACTCGCTGAGCAAGGTCCAGGGCGACATCGGCTGGGACTCGGCGACCGTGGTGCAGGCCTCGGCCACCGGTGACATCGGCTGGGACTCGCTCAACAAGGTGCAGGGTGACATCGGCTGGGACTCCCTGAACAAGGTGCAGGGCGACATCGGCTGGGACTCCCTGCCGGCTTCCGCAGAGGCATGACCACCCCGCCGGACGACCGGATCTTCCGGCGCGAGATGGCTTCGGCCTATCGCTCGGGGTGGCACTTCGTCGACTTGCTCACCGCTCTGCCGGGCCCGGGTGACTCGTTGATGGTCACCCTGCTCGGTGAGCCCGTGGTCGTCGTCATGGAGGAGGGCGAAGAGATTCGCGCCTACCGCTGTCTGCGCAGGCCGAGGGGCGCCCCACAGCCCGTCCGCTGCGAAGTGAGGTACGGCATGATCTTCGTCAATCTGGACCAGCGCGACCACGAACTGTTCGACCCCGAGACCATTTCCGCCACCCCCCGAAGCGCCTGAGCGATCCCCCGAACCACAACATCGCTCAAGCGCATCCCCCACACAGCGGCGCCACCGTGACCTGACACGGTGGCGCCGCTGTGCTTGTGCCAGGAAGTTTTTCAGGGCCGGGCAGGGCGGCCGGGCGGCCGGGCAGGGCCGGGGAGGGCCGGCGGGACGTCGGCCGGGGCGGCGCCCTCGGCACCGTCAGGCTCGGCCGAGCGCCCGGTCCAGGGCGATCTCGATGACGACCCGCGTCGGGTTGACCCTCGGCTCCCGCCCGTAGCGCTCGGTGTGGCGGCGCTCGGCGTCCTCGACGGCCTCCCGTTCGGTACGGATCGTGGCGACGCCCTCCAGCGTCGCCCAGCGGGCTCGGTGCATCTGGCAGACCGCGACCCGCGCCCCCTCGGGCCCCGCGGCCCGGACGTGGGCGACCTTCCGGCTGCCGCCGTCGGTGATGATGCGGGCCAGCCCCGCCTCGGGGTCGTACGTCACGCAGACCGGTACGACGTGCGGGGTGCCGTCCGGGCGGAGGGTGGTCAGGGTGCAGAGGTGGTACTCGCGCCAGAAGGCGAGGTACTCGGGGCTGGGGTCGCGTACGTCGAGGGCCATGGGTGAAGCCTAGAAGCCGCCCTGTCAGCGGCCTGGTCCTCTCGAATCCTGGCCTTGAGTGGAATAGACTCAACTTTGTGCACGTTGGTCGAATCATGGGCCAGGTGCCGAGCCTGGGCAGGACGCGATTCGACGAGGAGGAGACAGCGCACGTGGACGCCGAGCTGACGAACAAGAGCAGGGACGCCCTCACCGCGGCCACCGACAGGGCCGTGAAGGACGGACACCCCGATCTGACCCCCGCACACCTGCTGCTCGCGCTGCTCGCGGGTGAAGACAACGAGAACATCATCGATCTTCTCGCCGCCGTGGAAGCGGACCAGGCCGCGGTACGCACGGAGACCGAGCGGCTGCTCGGTGCGCTGCCCCGCGTCACCGGTTCCACCGTGGCGCCGCCGCAGCCCAACCGCGAGCTGCTCGCCGTCGTCAGCGACGCCGCGCGGCGCGCCAAGGACCTGGGCGACGAGTACGTCTCCACCGAGCACCTCCTCATCGCGGTCGCGGACAAGGGCGGCCGGGCCGGTGAGATCCTCGGTGCGCAGGGGGCCGGTGCGAAGAAGCTGCTGGCCGCGTTCGAGAAGAGCAGGGGAGGGCGACGGGTGACCACACCCGACCCGGAGGGTCAGTACAAGGCCCTGGAGAAGTTCGGTACGGACTTCACGGCGGCGGCCCGCGAGGGCAAGCTCGACCCGGTCATCGGCCGGGACCAGGAGATCCGCCGCGTCGTACAGGTGCTCTCGCGCCGTACGAAGAACAACCCGGTCCTCATCGGCGAGCCCGGCGTCGGCAAGACCGCCGTGGTGGAGGGACTCGCCCAGCGCATCGTCAAGGGCGACGTGCCCGAGTCGCTGCGCGACAAGCGGCTCGTCTCCCTCGACCTCGGAGCGATGGTCGCGGGCGCGAAGTACCGGGGCGAGTTCGAGGAGCGGCTGAAGACCGTCCTCTCCGAGATCAAGGAGAGCGACGGCAAGGTCATCACCTTCATCGACGAGCTGCACACCGTCGTCGGCGCGGGCGCCGGCGGCGACTCCGCCATGGACGCGGGCAACATGCTCAAGCCCATGCTGGCCCGCGGCGAGCTGCGGATGGTCGGCGCGACCACGCTCGACGAGTACCGCGAGCGGATCGAGAAGGACCCCGCCCTGGAGCGCCGCTTCCAGCAGGTGCTCGTCGCCGAGCCCAGCGTCGAGGACACCATCGCGATCCTGCGCGGGCTCAAGGGGCGTTACGAGGCGCACCACAAGGTCTCCATCGCGGACGCCGCGCTGGTGGCCGCCGCGACCCTGTCCGACCGCTACATCACCTCCCGCTTCCTCCCGGACAAGGCGATCGACCTCGTGGACGAGGCCGCATCCCGGCTGCGCATGGAGATCGACTCCTCGCCCGTCGAGATCGACGAGCTCCAACGCGCCGTGGACCGCCTCCACATGGAGGAGCTGGCGCTGAAGAACGAGACCGACGCCGCCTCCCGGCAGCGGCTGGAGAAGCTCCGCCGCGACCTCGCCGACAAGGAGGAGGAGCTGCGCGGCCTCACCGCCCGCTGGGAGAAGGAGAAGCAGGGCCTCAACCGGGTCGGCGAGCTGAAGGAACGACTCGACGATCTGCGCGGCCAGGCCGAACGCGCCCAGCGCGACGGCGACTTCGACACCGCGTCCAAGCTGCTCTACGGCGAGATCCCCGGCCTGGAACGCGAGTTGGAGGCGGCCGCCGAGGCCGAACAGGTGGCGGCCGAGACGCCCAAGGAGACCCTCGTCAAGGACGAGGTCGGCTCCGACGACATCGCCGACGTGGTCGGCGCCTGGACCGGCATCCCGGCCGGCCGCCTGCTGGAGGGCGAGACGCAGAAGCTGCTGCGGATGGAGGAGGAGCTCGGCAAGCGCCTGATCGGCCAGAGCGAGGCCGTCCGCGCGGTGTCGGACGCGGTACGCCGCACCAGGGCCGGGATCGCCGACCCGGACCGGCCGACCGGCTCGTTCCTCTTCCTCGGCCCCACCGGCGTCGGCAAGACCGAACTGGCCAAGGCGCTCGCGGACTTCCTCTTCGACGACGAACGGGCCATGGTCCGCGTCGACATGAGCGAGTACAGCGAGAAGCACAGCGTCGCCCGGCTGGTCGGCGCCCCGCCCGGGTACGTCGGTTACGAGGAGGGCGGCCAGCTCACGGAGGCGGTCCGCCGCCGCCCGTACAGCGTGGTGCTCCTCGACGAGGTGGAGAAGGCCCACCCGGAGGTCTTCGACATCCTGCTCCAGGTGCTGGACGACGGCCGGCTCACGGACGGCCAGGGCCGGACGGTGGACTTCCGCAACACCATCCTGATCCTGACCTCCAACCTGGGCAGCCAGTTCCTGGTCGACCCGCTGCTCAAGCCCGAGGCGAAGAAGGAGCGGGTACTGGAGGTCGTACGGGCCTCGTTCAAGCCGGAGTTCCTCAACCGGCTGGACGACCTGGTCGTCTTCTCCGCGCTCACCGGCGACGAACTCGCCCACATCGCGGGGCTCCAGATCGGCCGCCTCGCCCAGCGGCTCGCCGACCGGCAGCTCACCCTCGACGTCACCCCGGCCGCACTGGCCTGGCTCGCCGAGAAGGGCAACGACCCGGCCTACGGCGCCCGGCCGCTGCGCCGCCTCATCCAGACGGCGATCGGCGACCAGCTCGCCCGGGAGATCCTCGCGGGTGAGATCGCGGACGGCGACACCGTGCGGGTGGACGTCTTCGGGGAGGGCTCCGAGGCCGGCCTGATCGTGGGTGCGGCGGGCTGACGGTCCCGGTACGGAAGCGGCGGTCGCGGGCGGTGTGCCCGCGGCCGCCGCGAACGCGCTCGGCCGCGGCGAACGCGCTCGGCCGCGGCGAACGCGCTCGGAGGCACCGCCGGACGCCTTGGACGCCTCAGACGCCCTCAGACGCCTCAGACGTCGAAGGGGTGGATGTGTACGAGGAGGGTGCCGTCGTCCCCGTACACGGCCGTCAGGTCGGCGGCCAGGGCCCGGCCGTGCGGCTGGTCGCCGAACTGGAGATTGCCGCAGGCGTCGACACCGTCGTCGCAGAGGTCCGTGGAGTACCAGGGGTCCGCGATTCCGGGGAACGCCGTGGCCAGCCAGTCGTCCAGTGCCGTCCGGGTGATCCGGAAGCGGATGTCGTACCCCGCGTCCAGCCAGCTGTTCTCCTCCTGGCACCTCTTGTCGTGCGCGGCCCCGGGCAGCGGGGCGCCGAGGAACCGCACCGCCTCGTCGCAGGAGACGGTCGGTTTCCCGAACTCCTCGCCGGTCACGGTGGAGAGCAGGAGCTGCCCGAGGAAGTAGACAGGGATCGCCAACGGTGCCACGACCAGGACGAGAAGCGCGGCCCAGATCCACGGATGCGCCCGCCCGCGGGGCCTTACGGTCTCCTGCGTGGCCTCGGGCGCCGTATGCGGCGGTATTCGGTCGTCCACGGTGTGCTCCTGTCCGAACCGGCCGTGTCGGGCCGGTGAAGTGCGCCGGCTCGGTAAGACGCGGCCCGGCTCCCGGCCGTTCCGCCGGCAGCGGATCGGACCTGCTGGGGGTTGCCATTCCCCGCCCGCCATGGGGGAGGATGGCGTACAACCGCACGAAGGGAAATAACGGTGAGCATCGATCCGTCCTCGATTCCTAATTTCGGGGGCCAGCCCGAACCGCAGGCGGCAGGACCGGAGGGCCCCGTCGTCCCTGACCAGGACCTCGTCAAGCAGCTCCTGGAGCAGATGGAGCTCAAGTTCGTCGTCGACGACGAGGGCGACCTCGCGGCGCCGTGGGAAGAGTTCCGCACGTACTTCATGTTCCGCGGCGAGGCGGACCAGCAGGTCTTCTCGGTGCGGACGTTCTACGACCGCCCGCACGACCTGGACCAGCGCGCCGTCCTGCTGGACGCGATCGACGACTGGAACCGCCGCACCCTGTGGCCCAAGGTCTACACGCACTCGCACGAGGGCGAGGAGGGCGAGGCCGGTTCGGTCCGCCTGATCGGTGAGGCGCAGATGCTCATCGGCACCGGCGTCAGCCTGGAGCACTTCGTCTCCTCCACGGTGAGCTGGGTCCGCGCCTCCATCGAGTTCGACAAGTGGCTCGTCGAGCGCCTCGGCCTCGCGCCGGTCGAGGACAAGGCCGAGGGCTCCGCCGAGTCGGCCGACGAGACGCCCGAGGGCTGACCGACCCCGATTCGCGGGTCGCACCCGCACGACGCCCGGCCGGGCGGCGGTCACCACGACCGCCGACCCGGCCGTCGGTGTTTCCGGGGAGCGGGAGGCGCCGGATCCGCCGCCCGGCGGAGCGCCTTCGCCCGCCGCCTCAGGGCGCCGGCCGCTTGAGCCGGCTCACCGCCTCTTCCAGCACGGCCGTCCGCTTGCAGAAGGCGAACCGGACCTGGGTGCGGCCGGCCTCCTGGTCGTCGTAGAAGACGGCGTTGGGCACGGCGACGACGCCGGCGCGCTCGGGGAGGGCGCGGCAGAAGGCGATGCCGTCCTTCTCGCCGAGGGGGGCCACGTCGGTGGTGACGAAGTACGTGCCCTGGGGGCGGTACACCTCGAAGCCGGCCGCGGCGAGGCCGTCCGTGAGGAGGTCGCGCTTGGCGCGGAGGTCCTCGCGGAAGCCGGTGAAGAACGCGTCGGGGAGGGCCAGGGCTTCGGCGACGGCGTACTGGAGCGGGCCGCCGCTCACGAAGGTGAGGTACTGCTTCGCGGTGCGTACCGCGGTGACGAGGGCGGCGGAGCCGGTGACCCAGCCGATCTTCCAGCCGGTGTACGAGAAGGTCTTGCCGGCCGAGGAAATGGAGACCGTTCGGTCGCGCATACCCGGCAGCGAGATGAGGGGGACGTGGTCCCCGTCGAAGGCGAGGTGTTCGTAGACCTCGTCGGTGACGACCAGGAGGTCGTGCTCGACGGCGAGGCGGGCGATGGCGCTGAGTTCCTCGCGGGTGAGGACCATGCCGGTCGGGTTGTGCGGGCTGTTCAGGAGCAGCAGCCGGGTCCGCGGGGTGATGGCGTCCCGGAGCGCGTCGAGGTCGGGGCGGAAGTCCGGGGCGCGCAGGGTGAGGGGGACGCGGACGCCGCCGGCCATGGCGATGCACGCCGCGTAGGAGTCGTAGAACGGCTCGAAGGCGATGACCTCGTCGCCCGGCTCCAGGAGGGCCAGCATGCTCGCGGCGACGGCCTCGGTGGCGCCCGCGGTGACCAGGACCTCGGTGTCGGGATCGAAGGCCAGGCCGTAGAAGCGCTGCTGGTGGCCGGCGACGGCGGTACGCAGTTCGGGGATGCCGGGGCCGGGAGGGTACTGGTTGCCCTTGCCGTCACGCAGGGCGCGGACGGCGGCCTCGCGGATCTCCTCGGGGCCGTCGGTGTCGGGGAAGCCCTGCCCCAGGTTGATGGCGCCGGTCGTGAGTGCCAGGGCCGACATCTCCGCGAAGATCGTCGTTCCGTGTCCGTCCAGCCTGCGGTTCAGCAGTGGCCTGCGGCTCATCTCTCCACCGTCCTCGATGCGGGCCGGCGTCTCCGGGACCCGTGGTCATCCTGTCGGCAAGCTCTGGAGTTGCTCAAGTCCGCTTTGGTGCGGACGTGGCCGGGGCATCCCACCGGCATCCGAGCGGGTTCGGAGGGTGGCGGGGGCCGCCACGGGGGACGGAAGGATGTGAGGGCGTGGAATACGTCCTGGTGGGGCTGATCGTGCTGGCGGTGGCGGGGATCGTCGTGAGGGCCGCGAGGTGGCCGTGGCGGACCCGTTCGGGGTCCACCGCGCGTGGTGGCCCGCGTGGGTACTCGGTGCGTACGAAGAAGACGCGCCG
This sequence comes from Streptomyces sp. NBC_00102, assembly GCF_026343115.1. Lineage (GTDB taxonomy): Bacteria > Actinomycetota > Actinomycetes > Streptomycetales > Streptomycetaceae > Streptomyces. The sequence continues at coordinate 3,709,905 of NZ_JAPEMC010000001.1, forward strand.
CTCGTCGGGGCGCGGGTGGTCGTCCGGCGACAGCTGGTGGGCGGGCGGCGGAGATTCGGCCGGGGACGGCGGCTCCAGCCACTCGGGTGGCCACTCGTGCGGCGGTGGCCACTCCTGCGGCGGCGGGTCCTCGTGCGGGGGCGGCTGCGGCGGCGGAGGAGGCGACTGACGCGCGGTCGCGGTCGGCGCCGGTTCGGCGCATTGGCGTGCGGCAGGACGGGGCCCGGCCGGGGTTGATCAACTCCGGCCGGGCCCCGGGCTGTTGCGGATCTTCGGTGCGGCCGGGCGGGCGGAGGGCGGGGACCGGGAGGCGCGCGGGCACGTTTTTGTTGAACAGGTGAGCTGTATTGCCCCCCAGGGGATGGAAACCACGTCAAGTTGGTCAAAAACGCGGTGAGTGCGGCGTAGTTCGTGATTCCCTCGTTTGACCGAACATTTCAGCCCACGGACCCCAGTTGGGCCGGATCGGGCGCTTCCCACCTCCTCCACGTCAGTGCTCCGGTGGCGCCCCCTGCTCATGTGTCCCTGCGTTTGCGGAGCCGACCCATGCTCACGTCCCTCCAGACGGCCTATTCCGACACCCGCGCTGCCGACCTGGCGTGGGCGCTCGGCAGGGAGCCGTTGCCCGCCCTCGCCGTACTGGATCTCCAGCTCGGCGCCGCCACCATGCAGTTGAGGCTGCTCGGCGCCTCCCACCAGGTCCTGCTGGAGGAGGGCGGCGACTCCTGTTCGGAGACCGTGGCCTGTCTCCCGGGCACCCGCACCCCGCTGCCCGTGGGGGTGGCCAAGCAACTCGGCGACCGCGAGTACGAGTTCGCGGCACGCGTGGAGACCCTCAGTGACGTGCAGTTCGCCGCGCGGGCGCAGGAACTGCTCGCGCTCGTGGCCGAGCACCCGCACGGTCTGGCCGGCACCTTTCCGGGCAGCCCGTACGCCTTCACCGCGATGCTGGCGCAGCGCTCCGAGGGGCAGGTGCGGTGGCGTACGTGGCACGCGTACCCGCAGGAAGGGCAGTTGGTCGTCACGCGGACCCGGGTCGGGGTGCGGATGCCCGTGCCGCCGAGAGGCGGGGTGAAGCCGGGGACGGCGGGCGTGCCGGGTGTCGCGCCGCTGGTGGAGCAGCCGACCCGTGGGCGGATGACGGCCTTTCCGGTCGCGTCGGCGGCCGCGGCACCGGCCGTACCCGTCGCGTCCGGTGCGCCCGTCCTGCTGCTCTGAGTGACCGAAAAGGGTGCGGCGTGCGGCGTGTTGGCGTGCGCCGGTGGGCGGTTGGCGCACGCCGGGCGCTCGCTCAGGAGCCTCATGTACACCCTTGCGGGTGACAAGGTGCGAAGGAATCGTGACGTAGCGTTCCGGGCATGATCGACCAGCAGGTGCCCCTTCTCGGGGGTGCGGCGCCCCTTCCCGTAAACCCTCGGACCGGCCGGTTCCTCGTGCTGGCCTCCGTCTTCGTCTGCGCCGCCTGTGGCCTGGTGTACGAACTCGAACTGGTCGCCATGGCTTCGTACTTGATCGGCGACTCCGTGACGCAGGCGTCGGTGGTGCTCTCCGTGATGGTCTTCGCGATGGGCATCGGATCGCTCCTCGCGAAACGTTTACGCTGCCACGCGGCCGTGGGCTTCGCGCTGATCGAGGTGGCGCTCGCACTCGTCGGCGGGTTCTCCGCCCTGGTGCTGTACGCCTCCTTCGCCTGGCTCGGGGAGTCGCGCGTCGCGCTCGTCGGGTTCTCGGTGGCGATCGGCGTCCTGATCGGAGCGGAGATCCCGCTGCTGATGACGCTGATCCAGCGGGTCGACCGGCAGGACGCGGGCGGGACCGTCGCCGATCTGTTCGCGGCGGACTACGTGGGCGCGCTGGTGGGCGGACTGGCCTTCCCGTTCCTGCTGCTGCCGATGCTGGGGCAGCTGACCGGCGCGCTCTTCACCGGCGCGGTCAACGCGGCGGCGGGCGGGGCCCTGATCCTCTGGCTCTTCCGGCGCGACCTCACCGCGCGCTCCCGCTGGCTCCTCGTCCTCGCCGGGGTCTGCGCGATGGCCTTGCTGGCCACCGCCACCGTGCTGGTGGACGACTTCGAGCGGGCCGCGCGCCGGGCGGTGTACGGGGACCAGGTGCGGGTCGCGGTGCAGACCGGGGTGCAGGAGATCGTTCTCACCGGCGCCGGGCGCGACTCCCTCGACCTCTATCTGGACGGCCGGCTGCGGGTCAGGGCCAGTGACGAGTTCCGGTACCACGAGGCCCTCGTGCACCCGGCGATGGACGGGCCGCACGCCCGGGTGCTGGTGCTCGGCGGCGGTGACGGGCTGGCCGCCCGCGAGGTGCTGCGCTACCCCGACGTGACCCGGGTGACGGTGGTCGAGCTGGACCCCGGGGTCACCCGGCTGGCCCGTACCGACCCCGCGCTCTCCGCCCTCAACGGCCGCGCCTACGAGGACCCGCGGCTCACGGCGGTCACCGCGGACGCGTTCAGCTGGCTGCGGACCGCGCGCGACCGGTACGACGTGGTCGTATCCGATCTGCCGGACCCGGGCATCACGGCGAGCACCAAGCTGTACTCGGCCGAGTTCTACGCCCTGGTCAGGCGGGTGGTCGCCCCTGGCGGCCGGTTCGTGGTGCACGCGGGGCCGCCGGGGAAGCGCCCGCGCACGTACTGGACGGTGGACGCGACCGTGCGGGCCGGCGGCATGGCCACCCGCCCGTACCGGGTCCTCGGGCGCCGGACCGGGTTCGCGAGTCCGGACCGGGTGCCGGGCGACACCGGCGGAACGGAGGACTGGGGCTTCGTGCTGGCGGTTCCCGGGACGGCCGGGCCCGCACTGGGGCTCGGCCCCGCAACCCCTCCTCTGCGGTCGCTCGACGCACAGGAGCTGGCCGCGGCCGGGCGGGCCGCGGAGGGGATGCGGATGCCGGCGCAGCCGCCGTCCACGCTGCTGCATCCGCGCTACGCCTCGGAGACCTGACGCGAGGGCCGGAGCGTGAGTAGGCTCGGATTCATGGAGCATGAGGTGTTCGTTCCGGTTCCGGTCGCGTCCCTTCGGAGCGCGCTCGGCGATCCCGCGCGGGTGGCGCGCTGCGTCCCGTCCCTCCAGCAGGACGCGGGGGCGTCCGAGGCGCTCACCGGCCGGCTGAAGTTCCGGGTGGACGGCCACACGATCACCTACCGGGGCGCCCTGCGGCTCGAAGCGGAGGACGGTGATTCCGCACCCGACTCCGCCTCCGCCTCCGCCTCCGCATCCGTCACCGTCACCGGGGAGGGAACGGCCGCCCGGGGCGCCGGCTCGGTGAAGCTGGCGCTGACGATCGGCCTGGCGGAAGCCGTCGGAGGCACGGGCGCCGAGCCCGGTACGACGATCCGCTACACCGGCACGGCCACGGGCGACGGGCGGCTCGCCGAGCTCGACGCCGAGGCCGTGCGGGCCGCAGCCCGCCGGCTGCTCGACCGCTTCACCCAGCAGCTCGTCACGGAGAGCCTGGGAGCCCACGGGGCGCCTGGGTCGCAGGGTGCCGGGGCGCCCGAGGCGTCCGGGCCGCACGGGGCGCCCGCCACCGGGACTCCCGCAGGCACCCCCTCCGACGCGTCCCCCGCCGCCCCCTCCGAGACGTCCCCGGGCGCGTCCCCCGGTGCCGTTCCGTACCGGGACGACGACAGCACCGCCGGCATCGAGGCGCAGGCGGACGCCGAGACGCGCCCGGACGGCGGCGCCCCGGCCTCCCCTCCCGACGCGGGCTCCGGGGCCGATGCGGGGCCCCTGCCCGGTGGCGGGTCCGTCTTCGACTCCGTGGTGCCGCCCTCCTCGCTCGACGCGGGCGCCGAGATCGAGTTCGCCGTCCCGGACGAGCCGCCCGCCGAGGCCGCGCACGCCCGGCGCACCATGATCGGGCGGAGCGCCGAGGAGGTGGACCACGCGCCGCCGCGCGGCCGGTACGCGCCGGTGCCCTCGCCGGAGACCACCACCGCCTCGTCCACCCTGCGGTGGGTGGCCCCGGCGGCGGCCCTCGCCATCGCCTCGGCCGTGGTCGTCGGGCGGGCGCTGCGGCGCCGTAGGTGAGCGCGCCAGTAGGGTCGTTGTGTGAGTAGCGAGAAGAGCGTCCGGCTGACCGCCGGCGACGCCGAGTTGACCATCGACCCCGTCCGAGGGTGCCGTATCACCAGTCTGCGGATCGGGGGCACCGAACTGCTGCGGCAGGGTGAGCGCTACGGCTGCTTCCCCATGGTTCCGTGGGTCGGGAGGACCGCGTACGGCGAGTTCCGCAACGGCGACACGGTGCACACCCTGCCGCTCAATTCGCCGCCGCACGCCATCCACGGCACCGGCCGCGACACCTCCTGGACCACCGCGCGGGAGCTGGAGGGCGAGGCGGCCTTCTACTACGACCTGGCCGAACCGTGGCCGTACCGGGGGCGGGTGACGCAGACCTTCGAACTCTCCGGGGACGCCCTGACGATCCGCATGTCGGTCGAGACGTACGGGGACTCCTTCCCGGCGCAGGCCGGCTGGCACCCCTGGTTCCTGCGCAACATCGGCGGCCAGGACGCCCAGCTCTCCTTCGATGCCGCCTGGCAGGAGGAGCGGGGTGCGGACCACATGCCGACCGGCCGCCGGATCGACCCGCTCCCCGGGCCCTGGGACGACTGCTTCGGGATGCCGGAGGGCGTGAAGGCGACGGTCACCTGGCCGGAGCAGCTGGAGCTGACCGTCACCAGTCGCGACGAGTGGGTCGTCATCTACGACGAGCAGGACGAGGCGCTCTGCGTGGAGCCGCAGTCCGGCCCGCCGAACGGGCTGAATTCCACTCCGCGCCTGGTCACGCCGATCGAGCCGCTGGAGATGGCGACCACCTGGAGCTGGGCTCGGCTCTGAGGGAGTCCGCCCCGCCACGTACTCTCGACGGTATGACTGACGTACGCGCTGACCTGCTCCAGCAGATCAAGGACAAGGCCGTGGTGCACGGCAAGGTGACCCTCTCCTCGGGTCTGGAAGCCGACTGGTACATCGACCTGCGCCGGGTCACGCTGGACGGCAAGGCCGCGCCGCTGGTCGGCCAGGTCATGCTCGACGCCACCGCCGAGCTGGACTACGACTGCGTCGGCGGTCTGACCCTGGGTGCCGACCCGGTCGCCACCTCGATGCTGCACGCCTCCGCCGCGCGTGGTGGCTCGCTGGACGCCTTCGTCGTCCGCAAGGCGCAGAAGGCGCACGGGATGCAGCGCCGCATCGAGGGCACCGACGTCAAGGGCCGTCGCTGCCTGGTGGTCGAGGACACCTCGACCACCGGCGGGTCGCCGCTGACCGCCGTCGAGGCCGTCCGCGAGGCCGGTGGCGAGGTCGTCGCCGTCGCCACGATCGTGGAGCGGGGCGCCGCCCCGGCCATCGCCGAGGCCGGACTGCCGTACCTGCACGTCTACTCGGTCGCCGATCTCGACCTCGGCTGAGATCCTGCCGGGCAGGTTCTGAGTCCACCAGGGCGAGTTGATGCTCTGACCTGCGGTTTTTGCCGGGGTGCACTGTTTCACGTGAAACAGTGCACCCCGGACCCATTTCTACGGGGGCCTCCGGGTGGAGTCCCCGCGGGAGTCTGGGAAGATGGGCACGACGATGACGTCGCCCCCAGGTCAGGGACCAGCACTGCACACCCGCACATCCCAAGGAGCGGACAGATGCCCATCGCAACCCCCGAGGTCTACGCCGAGATGCTCGACCGGGCGAAGGCAGGCAAGTTCGCCTACCCGGCCATCAACGTGACCTCGACCCAGACGCTCCACGCGGCTCTGCGCGGTTTCGCCGAGGCCGAGAGCGACGGCATCGTCCAGATCTCCACCGGTGGTGCGGAGTTCCTGGGCGGCCAGTACAACAAGGACATGGTGACGGGCGCCGTGGCCCTCGCCGAGTTCGCGCACATCGTCGCCGCCAAGTACGACATCACCGTGGCGCTGCACACCGACCACTGCCCCAAGGACAAGCTGGACGGCTACGTCCGCCCGCTGCTCGACATCTCCGCCGAGCGCGTCGCCAAGGGTCTCAACCCGCTGTTCCAGTCCCACATGTGGGATGGCTCGGCCGAGACCCTCGCGGACAACCTGGCCATCGGTCAGGAGCTGCTCGCCAAGGCCGCCGCCGCCAAGATCATCCTTGAGGTCGAGATCACCCCGACCGGTGGCGAGGAAGACGGCGTCACGCACGAGATCAACGACGAGCTGTACACCACCGTCGACGACGCGCTGCGCACCGCCGAGGCGCTCGGCCTGGGCGAGAAGGGCCGCTACCTGCTGGCCGCCTCCTTCGGCAACGTCCACGGCGTCTACAAGCCGGGCAACGTCGTGCTCCGCCCCGAGCTCCTGAAGGACCTCCAGGAGGGCGTCGGCGCCAAGTACGGCAAGACCTCCCCGTTCGACTTCGTCTTCCACGGCGGCTCCGGCTCCACCGCGCAGGAGATCGCCACCGCGCTGGAGAACGGCGTCGTGAAGATGAACCTCGACACCGACACCCAGTACGCCTTCACCCGCCCGATCGCTGACCACATGTTCAGCAACTACGACGGCGTGCTGAAGGTCGACGGCGAGGTCGGCAACAAGAAGACCTACGACCCCCGCACCTGGGGCAAGTCCGCCGAGGCGGGCATGGCCGTGCGTGTCACCGAGGCCTGCGCCAACCTGCGCTCCACGGGCACGAAGCTGAAGTAAGCGCGTACGGGGCCCCGGTCCCGTCCTGCGTGCGTCGCGGGCCCGACACTCCTGGGTGATCCCCGGTGAGGTCGGGCCCGTGGCATGTGCCGCCCCGGGCACACCGTCCGGCGTGACACCGGCCGTCACGGCCGTGCACCACCTGTGAACGACCGAACCATGTGAGGTACCGCTGTGAGTCCGTCCTACGATTTCGACACCGCCGTCGACCGCCGGGGTACCTGGAGCGTGCAGTGGGACGGGGTCGCCGACCGGTTCGGGGTCGACGGGCTGCTGCCGTTCACCATCTCCGACATGGACTTCCCCACCGCGCCCGAGGTACTGGACGCGCTGCGCGCCCGGATCGACCACGGGGTGTTCGGGTACACCGACTGGCAGCAGGACGACTTCCGTTCGGCGATCGCCCACTGGTACGCCACCCGCTACGGCACCGCCATCGACACCGGACAGCTCGTCTACGGGCCCTCCGTACTCAACCAGCTCTCGCAGTTGCTGCGGATGTGGACCGGGGCCGGCGACGCGGTGGTCACCCACACTCCGGTGTACGACGGCTTCCGCAAGGCGATCCTCGGTCTGGGGCGCGAGATGCGCGGGGTGCCGGTCGGCGACGACGCGGCGCTGGAGCGGGAGCTCGCCCGCCCGGACGCGAAGGTGCTGCTGCTCTGCTCGCCGCACAACCCCACGGGGCGGGTGTGGACGGAGGACGAGCTCACGCGGATGGCCGAACTGGCGGCGCTCCACGGTGTGCTGGTGATCAGCGACGAGATCCACTCGGACTTCGCCCACGAGGGGTACCGGCACGTGCCGTGGACCCGGGTGGCGGACCGGGGCCCCGCACGGTGGGCGCTCATCACCTCCGGGTCGAAGTCCTTCAACTTCCCCGGGCTGAGTGGCTCGTACGGGCTGATCGGCGATCCGGCGGACCGCACCGAGTACCTGCGGCGGATGGCGACGGCGGAGGGGCTGGAGTCCCCGGCGGTGCTCGCGCTGACCGCCCACATCACCGCGTACCGCGAGGGCGGGCCGTGGCTCGACGCGGTGCGCACCTACATCGCCGGGAACCTGGCCCTGGTCGAGGAGCGGCTGCACGCCGCCTTCCCGGGGCTCGGCTGGCGTCCGCCGCAGGCCGGTTACCTCGCCTGGATCGACCTGAGGCCGCTCGGCCTGGACGACGACGCCCTCCAGCGGGTGCTGATCGAGCGGGAGAAGGTCGCCATCATGCCGGGCGGGGTCTACGGCTCGGACGGCTTCGTGCGGCTCAACGTCGGCTGCCCGCGCGCCAAGGCGGAGGCGGGCGTCGACGCGCTGGTCCGGGCGATCCGCTCGCTGCGGTAGCCACGCCGGGGGAGGGGGACGCGGCCGGTGCCCACTGGCCGCTCCGGCGAGCAGCGGCGATGCTGCCCCCATGGGCGAGACCCCCGAGGGACCCCCGACGCCTCAAGACCGCAAGCCCGCTCCGGAAAGAGCCTCCGCGCCGAACGGTGCGCCGAGGGCCGCCGGGGAGATCCGGGCCGCCTCGGCGCCCGGGCGGTGGCTCGTGCTGACCACCGTGCTCGGCTCCGGCATGGCGATGCTGGACTCCACCGTCATCAACGTGGCGCTGCCCCGGATCGGCGAGGACCTCGGTACCGACCTGGCGGCGCTCCAGTGGACCGTCAACGCCTACATGCTGACCCTCGCCGGGCTGATCCTGCTGGGCGGGGCGCTCGGCGACCGGTACGGGCGGCGGCGGGTCTTCGTCGTCGGCGTGGTCTGGTTCGCCCTCGCCTCGCTGGTCTGCGCCGTCGCGCCCAACGCGGCCGTGCTGATCGCGGCGCGCGCCTTCCAGGGGATCGGCGGGGCGCTGCTCACCCCGGGGTCGCTGGCGCTCATCCAGGCGAGCTTCCATCCGGACGACAGGGCGCGCGCGGTCGGGCTCTGGTCCGGCTTCGGCGGGGTGGGGGCCGCCATCGGGCCGTTCGTGGGCGGCTGGCTCGTGGACGGGCCCGGCTGGCGGTGGGTCTTCCTGCTCAACCTGCCGGTCGCCGCGCTCTGCGTCCCGGTCGCGCTGCGCCATGTGCCGGAGTCCCGGGACCCGCGGGCCCACGGGCGCTTCGACGTCCTCGGGGCGGTGCTCGGTGCGGTGTCGCTGGCCCTGGTGACGTACGCGCTGATCGAGGCGCCGGGGCGCGGCGCCTCGCCCGCGGTGATCGGGGCGGCGGTGGGCGGGGTGCTGCTCGGGGCGGCGTTCGTGCGGGTGGAGCGGCGGCGGCCGGACCCGATGGTGCCCCCGGCGATCTTCCGTTCGCGGCTCTTCACGGTGGTCAACCTGGTGACCTTCTGCGTGTACGCGGCGTTGGGCGGGTTCTTCTTCCTCTCCGCGATCCAGCTCCAGGTCGTCGCCGGGTACTCGGCGCTCGGCGCGGGGACCGCGCTGCTCCCGACGACCGTGCTGATGCTCTTCTTCTCGGCCGCCTCCGGCGAGCTGGGCCACCGCATCGGCCCCCGCATCCCGCTCACCGTCGGCCCGCTGCTGGCCGCCGGGGGCATGCTGCTGATGCTGCGGGTCGGGCCGGGGAGCGCCTCGGTGAGCGGGTACCTGAGCGAGGTGCTCCCCGCCGTGGTGGTGCTGGGCCTGGGGCTGGTCACCCTGGTCGCGCCGCTCACCGCGACCGTGCTGGCGGCCGTGGACACCGGGCAGGCGGGGCTGGCCAGCGGCATCAACAACGCCGCCGCCCGCGCCGCCGGGCTGATCGCGGTCGCCGCGCTGCCGCTGCTCGCGGGCATGGGCCCGGAGGCGTACCGGGACGCGGGCGAGTTCGCCGCGACCTTCCGGCGGGCGATGCCGATGTGTGCGGGGCTCCTGGTGGCGGGGGCGGTGCTCGCCTTCTGCGCGGTACGGACACCGGCGGCCGCCCCGGCCCCCGCACCGGACACGGAGGCGGGCCGGGACCGGGACCGGGCGGAGGCCGGCGGGGCTCCGTCGGACGAGGGGCCCTGCCGGCCCGAGTGCACCGTGCACTGCGGGGTCGTCGCGCCGCCCCTGGAGCCCGCCCGGCGGCCGCCCGGGGGGTGACCGGGGGGTGACCGGGCGGCCGCGTCCGGTCAGCGCCGTCGGGAGCGCCGTCCGGGGTGCGGGAGGGGGTATCGGCGGGGGTGCGGGAGGGGATACCGGCGGCGGGCCGGGCGGTGTCCCGGACCGGCCGGGTGCCAGGCACACTGGGACCCATGTCCATCCACGAGAACCTGCTCGGGGGCCCCGCCCCGACCCACCTGCCCGACGACCCGGAGCCGCGCGGGCTGCTCGCCGGCGGCACCCCGCCCGCCGAGGTCGCGGCGAAGTACCCCGCCTCCTCGCTCGCCTGGGCGCAGCTGGCCGACGACGCCTACGAGGGCGGCCGGGTCATCGAGTCGTACGCCTACGCCCGCACCGGCTACCACCGCGGGCTCGACGCCCTGCGCCGGGCCGGCTGGAAGGGCCACGGGCCCGTGCCGTTCGAGCACGAGCCGAACCGCGGCTTCCTCCGCGCCCTGCACGCCCTCGCGCGCGCCGCCGGGTCCATCGGGGAGCAGGAGGAGTACGAGCGCTGCTCGACCTTCCTCCGTGACTCCTCGCCGACCGCCGCCGACATCCTGGGCTGATTCCCGCCCGGCACGTCATGGCGGTGACACCGCGTTCCAGGACGCCGATGGCGCCGAAGAGCCTGGTCAACCGGCCCGCAGCCCGCTTTGTCGGCTGCGGGCCGGTTTGCGTCGCGGGGGCCCGTGCCGAGGCTGGTCCGCACGCGATCAGGCACCCTTCCGGCCGAGCCGTTCGCCGGTTTCCGGTCATAGGATGCGCCGCAGGGGACCGGAGCCCACCCGGTCGGTGCTGCACCGGCACGGGGGCGGACCGCTACCCGGAAGCTCGTGTCGAGGAGACAGAGATGTCGGCGAAACACCCCGACCCCGAAGAGACCGGTGCGGAAACCCCGTACCTCGACTTCGCGGGAACGACCCCCTACGAGGACTACGTCCAGGCGGACGTCCTCACCCATTTGCAGCAGTTGCGCTCGGACGATCCCGGCGAGATGGTCTTCCTCGTCACCACCCAGGTCATGGAGTTGTGGTTCACCGTCCTGGTCCACGAATGGGAGACCGCGGCGCTGGCCCTGCGCGAGGACCGGCTGCCGGTCGCGCGGGACGCGCTGAAGCGCTCGCTGCGCCAGCTGGAGGCGCTGAACGCGTCCTGGCGCCCGCTGGCCCAGCTCACCCCCGCCCAGTTCAACTCCTACCGGAGTTCGCTCGGCGAGGGCTCCGGCTTCCAGTCGGCGATGTACCGGCGGATGGAGTTCCTGCTGGGCGACAAGTCGGCCTCCATGCTCGTCCCGCACCGGGGCTCCCCGCGGGTGTACGCCGAGCTGGAGAAGGCGCTGAGCCAGCCCAGCCTGTACGACGAGACGCTGGCGCTGCTCGCGCGGCGCGGCCACCCGGTGCCGCGGTCGGTCCTCGACCGCGACCTGCGGCAGAAGTACGAGCCCTCCCCGGTGGTCGAGGCCGTCTGGGCGCGGATATACGCCGACCCGGAGAAGTACGACGAGCTGGTGCGCCTCGGCGAGCTGCTCACGGACGTCGGCGAGCTGGTGTGGCGCTGGCGCAACGACCATCTGGTGGCGACCCGGCGGGCCATGGGCTCGAAGACCGGGACCGGCGGTTCCGCCGGTGTGGCGTGGCTGGAGAAGCGCGCGCAGAAGACCGTGTTCCCCGAACTCTGGACGGCCCGCAGTCATGTCTGAGACCAACCACCGCCTGCTGGCGGACCGTGCGGCCAAGCTCGACGCCGCTGACGAACTCGCCGATCTGCGCGAGCTGTTCACCCTCGACGAGGGGGTCTACCTGGACGGCAACTCGCTCGGTGCGCTCCCCGTCCACGTGCCCGACCGGCTGCACGAGGTCATCGCCCGCGAATGGGGCGAGCTGCGCATCCGGTCCTGGGACGAGAGCGGCTGGTGGACCGCGCCCGAGCGGGTCGGTGACCGCATCGCGCCGATCGTCGGCGCGGAGCCGGGCCGGATCGTGGTCGGCGACTCCACCAGCGTGAACATCTTCAAGGCACTGGTCGCCGCGACCCGGCTCGCGCCGGGCGGGCGGGACGAGATCGTGGTCGACGCCTCGACGTTCCCCACCGACGGCTACATCGCCGGTTCGGCCGCCCGCATGACCGGTCACCGGATCGTGCCCGTCGACCCCGCCGACGTACCGGTCTCCGTCAACTCCCGTACCGCCGCAGTGCTGTTGAACCACGTCGACTACCGCACCGGGCGGCTGCACGACCTGCCCACGCTCACTGCCGCCGTGCAGCGCGCCGGGGCCGTCGTGGTCTGGGACCTCTGTCACAGCGCGGGTGCGCTGCCGGTCGGTCTGGACGAGCACGGCGTCGACCTGGCGGTCGGCTGCACGTACAAGTACCTGAACGGCGGCCCGGGTTCGCCCGCGTACCTGTACGTCGCCGAGCGCCACCAGGGCGTCTTCGACTCCCCGTTGCCGGGGTGGAACTCGCACGCGGACCCGTTCGGGATGACCCCCGGATACGAGCCCGCCGAGGGCTCCGTCCGGGGCCGGGTCGGCACCCCCGACATCCTCTCGATGCTGGCGCTGGAGTCCGCGCTCGACGTCTGGGACGGAGTGCCGATCGAGGCGGTGCGCGCCAAGTCCCTCGCCCTGACGGACTTCTTCCTGGAGTGCGTCGAGGCGTACGCCCCCGAGGGGCGGGTCGCCTCCGTCACCCCGGCCGCGCACGCCGAGCGCGGCAGCCAGGTCGCGCTGCGGTGCGCCGAGGCCGAGCCGGTGATGCGCGAACTGATCGCGCGGGGCGTCGTCGGCGACCTGCGCCGCCCCGACGTGCTCCGGTTCGGATTCACCCCGCTGTACGTCGGCTTCGCCGACGCCGAGCGGGCCGCCCGGGTGCTGGCCGGGGTGCTCGCGGACGTACCGGCCGGGTCGGCGGCGCGGGGGTAGCGGCGCCGGAGCGGTCGCGGACGGAGCCCGGGTGGACCGGCTCCGTCCGGCGACCGCCCCCGGGACTGGTACGGTCCCCGCAGGTCGGACAAGTGGGGCAGCCCCGAGGATGGTTGGAGCAACAATGTCGGATTCCGCCGCGCGCGATCGGGACGCCGTCGAGGCGAAGTCGGCGTTCGCCCATCCCGAGATCGCTCCCGACCGGACCGTCGCCTACGGGGACCACCCCGACCAGGTCATCGACCTCTGGGCTCCGGCGGACGGGGGGACCGGCATGCCGCTCGTCGTCCTGTTCCACGGTGGCGCCTGGCGCGCCCCGTACGACCGCCGTCATGTGTCGCCGCTCGCCGCGTTCCTCACCGGCCGCGGCTTCGCCGTCGCCAGCGTCGAGTACCGGCGCGGGGCAGACCCGTCCTCTGCGGGGGCGGGAAACCGGGCCGGCCGCTGGCCCGAGACCTTCGACGACGTGGCCGCCGCCATGGACGCGCTCCCGGCGCTCGCCGCACGGGAGTTGCCCGAGGCCGATCTGCGGCGGATCGTCCTCACCGGCCACTCCGCGGGCGGCCACCTCGCGCTCTGGGCGGCGGCCCGGCATGTGCTGCCCGCCGGATCGCCGTGGCGGCTGCCCGAACCCCCGCCGCTGCGCGGGGTGGTGGCGCTGGCACCGATCGCCGACCTGCTGACCGCCGCGAAGCTCGGCATCTGCTCGGGGGCCGTGCACGAACTCGTGGGCGGTGAGGAGGGGTTCGCCGAACGGCGCCCGCACGTCGACCCCGCTGTCCTGCTGCCCACGGGGATCGCCACCCATATCGTGCAGGGCTGCGACGACGTCGTCGTGCCGCAGCAGGTCGCCGAGGCGTTCGTCGCCGCGGCCGCGACGGCCGGGGAGACGGTCGGGCTGACCCTGCTGGACGAGATCGGCCACTTCCCGCTCATCGACCCCTCGACCGACGCCTGCGCGCTGGTCGCGGAGGAGTTGGAGCAGCTCGCCTGGTGACGGCGGCCGGCCCGGCGGTGCCCGATGAGCCTCGTGGTCAGCGCTCCGGGTGGTGCCCTGCGGTGTCCGGAGCGGTGCCCGACGAGCCTCGTGGGTCAGCGCTCCGGTCGCAGGTGGGTCCGCCGGCCGTCGCGGTCGAAGATGGCGAGGACTTCCGCCGGACCGCCGCGCGCGCCGAAGGCGTGCGGGACCATCGTCGAGAACTCCGCGGCCTCGCCGGTCTCGACCGTGATCGTCCGCTCCCCCAGCAGCAGCACGACCGTGCCGGACAGCACGGTGAACCAGTCCTTGCCGCCCGGGTGGACCTTCAGCTCGTCCCGGCCCTGCCGGGGCTCGGGCGCGGTGATGCTCATCCTGACCACGGTGACGCCGGGCTGCCCGCCCTCCCGGTTCAGCAGCCAGGTGGTCGTCCCGCACTCCGCGTCGTGCTGCGGGCGGATCACCACGTCCTCGTCGGAGACCGACTCCACCAGCGCGTCCAGGGTCGTCCCCAGGGCGCGCGCGATCGAGCTGAGCTGGTCGAGGCTGATCCGCCGGTGACCGGTCTCGATCCGGCTCAGCGTGGACGGGCTGAGGAAACAGCGTGCGGCCAGATCGTCGAGCGACCAGCCCTGAGCGGTGCGCAGGCCGCGTATCCGCTTGCGGACCAGGGAGTCGAGTTCACCGTCTTGCGTCATACGCAAGATGCTATGCGTTCCGCGCAAGGCGTGCGTAGGCTCGAAGCATGAGCGCACACGAGGAGCACCAGCACGGGCACGGCCACGGGCATCAGCACGACAGTGGGCACGGCCACGGGCACGGGCACGGCCACGGGCACGGCCACGGGCACGGCCACGGGCACGGTTCGGGGGACGCCGACTTCTCCGTACTGACCGAGATGCTGGACCTCGACGCCGAGGTGCTCCACGAGCATCTGGACGAGCTGACCGGCTGGATCGAGGAACTGGGCGGCGGGACCGCGGAAGCACCGGGTACGGCGGACGCGCCCGGCCCCACCGGCCCGCGCGTGCTCGACCTCGGCAGCGGCACCGGCGCGGGCACCTTCGCCCTGCTCCAGCGGTTCCCCGGCGCCGAGGTCACCGCCGTGGACGCCTCGCCCGCGATGGCCGACCGCCTGGCGGAGAAGGCCGCCGCGCTGGGGGCCGCCGACCGCGTCCGTACGGTGGTCGCCGACCTCGACACCGAGGCCCTGCCCGCCGGGCCCCACGACCTGGTGTGGGCCTCCGCCTCGCTCCACCACATGGCCGACCCGGGCGCGGTCCTCGCCCAGGTCCGCGAGGTGCTGCGGCCCGGGGGGCTCATGGTCGCGGTCGAGCTCGAAGGCTTCCCGCGTTTCCTCCCCGACGACCTCGGTATCGGCCGCCCCGGACTGGAGGAGCGCGTGCACGCGGCCCAGGCGGAGGGCCGGGCGGCCGCCGGGATGCACATGAGCGAGGACTGGGGCGCCCGGCTGCGCGAGGCCGGGCTCGACGTGGTGGCCGAGCGGGTCGTCGCCATCGACCTCGCCGCCCCGCTGCCCGCCGCCACCGGCCGCTACGTCCTGGCCTCCCTCACCCGCGTCCGCGCCGCGCTGGAGGACGTGCTCGACGCCGAGGACCTCGCCACCCTGGACGCGCTCACCGACCCGGACGGGCCGCACGGCGTGCTGCACCGGGACGACCTCACCGTCCGCACCGAGCGGAGCGTCTGGGTCGCCACGCGTCGCGCAGCCGCGTAGTACCTGAGGGGGAGACCCCGGTATCCGCTTCGGTGGGGACGACCCGGGCCCGTGCCCCGCCCTACCGTGAGCACGTGACCGAGACCCGAGCCCAGACGAAGACCAGAACACCGGAGTTCCAGGCGGCGGCGAGTGCGTTGGGCGGCCTGCGGCAGGATCTCCTCCAGGACGTGTTCGCCTACCGGCCGCTGCCTCCGCTCGACGGTGACGGGCCGCTGCTGGGCCTGTTCCCGGCGAATGTGCGGAAGAAGCTGGTGTGGACCCCGCACGCGCTGGTGCTGGCGGCCGCGCTGATCTGCGTGTTCCTCGGGATGGCCTGGTCCGGCGACGAGTCGATCGTCGGTGTGGTGCCGGCCATTCCCGTAGCGCTGACACTGGTGCGGCCGGTGATCGCCTTCTGGGGTTCCATGGCGGCCACGGTGGTGGTCGCCATGAACGGTGACGTCTGGCCGTGGGGAGCGAGCAGCCTGTGGGGTCACCTGGTGGTCCTCGTGGTCGTCGCGGCCCGTACCCGGCGGCGGACCGCGCCCTGGATGTGGACGCTCACGCTGCTGTTGGGTCTCGTGATGGAGTACCTCGGCGGGTACCACGCCAATTCGACCGCCGTTCCCATGGTCATCATGTCCGCGCTCGCCCTGCTCGTGGTGACCGTCGTCCAGGTCCGGCGCGACGCACGGCGCGAGGTGAGCGAGGCCGAGCGGGAGGTGACGGTCCAGCGCACCGTCACGGCCGTCGAGCGCGACCGGCGCACGCTGCTGGAGGAGCGCACCACCATCGCCCGTGAGCTGCACGACGTGGTCGCCCACCACATGTCCGTCGTGGCGATCCAGGCCGAGGCCGCGCCGTACCGGGTGCAGAACCCGCCGCCCGAGCTGGAGCAGGCGTTCGTCACCATCCGCGAGAACGCGGTGGCCGCGCTCACCGAACTGCGCCGCGTCCTCGGTGTCGTACGGGCGGAGGACCAGGAGGCGCCGGACGCCCCGCAGCCCACCCTCGCCCGGCTCGACCGGCTGCTGGACAACGTCCGCGAGGCGGGCCTGGAGTCGGAGAAGACGGTCACCGGGGCGGTGCGCGAACTGCCGCAGGGCGTCGAGCTGTCGGCGTACCGGATCGTCCAGGAGGCGCTGAGCAACACCCTGCGCCACGCACCGGGCGCCACCGCCGTCGTCGAGATCGCCTACGTCCTCGGCGGGCTCGGGGTACGGGTCGTCAACGGGCCGCCGACCGGCCCGGTCGACGCCTCGCCGGGCGCCGGGCACGGCATTACCGGGATGCGCGAGCGGATCGCGATGCTGGAGGGCGAGATGACCGCCGGGGAGACCGAGGAGGGCGGCTACGAGGTCGCCGTGTTCATCCCGGTGCCCCGGGCGGTGAAGCCCGCAGATCCCGCAGAAGGTACCGGTACGGAAGAGGAGGCCGCCGCGTGAGCGACATCGGGGTTCTGATCGTCGACGACCAGATGATGGTCCGCGAGGGCTTCTCGGTACTGCTCAACGCCATGCCCGGGATCGAGGTCGTCGGCGAGGCCGTCGACGGGCGGCAGGCGGTCGAGCGGGTCGCCGCGCTCGCCCCGGACGTGGTGCTGATGGACATCCGGATGCCGGAGATGAACGGCATCGAGGCCACCCGCGAGATCGTCGCCGCCGACGCGGAGGCGAAGGTGCTCGTGCTCACCACGTTCGACCTGGACGAGTACGTCTACCAGGCCCTGCGCGCCGGGGCCTCCGGCTTTCTGCTCAAGGACGCCTCCGCCCGCCAACTCGCCGATGCCGTACGGGTGGTGGCCTCCGGCGAGGCGCTCCTCGCACCCACCGTGACGCGGCGGCTGATCGCCGAGTTCTCCAAGCTCTCCCAGGCGCCGAAACCCCCGGCGCTGGCCCGGATCGGGGACCTCACCGAACGCGAGACGGAGGTACTGGTGCTGGTCGCGCAGGGTCTCTCCAACGCGGAGATCGCCGCGCACCTGGTGGTCGCCGAATCCACCGTCAAGACCCATGTGAGCCGGGTCCTGGTGAAGCTCGGACTGCGCGACCGCACCCAGGCGGCGGTCTTCGCGTACGAGGCGCGGCTGGTCACCCCGGGGTAGGGGCGTCCTCGCGCAGGGGCCCTGCCGGTAGCGTCGGGTCATGCACGTGTCCTTCGACCCCTGGTCACCCGCGTTCGTCGCCGATCCGTACCCCGCCTACACCGCGCTGCGCGCCGCCGGCCGGGTCCACTATTTCGAGCCGACCCGGCAGTGGCTGATCCCGCACTACGCCGACGTGTCGGGGCTGCTCCGCGACCGGCGGCTCGGCCGGACGTATCTGCACCGCTTCACCCACGAGGAGTTCGGCCTCACCGCGCCGCCCGCCGCGCACGAGCCGTTCACCACCCTCAACGGGCAGGGGCTGCTCGACCTGGAGGCGCCCGACCACACCCGCATCCGGCGCCTCGTCTCCAAGGCGTTCACGCCGCGTACGGTCGAGCGGCTCGCGCCCACCGTGCGGCGCCTGGCGGCCGAGCTGGTCGACACGTTCGTGGCCGAGGGCGGCGGCGACCTGCTCACGGCGGTCGCCGAACCACTGCCGGTCGCCGTGATCGCCGAGATGCTGGGCGTCCCGGAGTCCGACCGGGCACTGCTGCGCCCCTGGTCGGCCGCGATCTGCGGGATGTTCGAGCTGAACCCTTCGGAGGAGACCGCGCGGGCGGCGGTTTCGGCGTCCACCGAGTTCTCCGCGTACCTGCGCGAACTCATCGCCGTGCGGCGGGAGAAGCCGGGCGACGACCTGATCTCGGGGCTCATCGCCGCCCACGACGAGGACGAGCGGCTCACCGAGCAGGAGATGATCTCCACCTGCGTGCTGCTGCTCAACGCGGGCCACGAGGCGACCGTCAACACCACCGTGAACGGCTGGCGCACCCTCTTCCACCACCCCGAGCAACTCGCCGCGCTCCGCGCCGACCACGGTCTGCTGTCCACAGCTGTGGAAGAACTCCTGCGGTACGACTCCCCGTTGCAGATGTTCGAGCGCTGGGTGCTGGACGACATCGAGATCGGCGGCACCGTCGTCCCGCGCGGCTCAGAGGTGGCGCTGCTCTTCGGCTCCGCCAACCGCGACCCGGAACGCTTCGCGGACCCGGACACCCTCGACCTCTCCCGCCCGGACAACCCGCACATCACCTTCGGTGCGGGCATCCACTACTGCCTCGGCGCCCCGCTGGCCCGTATCGAACTCGCCGCTTCCTTCGGTGAGTTGTTGCGCAAGGCGCCCCGGATGCGGCTGGCCGAGGAGCCCGAGTGGCACCCGGGGTACGTCATCCGGGGGCTGAAGGAGCTCCGAGTGGAGGTGTGATCCCTACGGCCCGAGGTGCCTGCGGCGGGTGTCACCCCCGCAGGTCCCGGCGCCGCAGTGCGGCGAGGCCCGCCGTCACCAGGGCCGCCGTCACCGCCGTGAGGGCGGCCAGGGCCCATCCCCGCAGGTCGTCCCCCGGGAGCTTCGGCAGGTGGGTGAAGGGCGAGACGTCGAGCGCCGCCTGCGGCAGGTCCACCGCCGGGCCGATCCAGCCGAGCGCCAGGCAGAGCCCGGCCGCGCCCCACGAGCCGGCGGCGGCGATCCGGGGCGCCACCCCGTACAGCAGCACGGCCACCCCGCCGAGCAGCCAGATCGCGGGGAGCTGGACCAGGGCGGCGCCGAGCACGGCCGGGAGGCGGTGGCCGTAGCCGGCGGCGAGGCCCAGGCCGCCAGCGCCCATCACGGCGACCGCGCCGCCGAAGGCGAAGAGCAGGTGTCCACCGGCCCAGGCGGTCCGGGTGGCGCCCGCGACGAGCACGGGTTCGGCCAGGCCGCCGGTCTCCTCCGCGAGCGGCCGGAGCGCCGAGGAGACGGTGTACAGAGCCGCGACCATGCCGAGCATCCCGGCCATCGCGGCGAGGAACGCGTCGGTCAGCCCGGCCGCGCCGCCCATCCGCGCGATGATCTCGCGCGTCTGCTCGTTGCCGCCGACGAGGTCGGCGGCTCCGTCCGCGAGCCGGCCGAAGACGAGCCCGACGACGGCGAAGGACGCCGTCCATCCGGCCAGTGAGCCGCGCTGGAGCCGCAGCGCCAGTCCGTACGGGGTGGTGATCCGGCCGCGCGCGGGCCCCGGGCGGGTCGCGAACAGGCCGCTGCCCAGGTCCCGTCGGCCGGCCAGTGCGAAGGCGAGGGCGAGGAGCACGGCGGTACCGGCGGCGAAGGCGAGGAGCACCCACCAGCGTTCGCCGGCGTACGCGCGGGTGTTCTCCACCCAGCCGAAGGGGGAGAGCCGGGTCAGGACGGAGGAGCCGCCGGAGCTCGCCGCGTCACCGGCGGCCTTGAGGACGTACGCGGCGCCGATCGCCGCCGCGGTCAGCCCCTTGGCGGCGCGGGCGGTCCCGGTGAGCTGGGCGGCGACGGCGGCGGTGGCGGCGAAGAGCAGCCCCGTACCGGCGACCGCGAGGCCCAGCGCGTACGCACCGGGGCCGCCGCACCCGGCGGACGTCAGGAGGAGCACCACGAGCGTGGCGAGTGCCAGATCGGCCACCGCGGCGGCGAGGAGCGCTGCGGTCAGCGGGGCGCGGCGGCCGAGCGGCGCGGCGGAAAGCATCTCCTGACGGCCGGTCTCCTCCTCCTCGCGGGTGTGGCGCACGACGACGATCAGCGACATCACGGCGGCCATCGCCGCCCCGAAACCCCCCATCCGCCAGCTGACGAGCGCGCCCGCCGAGTCGCCGAGGACGGGCCCGTACAGCGCCCGGAGGCTGCCGTTGGCGTTCGTCGACGCGGCGAGGCCGGCGCGGTCGGCGACGGTCGGGTAGAGCGAGGCGAAGGAGCCGGCCACGGAGGCGAAGGAACCCGAGATCGCCAGCAGCCACACGGGGATCAGCACCCGGTCGCGGCGGAGCGCGAGCCGCAGCAGCGTGCCGGTGCCGGTGAACCGGCCGGAGCGGGCGAGGCGTTCGGCGCCGGCGTCGCCGGGACGGGGGAGCGCACCCGAGGTGTCCGTGGTCGTCGCCGAGGTCATCGCGCCGCCGCCCCGTCCTCGTCGCGGTTCTGTGTACCGCTGAGTGCTGTTTCGCCGTCCGCCGGCTCTCCGTCCGCATCTCCGCCGTCCGCCGCGTAATGGCGCAGGAAGAGTTCCTCCAGCGTCGGCGGGGCGCAGTTCAGGGCGCGTACCCCGGCGGCCGCCAGTGCGGCGAGTACGGCGTCGAGCTTGTCGGTGTCCACCTGGCAGCTGATCCGGGCACCCCGCGCCTCGTACCCGTGCACGCCGGGGAGTGAGGCCAGCCCGTGCGGTACGGAGACGAGTTCGGCGGTGATGCCGGTACGTGTCAGATGCCGCATTCCGGCCGGCGATCCGGTTTCCACCGTGCGGCCCCGGCGGATGATGCTCACCCGGTCGCAGAGGGCCTCGACCTCGCTGAGGAGGTGGCTGGAGAGCAGGACCGTGCACCCCCGGTCGCGCGCCTCGGTGACGCAGTCGCGGAAGACCGACTCCATCAACGGGTCGAGCCCGCTGGTGGGTTCGTCCAGGATCAGCAATTCGGCGTCGGAGGCGAACGCGGCCACCAGGGCGACCTTCTGGCGGTTGCCCTTGGAGTACGTGCGCCCCTTCTTCGCCGGGTCCAGCTCGAAGCGGCGGACCAGCGCGTCGCGCCGGGTCCGGTCGAGTCCGCCGCGCAGCCGTCCGTAGAGGTCGATGACCTCGCCACCGGTGAGGTTCCGCCAGAGGGTGACGTCGCCGGGGACGTACGCGAGGCGGCGGTGCAGGGCGACCGCGTCCTGCCAGGGGTCCCGGCCGAGCAGTCGTGCGGTGCCCGAGTCGGCGCGCAGCAGGCCGAGCAGGACGCGGATGGCGGTGGACTTCCCGGCGCCGTTGGGGCCGAGGAAGCCGTGCACCTCCCCGTGGTCCACGGAGAGTTCGAGACCGTCCAGTGCGGGGGTCCGGCCGAACGACTTGTGCAGTCCGGACACGGAGATGGCCGTCGTCATGGATCCGAAAGTACGCGGGTTTCACAAATTTCTGAAGTTAAAGAACCGTATAAAGTCGGGAGCCGGACGACATCCTGAGCCGGGCCGTGTGGGACAACCCCAGGACCGGCCGGCGGGCCGGATCGGGAGGGCGGAACGGCGATGGGCGAGGGTACGGGCGGTACGGGCGCGCGGGGCGATCAGGCCCGGGACGGGGAGGCTGAGGCCGTCTCGCGGTTCGTCGAACGCTTCGCGGCCGACATGACGGAGGCGGGCATGCAGCGCATGGCCTCGCGGGTCTTCGCCGCGCTCCTCGCCGACGACGACGCCACCATGACCTCGGCCGAACTCGCCACCGGGCTCCGGATCAGCCCGGCCGCCGTCTCCGGCGCGATCGGCTATCTCACCCAGGTCGGCATGGTCGGCAGGGAACGCGAACCGGGCTCCCGCCGCGACCGCTACCGGCTCCACCACGAGATCTGGTACACCACCTTCGCCGGACGCGACCGGGTCATGACCCGCTGGGAGCAGACCCTCCGCGACGGGGCCCGCTCTTTCGGCGAGGACACCCCGGCGGGCGCGCGGCTCGCGGAGACGGCGGAGTTCTTCGAGTTCGTCCAGGACGAGCTGGTCACGATGATGGAGCGCTGGAAGGCCCGGCAGGAGGCCAATCGGGAGGCCGATCGGGAGGCCGATCGGGAGGCCGGAGGGGAGCCCCGCCGGTGAACCGCGGGTCGGAGACGGCGGCGATACTGGCCGCTGTCCGCGGACAGGCGCCGCGGGCGAGAGCCGCTTTCGAGAGCCGTGGAGGCACCGCGTGAAGATACGGCCCGTACGGCGACGTACCGCGCTCCTGGGCGGCGCCCTCGCCGGGGTACTGGTCCTGGCCGTCCTGGCCGGGGGTGCGGAGGCCGTCGCCCGGCATGTGGTGGACGGGCGGGTGGAGAAACTGGCCGGTGAGCGGCTGGGGTCCGAGGTGACGGCCGACAGCGACGGCTGGGGTCTCGTGGCGCTCACCCGCGGCAGGCTGGGCACCCTCACCCTGCACGCGGAGGACGCCACCCTCGACGGGCTGGACGGGATCACGGTCGACGCGGAGCTCCGGGACCTCACCGTCCCCCGCGGAGACGGCCGGGCGTCGGTGTCCGGCAGCAGCGCCCGCGCCGAGGTGCCGGCCGAGGCCCTGCGCGACCAGGTCACCGCGGCGGGCGGCGCGTTCGCTTCGATGGTCGGTGACGTCGAACCCCGGCCGGGGGACGGGACGCTGCGGATCATGCTGGGCTCGGGCGGCCTCGGGCAGGCCGACGTACGGCCCGAACTGCGCGACGGCGCCGTCCGCTTCACCCTGACCGGCGCGAAGATGTTCGGCGTCGACGCCCCGAAGGCCGTGACCGACACCATCGAGTCCGCCCTCACCGGGCTGTCCGCGGACGGCAAGGGCGGCCTGGGCGGCCTGGGCGGTCTCGCGGGCGGGACGGGCGCGGCCGATCCGGAGAGCCCGCAGGGCGCGGCCGTCGCTCTGGGGCTGCGCCCCACCGCCGTCACGGTCACCGAGAAGGGGCTGCGGGTGGACCTGAAGGGCGGACCGGCCACCTTCGACAAGGACATCGGGGCTCAGGACACGAGCCGCTGAGCCCGCGCGGGCCTCAGGCCGCGGCCTCCGCCGCCGGGACCATCAGCCCCCAGGCGTCGGCCAGGACCGTCCATGTGCGCCGCCGGACCGGGCCGTGGAGCTGTATGTCGGCCCGGTAGCGGAAGTCGGGGCCGGAGACCGTCACCGCCTTGGCCTCCGCCGTCACGGTCTCGCCGCCCGTTGCGCGTACCACCACCTCCGCCAGGCCGCCGCCGTTCCGCGAGGTCACGGTGACCGCCTCCACCGGCCGGTCCAGGTCGTTGAGGAGGACGCCGTCGGCCTCCACCCGGAGGCGGTAACCGGGGGTCCCGGTGGTGGCCGACGCCGGGAGGGGGCGGACCAGGGTGCGGACCAGCGAGACACAGGTGTCCCAGACGGCCGTGACGCCCGAGTGGGAGGGGGCGCTCGTGCCGTCCGTGCTCTGACCGGGGGCGGGCGGGGGCGCGGGGATGTCCACGCCGCCCAGGACCACACCGTCGCTGTCGTCGACGAGCAGGTCGAGGTGGTGCACCGTCCCGTCCAGTGCCGTGCGCGCCGCCGCCACCGCTCCGCGCGGCACGCCGAGGGCGTAGGCGAGGCGGAGGGCGGGCGGGGCGCCGACGGGGACCAGCGCCAGGGCGCTGTCGGCCAGCTCCCGGTCACGGTGCAACTGGGCCACCGCCCGGAGCAGGGCGTGGTCGTCGCCGATGACCACCGGCCGCCTGCTGCCCCGCCGGGACAGGGCGCGGGCGAACTCCTCCGGGGTCTCCGGAAGAGAGATCTTGGCGTGCGCTCCGGCGTTCAGCACGTCCTTCGCGATACGGACGGACTCGCCGTCGGTCCGGCGGGCAACCGGGTCGATGACCACCAGCAGCTGGTGGCCGTCGTCGCCGGGGGGCTCTGCAGCCGACACCTCGGTCCTTCCTCGGGTAGCATCTTGGTGCAAGAGCCCCTTGCGCTATTGCGCCAGGGGCTTCGTCTATTCCGGGGCACCCGGTTCGACGGCTCAGGCTTTGTCGTACATCGTCGTATGGCAAGTACGACCTTTACGTACGCCCCTGACCTTGGACATGCCCCGCCCGGAAGGGGTGTACGCCTGTGCCCGCACTTGTGCTGCTCGGTGCTCAGTGGGGTGACGAGGGCAAGGGGAAGGCCACCGATCTCCTCGGTGGATCCGTCGACTATGTGGTGCGATACCAGGGCGGCAACAACGCCGGTCACACGGTTGTCGTAGGCGACCAGAAGTACGCACTGCATCTCCTCCCCTCCGGAATTCTGTCACCGGGTTGTACCCCGGTGATCGGTAACGGTGTCGTGGTCGACCCGGCCGTGCTGCTCTCCGAACTGAGCGGTCTGAACGAGCGGGGCGTCGACACGTCCAAGCTTCTGATCAGCGGCAACGCTCATTTGATCACCCCGTACAACGTCACGCTCGACAAGGTGTCGGAACGCTTCCTCGGTAAGCGGAAGATCGGCACGACCGGCCGCGGAATCGGCCCGACGTATGCCGACAAGATCAACCGTGTCGGTATTCGCGTGCAGGACCTCTACGACGAGTCGATCCTCGTCCAGAAGGTCGAGGCGGCCCTGGAGCAGAAGAACCAGCTTCTGGCCAAGGTCTTCAACCGCCGCGCGATCGAGGCCGAGGGCATCGTCGAGGAGATGCTCCAGTACGCGGAGCAGATCAAGCCGTTCGTCGCCGACACGACGCTGATCCTCAACAACGCCATCGACGACGGCAAGGTCGTGCTCTTCGAGGGAGGCCAGGGCACCCTGCTCGACGTCGACCACGGCACCTACCCCTTCGTCACCTCGTCGAACCCGACCGCGGGCGGCGCCTGCACCGGTGCCGGCGTGGGACCGACGAAGATCAGCCGGGTCATCGGCATCCTGAAGGCGTACACCACGCGCGTCGGCTCCGGCCCGTTCCCGACGGAGCTGCTGGACGCGGACGGCGAGGCCCTGCGCCGCATCGGTGGCGAGCGCGGTGTCACCACCGGCCGTGACCGTCGCTGCGGCTGGTTCGACGCTCCGATCGCGCGGTACGCGACCCGGGTCAACGGCCTGACCGACTTCTTCCTCACCAAGCTCGACGTGCTCACCGGCTGGGAGCAGATCCCGGTCTGCGTGGCGTACGAGATCGACGGCAAGCGCGTCGAGGAGCTGCCCTACAACCAGACCGACTTCCACCACGCGAAGCCGATCTACGAGAACCTCCCGGGCTGGTCCGAGGACATCACCAAGGCGAAGACCTTCTCCGACCTGCCGAAGAACGCGCAGGCCTACGTGAAGGCGCTGGAGGAGATGTCGGGCGCTCCGATCTCCGCGATCGGCGTCGGCCCCGGCCGTACCGAGACGATCGAGATCAACTCTTTCCTGTAGGGGTTCCCTCAGGGGTACCGCACGAGCACGACGACGGCCGCGGGCCGGGACACGCACCGTGTCCCGGCCCGCGGCCGGTTCTCGTTCTCGCTTTCGGACCGGGGCTCCGGGTCGCCGGGGCTCCGGCGGCCTGGTGGCCTGGCGGCCCGGTGGCCCGGTGGCCCGGTGGTCTTCAGGGGCCGTCGCCGCACAGCGGGTACGCCTGCGGGGCCGAGCAGGGCACGTGGCCGTGGTTGCGCAGGGCCTGCTGGTCGTTGCTGTTCACGTAGTCGAGGAAGCGGGCGGCGAGCGAGTCGGCGGCCGGCTTCTCGTAGGTGTACGCGTACTCGACGACCCAGTACGGATAGCCGCTGGTGGTGATCTTCTCGGGAGACGGCTCCTTGCCGTCGATGGTGATGCGGTGCAGGCCCTTCGGCGCGGGAGTGCCGGTGCGCAGTTCGCTGTAGCCGATCGCTCCGTCCACGGTTTTGACGGTGCGCAGCACCTCGTCGGTGCTGCTGAGTTCGCAGCGGGTGACCGGCACCTTCGGGTCGTCGCGGGTGAGGCAGTCGCGGGACGACGTGGGGACGGGTTCGTTGCCGCCCAGCACCCGCTGCTGGAGGGCCACCCGGGTGCCCGAGTTCGCGTCCCGGCTCACGAGCCGGATCTCCAGGTCGGGGTTGCCGGGGAAGTGGTTCCAGTTCCGGATCTCGCCCCGGTAGATCCGCCTCACGTCGTCCAGCGACAGGTCCCGCACGCGCACCTTGTCGTTGACGACGAGCGAGAACAGCACCACGGCGACCCTGCTGTTCTCGCTCAGCTCCGGGTAGCCGTCCGGCTTCGGGTCGTCGGAGAAGACGACCGTGGCGGGGGCGGCGCCGCGTTCGGCCAGGAGCCGGATTCCGGCGTCACTGCCGTGCATGTCCACGCTGATCGAGGAGCCCTCGCAGGCCCGCGTGTACAGTTTCGCCATCTCGGTCACGGCCGGCTGGAAGGCGGTGGATCCCGCCACCCGCAGGGTGCCCCGGGCGCATTCGACCGGCGGCGGGGTGCGGTCGAGCGCCAGGATGATCGAGGAGAGCGTGACGACTCCGACGGTCAGAGCGACGGTGATGAACCGGGCGGCCCGGCTGAAGACCGGCGGTTTCTCGTCCGGGCGGGCCGCGCTGTTGACCCGTACGTCCCCGTCCCGGATGCCGCCGACTACCTTGATCGGGCTGCCCACTTCGCCACCGGTGAGCAGTACCAGGAGTTTGAAGTGCTGGTGGCGATTGAGGGGCACGCGCGGGAGCCGTATGAGCCCGCCCTCCTGCCGCATCCCGGCGGCAGGGGTGAAGTGCTCCATCAGGTGGCCGGCCTCGACGGGCTGGGTGACGGCTATCCCGCGCACCGTCCGGTCGGTGAACTCCACGGTCAGACCGTGCCGGTCGATGCCGGTGTAGTCGTCGCGGGAGATGGACTGCGAGCCGTCGTTCTCGATGCGCAGCAGGACGAGGGTGGCGTCCGACATGTCGGGGGTCTCGTCGAAGAGCCCCAGCCGGACGTTGACGCCGCTGCCGATCGGGGTGTCCATCTGGACCCGGTACCCGATGCGCCGCGGGGCCGGAATGCGGCGCTCGTACCAGAGCACCCCGACGGAGACCAGCACGCCGATCGCGGCGGTTCCGACGGCCACCACGTTCTCGGGGGTGAACCAGCTCACGGCTGCCTCCTCGCGCTGCGTCGTGCGTACCGGACCGCGCGGCGCGCCCGGCGCGGCCCTCGGGCGGCCACCGTACGAGCGGGAGGACGGGTGCGGAGCTGCGGAAGGAGTGTTGTCGGCCGGTGTTCGCCTCCTGTTCAGCTCGGACCCGGGAAGGGGGCTGGCCGGTTCAACTCTGTGCAGGGGATGGCGTGTTCGGGCGCGGTGGCTTCGGGTTCGCGCGGGGGTGACAACCGGGTGGTCAGAAGGCCGCCCTGTAGTACTCGCCGGGTTCGCCGCTCTCGCCGTCCGCGCTCATGCCGTGCACCAGCAGCCGTTCGCGGCCCCGGTAGGTGTCGACCCGCAGGTACCGGGAACCGTCGGAGAAGCAGTCGGGGTCGGAGCGGTCCACCGGCGCGAGGGTGTCCGGCCCGGCGATCAGCAGATCGCCCACGCCTGCGACGACGGCGGTGCTGGCGCAGTCGACGGGGTCGGGGGCCGGCAGCCCGGTGTCGAAGTCCAGCTTCGGGCTTCTCGATACGTACCGGATGAGTGGGGCGCCCACCGGTCCCTGCGTGACGGTGAGGTCGTACTGGTAGAGACGCCTTTGCCGGGGGCCCGGTTCGGGGGCGCGCTTCCAGCGCCCGAGGAAGGTGGCAGGGACGGCGCGGGGACCGCTCGCGGCGCGGCGGAACGTCGTGTGAACCGCTCCGGAGGTCCACTCCATGACGTCGGGCGAGCGTACGGTCAGCGTCTGACGGCCGACCGGGGCGCACCGGCCCGCGGGGATGCCGGTGGTCACGTCGCTCTCGTCGAGGACGAGGTGGTCCGGGTAGGCGCCGACGAGGACGGACCGGCCCATGCAGAGACGTTCGCCGAAGACCTGGATGTAGGTGGCGGTCCGGTGGCCTCGGGTGCCCTGCTCGATCTCGATCCGGCCGGTCTCGAACGGGGAACCGCCGGAGCCCCTGAGCACGCCCTCCCAGGCGCCGAGGTAGACCTCGGGGATGTCTCCGGGGCCGGTGCTTCCCCGCGGGCGGGGGCCGTTGCCGCTGGAGTCGTCGCCGTAGTTGCCGGTGCCGGTGCCGGTGCCGGTGTCGGTGTGGGGGGTGTCGGGGTCCTTCGCCAGGTCGGCGGATTCGCCGGGGCCACCGAATCGGCCGAGGCCGGCGAGCCCGCCCGCGGTGTAGTGCTGGAGGGCCAGGCCCGCGCCGAGGAGCCCTGTGACCGCGCAGGCGGCGACCAGAGCGGAACGCCTCCGTGGGTGGCCACCCACGGGAACGTGGGTGGTGGTCGCGGGGTGTGCTGCCGGTCTTGTTGCCGGGGCTGTCGCAGGAGGTGTTGCCGGATTTGCTGACGTGCTGGTTGACGGGTCTGCTGTCGGGTCTGCTGTCGGGTCTGTTGCGGTGGGCGTCGCCCGCCCGGCGGGTGGGGTGGGTGCCGGGGTGACGCTCTCGGGGGCGGGCGTGTCCGTGTCCAGCAGCCGGGCCGCCTGGGAACCGAGTACGGCCAGGAGCTCGGGCGGCAGCCACGCTTCGGGCCGTCCGTCTCGCCGCGCCGGAGCCGACCGGGCCAGGGCTTCGGCGGTGGGCCGGCGGTCCGGGTCGCGGTCCAGGCAGGACCGCACCAGCGGGCCGAGTTCGGCGGGCAGTGCGGTCAGGTCCGGCTCGTTGTTGGCGATCCGGAACATGATCGCGTGCACGCCGCTGTCGGACGCCCCGAAGGGCTGTACCCCGGTCGCCGCGTACGCGAGGACCGCGCCGACACAGAAGATGTCCGAAGCGGCGGTGACCTTCTCGCCGCGTACCTGCTCGGGCGACATGAACCCCGGAGAGCCGATCACCGCGCCGGTGCTGGTCAGGCCGCCGTCCGTGACCGTCTCCACCGCACGGGCGACGCCGAAGTCGATGATGCGGGGGCCGTCCACGGTCAGCAGGATGTTGGACGGTTTCAGGTCGCGGTGGACGAGGCCCGCCGCGTGGATGTGGATCAGCGCACGCCCGAGCCCGGCGGCCAGGAAGCGCACCGAGGCCACCGGCAACGGCCTTGCTTCCGGGAGGGCTTCGGACGCGGCTTCGGTTGCGCTGCGCTCGGCGCCCGACAGGCGTCGGCCGCCGTCCCGCGCGTCCCCGTCCCGTCCCCACTCGTCCTCCACGTACTGGTCCCGCGTGGGCTTGTCCCGTCTCGGACGCCGGTCGCCCACGACGGTACGGAGCGAGGGGCCGGGTACGTACGCGATGGCCACCCACGGCAGGGCCGCCTCCGTGTCCGCCGCGATCACCGGAGCGGTGCCGGCGTCGCCGACGCGTTCCAGTGCGGCGACCTCCCGGGCGAACCGGATCCGGAACTCGTCCACCACCGCGAACTGGGCGTGTACGACCTTCACCGCCACGGTCCGTCCGCTCTCCGAGCGGGCGAGATAGACGCGTCCCATCCCTCCCGTGCCGAGGCGGCCGAGCAGCCGGAACGGGCCCACATGAGGAGGATCTTGAGGAGTCAGCGGGTCCACGTCCGGGATACTCGCACACCGGTCGGCCGGGTGGTGCGGTACCGCGCCCCGACGGCCGAAGCGGAATCTGACGGGAGTGTTCCGCGGCCACGGGCATCCGCTCGGGTGCTCGAGTTCCGGGACCGGTCGATCTCTCGAACTGAGTTGCGGTGGAGGGGGTCCGGGAGAGGGGGGAGCCATCCGAATCTTTTGGTGGGGCGGATACCCGTCCGGGAACCCGTGCTTCCTAAATCCTTTATGGATAAGCCCTGTTGAGTGTGGGTGTGCGGTGTTCGGTGAGCCGTGGATCCGGCGCGGAGGGCTCCGGCGGGCGGTGGGCGAAGCTTGGTCCAGACCTTGACAGGTCCAGACCATTCTCGCTTGAGTGTCCGCACCCCCACACGACGGCGCGCCTCCGGAACGGTCAGAAGTCCGGACGCAGCGTCGCACCGAAGGAGTGATCACGTGTTCCGACGCGTCATGGGACTTCTCGCAGCGGCGGCGGCCGTCGCGGCGACAGTCGTCGTCCTTCCCGCGGGTTCGGCCTCCGCGGCGACCTGCGCCCCCGCCTGGAACTCCTCGTCCGTCTACTGGGGCGGCGACTCCGCTTCCCGAGGCGGGCACAACTGGACCGCCAAGTGGTGGACCCAGAACGAGATTCCCGGCACCACCGACGTCTGGTCCGACGCCGGCACCTGTGGCACCGGCGGCGGCACCACCGACCCCGGGACGCCGGGCACCTCCGGCTTCGTCGTCAGCGAGTCGCAGTTCAACCAGATGTTCCCGAGCCGGAACTCCTTCTACACGTACTCCGGGCTGACGGCTGCCCTGAGCGCCTACCCCGGCTTCGCCAACACGGGCAGCGACACGGTCAAGCGCCAGGAGGCGGCAGCCTTCCTCGCCAACGTCAACCACGAGACCGGCGGGCTGGTGTACGTGGTCGAGCAGAACACGGCCAACTACTCGCACTACTGCGACACCTCGCAGTCCTACGGCTGCCCGGCGGGCCAGTCCGCCTACTACGGCCGCGGCCCGATCCAGCTGAGCTGGAACTTCAACTACAAGGCCGCCGGTGACGCCCTGGGCATCAACCTGCTGTCCAACCCCAACCTCGTCCAGACGGACGCGGCCGTCGCCTGGAAGACCGCCCTCTGGTACTGGAACACCCAGAGCGGACCGGGCACGATGACCCCGCACAACGCCATGGTCAACGGTGCCGGGTTCGGCGAGACCATCCGCTCCATCAACGGCTCCATCGAGTGCAACGGCGGCAACCCCGCCCAGGTCCAGAGCCGCGTCAACTCGTACCAGTCGTTCACCTCGATCCTGGGAGTCTCCCCCGGTTCGAACCTGAGCTGCTGATCCGCCACCTCTTCCGAGGCCGCTCCACGAGCTGCTTCCGCGCCACCGTCTCCACCTCCTCCTCCGTTTGACCGGGCGGGGGGTGCGACCGGCCATCGGCCGTGCCGCGCCCCCCGCTTCGGCGTTCCGGAGTCGGAGTTGGCAAGATCCGTGTGCATGACATCCGAGACATCCGACAGCGGCAGCCTGCCCACCCCCACCACGACCGCCGAGCGGATAGCCCTCGTCGACCGCGTGATCGGCCTGCCCTTCCCTCAGGGCGAGGAGGCGGAGGACAGCGGGGTACGGAGCAGCGGTCCCAGCCACCACCTGCTCATCCTGCGCGCGAGCGAGGACTTCTGGGACGGGCGCCAGGAGGAGACGGCGGAACCGGCCGAGGAGGAGATCGAGGCCGAGTTCAGCGCCGTGGCGACGGCGCTCACCGAACGCTGGGGCGAGCCCGAGACGGTCGACCTGTGGCCCTGGCTCGCAGGCGGCGACGAGACGGAGACGGAGATGGCCTCCGCGGCCCCCGAACCCCTGGGGCAGCTCTGCAACCTGGCCGGGAGCATGCAGGTCTGGCGCATCCCCGGTACCACACGCTGGCTCGGCCTCACGGTGGGCCAGGCCGACCCGGAGTTCCCGATCTGGCTGCTTGCCGCGGTCGGTGAGGCTGAGGTCCTGGAGTCCGGACTCCCCGGCGAGGGGGACTCCGAGGACGACGACGCCGCCGAACTCTGAGTCCGCGAACCCGAGCCCGATTCCGACCCCGACCCCGACCTGTCCTGAGCGGCCTGCCTCAGGATCGGCGCTCCCCGAACCGCCACAGCACGTGGATGACGCGGAGTACCGCGAGCACACCTCCGACCGAGACTCCTGCGATGAGCAGGGCTTTGTCGACGGCGGGCGAGAGGTCCCAGACGGCGGCTGGGCCGGCGATGGCGGCGAACACGACGCCCCCGGCGAAGCATGCGCTGAGCAGCGCGTAGCCGATCTCCACGGTGATGTCGTCCCGGTCCTGCTGCGTGCGCCGCCCCGTTGCCATGTCCGAAGAGTGACAGCCGATGCAGCCCAGGTCCAGCCTGCGGGGCCGGGGGTGGAGGCCCTGTTCCGGAAGGGCGTGATCGCATGCCCCGCAATTTCCCCGAGAAACAGTCGAATTCGCGCGTGTGGACCGGAGTTGTAAGGGCAACAGAAGCTCTGGAGGTTGATAATCATGGTTCCCCTGCTTCTCGTTCTTCTTCTGGCCGTCATTCTTTTCGGTGCGGGATTCGCGCTCAAGGCGCTGTGGATCGTCGCGGCGATTGTCCTTGTTCTCTGGCTGATCGGTTTCGTGGCCCGTCCGAAGGGTGGCAGCCACCGCTGGTACCGGTGGTAGTTCGCACCAACCACGCGTACGAGAGATTCGCTGAACACAGAGGGTCCGCTCCCGATGGGCGGGCCCTCTTCGGCGTTCCCATGCGTCTGCGAGGTGTAAGCGCAACGCTCTGCAGGAAAGGGGAGTGGCCGGATGGCGACGACTGAGGGGACGTCACATGATTTCGGTGAAAAGGAAGGAGGAGGTGTGGTGCATGAGCCCGACGATGCCGGGCAGGCGAAGTTCAGGACGGGAGCCGCTCGCGCGGCAGAAGGTCTCGTTCCGCCGAGCAACCCACCACTTTCCGGCAACGAGAGAGGAAGCCGTAAAGATGAGCGAGAACATCTGGGGCTACCAGCCCACCGCCGGCCACACCGCGGGTACCGATCTGGTCGGTTACAAGGTCGAAGCGACCGACGGCAGCATTGGCAAGGTCGACAAGCACTCCGACGAGGTCGGCTCCTCCTATCTGGTGGTCGACACCGGAATCTGGATCTTCGGTAGGCACGTCCTGCTCCCGGCAGGCACGGTGCGCCGGGTCGATCCGGAGGAGCAAAAGGTCTACGTGGACCTCGACAAGGAGCAGATCAAGAGCGCTCCGGAGTTCGAAAAGGACTCCCACCTGGGGAATCCTGAGTTCTTCGAGACCACGGGCGAGCACTACGGGCGCCACCGTCGCATCTGACCCCGCCGCGTACGGAAACGGGCCACGGGGTCCCGTGGGGTCGTCCCTCGCAGGTTCGCTCCCGAGGGGGAGCGGATGGAGATCGGACCACCGCGCGGGGTCGCTGGACCCTGACGGGTCGGGTCGGGCAGAGCACATCTGTCCGGTCCGGCCCGTTTCCGTGCGCCTGCGGTTCGGGGGACCGGGCTCCGGCACCCGACCCGCCCGGTGCCCGGGCACGCCGTCCCCCCGGGAGTAACGGAATACATGCCGATTCCCTTGCGCGGATGGCATATCCGTGATCGAGGAAAAGGGGTGCAGGAGTGTGGGTGTGGCGGGTATCCGCCCTGCCCATCGCGGGAACCCATTCGTGATCCGCCTCCATGCAAGCGAACCGTCACACACGTCAGGCTGTCCCGAATGCTGGCCACTACTGACTTCATCAGCGGGCGGCCCTGGAGAACCTCCGGTGCGGTGAACTCTCCGCCCGTGATTACTGGTGAAGTCGTTGGCGGCGACGGGGAATCTCCCGGTCCGCACCCCGGGGCTCCTTCTCTCGACCGGTCCGGGCGCCATGGTGCGAAGTGCGAGCACACGTCCTGAAGTCGGCGGCTGGAGCTGGTGGGAGAGGGCGAGGCGCATTCCTGGTTCGAGCGAGTGAGCATCGACAGCGGCGCCCCGAGGGTGCCCCCAACATTTCGATTTCCGAAGGGAATCGAGGCCGCTCCTTTGTGTGTACCGGAACTTGCGTACGGGGTCGCGGGCCGGGGTGCGGGTCTCAAAAGCGGTCGCCTTGATCCGGGATGGAGTGGGCTGTGGGACACCGCTCACGGGGGCCTCGACTTCATCGACCACCGGGGCTCCTCGTGCTTTCTGCGTCACAGGCACCGAAGGGCATGGCCGGACTCCGTGATTGCTCAGCCGCGCGAAGTCCGCTGCCGGGCCACGCGGCACATCGGAGTGAAGGAGCCGCCGAGCCGCTGCCAGACGCAGTTCTGCGAGCCGAAGACGCACACGGTCCTGACCTCGGGCGGCGACTCCTCCAAGGACGATGCGACGCTCGACGGCTACGAGGGCAGGTGGCGGACCTACTCGTGTACCTCCGACGACAGGGCGCCGCGAGACTGCGGCTGACCCGTCGCCGATTGTGTTCGGCCGGTGCGAGGGTGTGGGGGTGGGGGCGAGCGCGGGGGTGGGTGAGCTCTGCATCGGGGTGCCTTTCCATTGCGGCGACCGCCCTGTGAAGGGAAGTCCGCGTCCTTGGTCCGTCACTCATTTACAGAGCGCCGTCCCGCCGGAAAGGTTGATGAGACCGGGGCACACTGCCCACGATCGAGTGAAACGTCGGCCTTCGCTTGCCGGTGCCCCGCCGAAACGGATCGGGATCGGTCAGTCGAGCAGGCTGCTGAGCGTCACGTACATCACGACCCGGTCGGTGCGGTCCTCGGTCAGGCCGACTCACAGGTCCCGCCGGTCGAGCAGCAGTCGGCCGTTGGGCGGCACGTCTCGTGGGTGATGCCGAGACGGCGAACGATGTCCTGGTAGGAGAGGCCGCCCTCGCTGCCGATCGTCAGCAGGCGGTAGCAGTTGCCGGAACCGCACCCCTCGCTCTGTGACGTTGCGGTCAGCCCTGCGGGCAGGGCGGGTACGTCGGAGCCGGAGGGCGGCGAGACCTCGGGCTGTGCGAGGGCGTAGAGCAGGGCAGCGACGAGGGCGAGCGCGAACTGCGTGCCCGTGAAGCGGTTCCTGCGTGCGTCGGTGGCTGCGGCCGGCCGGCGGCGCGGGGCCGTGACTGAGGTTTGGCCGACTCGGAGGGGGTCGGTGTGGTGAACTGGCAGGTCGGGGGCCAGCGTTGAGGTGGTGGGGGTTAATGTCCGCTAAGTCGGATTCGGTGAAGTTGGCCTGGGAGTCGACTGGCGCCGGATAAACCCGCAGGTCAGGAAGAGTGCTCCCCGCGCGTGCGGGGATGGTCCCCTGACCGCCCGCCAGCGCCGCGTACGGGTGGTGTGCTCCCCGCGCGTGCGGGGATGGTCCCCGCGTGTTGTCGGGACGGACCGTTCTTGGGCTGTGCTCCCCGCGCGTGCGGGGATGGTCCCAAACTCACGTGGGGTTCAGCACACCGAAGTGTGTGCTCCCCGCGCGTGCGGGGATGGTCCCCACGCCGGGATCTACGACAGCGCCGGGTACACGTGCTCCCCGCGCGTGCGGGGATGGTCCCCTCTCCCACCGCGCCTGGAGTGAGTCCATGATGTGCTCCCCGCGCGTGCGGGGATGGTCCTGCGGCTCTGAAGTGCAGCGATGGTCTGCATGAGTGCTCCCCGCGCGCGTGCGGGGATGATCCCTGGTCATGCACTGCGAGGCTGGCACGGTCGTGGTGCTCCCCGCGCGTGCGGGGATGGTCCCGTTCCGGGATCGGCGTCGGTCTCGGCGAAGTTGTGCTCCCCGCGCCTGCGGGGATGGTCCCGGGTCACGGTAGGGGTTGATGCGCCAGAGGCCGTGCTCCCCGCGTCCGCGGGGCCCCGGCCCGGACGTCACCGACGCGCACGCGCACCCCACCCAACGCCCAACGCCCGCCCCACCCCACGCCCAAACGCCCAACGCCCGCCCCACCCCACGCCCAAACGCCCCGCCCAACGCCCAACGCAACGCCCAACGCCCCACCCCCCCACCCCGCCCCACCCCCGACACTCTGCCGACCCCCGCCCTCCACTCCGTACAACGTGGTCATGGAGCGCCGTGCCTCGCAGCGCCTACGCTCACCGGCATGACCGCTGAAGCCCTTCGTGGCAACCCAGTCCCGTTCGTCGACCAGGCTGCCGGTGCGGCGGTGAAGGCCGCTGACCGGGCGCATGTCTTCCACTCCTGGTCCGCCCAGGGGCTGCTCGATCCGCTGGCCGTGGCGGGGGCGGAGGGCTCGTACTTCTGGGACTACGAAGGGAACCGCTACCTCGACTTCACGAGTGGGCTCGTCTTCACCAACATCGGCTATCAGCACCCGGTCGTCGTCGCCGCGATCCAGGAGCAGGCGGGCAAACTCGCCACCTTCGCGCCCGCGTTCGCGATCGAGGCCCGGTCCGAGGCGGCGCGGCTGATCGCTTCGCACACACCGGGTGACCTGGACAAGATCTTCTTCACCAACGGTGGCGCCGAGGCGGTGGAGAACGCCGTGCGGTTGGCGCGGGTGCACACCGGGCGTACGAAGGTGCTTTCGGCGTACCGCTCGTACCACGGGTCCACGTCGACCGCGATCAACCTGACCGGTGACCCGCGCCGTTGGGCCTCCGACACCGGGTCGGCGGGGGTGGTGCGGTTCTGGGCGCCGTTCCTGTACCGCTCGCCCTTCTATGCGACGACCGAGGCGGAGGAGTGCGCCCGCGCGCTCCAGCACCTGGAGGACACCATCGCGTTCGAGGGGCCCGGCACGATCGCGGCGATCGTGCTGGAGACGATCCCGGGTACGGCGGGCATCATGACCCCGCCTCCCGGTTACCTCCTGGGTGTGCGCGAGATCTGCGACCGGTTCGGCATCGTCTTCGTGCTGGACGAGGTCATGGCCGGCTTCGGGCGTACCGGTGAGTGGTTCGCCGCCGACCACTACGGGGTGGTGCCCGATCTGTTGACCTTCGCCAAGGGCGTCAACTCCGGTTACGTGCCGTTGGGCGGGGTGGCGATCAACGCGGAGATCGCGGCCACCTTCGAGACCCGCCCCTATCCCGGTGGGCTCACCTACTCCGGCCACCCGTTGGCCTGCGCCGCCGCCGTCGCCACGATCCGGGTGATGGAGGAGGAGAAGGTGGTGGAGTCCGCCGCACGGCTCGGCGAGAAGGTGCTCGGCCCGGGGCTGCGCGAGCTGGCGACGCGTCACCCGTCGGTCGGCGAGGTGCGGGGCGTCGGTGCGTTCTGGGCGCTGGAGTTGGTACGGAACGGGGAGACGCGCGAGCCGCTCGTCCCGTACAACGCGACGGGGGAGGCCGCGGCGCCGATGGCGGCGTTCGGGGCGGCGGCGAAGAAGCGGGGGCTGTGGCCCTTCATCAACATGAACCGCACCCACGTCGTGCCGCCCTGCAACATCGGCGAGGCCGAAGCGCGGGAAGGGCTCGCGGTGCTGGACGAGGCGCTGACGGTCGCGGACGGTTACACGGTCTGATCTGGACCGCCCGCACGTCCGAACCGGCACTGCCCCGAGGCTGAACGGTCGTCGTGTAACGGCGAACGAGCCGCTCGCGGGAGAAATGCCCGAAATCAACGCCATGCGCGGGAGGATTTCCCGTCAAAAGCGACGGCCTCCCGTGCCTGTCCCCGTATCGCCCGCTCTGCCCACCCTGCCCGGATCCGGGCAGGGTGGGCCTGCCTTAAGGTGTCCCGAACAGAAAAATGCGGAGGGAACGGGATGAGCCCGAGCGGAGGTGTGACCCGCAACACGCTGCGCCGCCAGATCTCCGGTGCGCTGCGTGACGAAGTGCTTGCGGGGCGTCTGCCGTCGGGCAAGGAGTTCACCGTCAAGCAGATCGCCGAGCAGTACGGGGTCTCCGCGACGCCCGTCCGCGAGGCGCTCTTCGACCTGGCCTCGCAGGGGCTCCTCGTCTCCGACGAACACCGCGGTTTCCAGGTCCGCGCGTTCACCGCGGGGGATTACCGCTCCATCGTGCAGGCCCGTGCCGTCATCGTGGAGGGCGTCTTCAGCGGCTGCCATCCGATCACGGTCCGGGGCGAGGCGATGACCTCCGTCCGGCGCCGTGCCTCCGAGGCCGCGCGTGCCGCGAGGGGCGGCGATCTCGATGTGCTGATCGGTTACGACCTTCGCTTCTGGCGGGAGCTGAGCGCGTTCGTCGGCAACCCGAACATCAGCGACTTCCTCGCCACCCTCCGCGTCCAGGGCTGGGTCTTCCTGGTGCACCGGCTGCGTACGAGCGCGGAGCGGGACCGGCTGCTCTGGCTGGACCACGAAGCGCTCGCCGAGGCTGTCACCGCAGGGGACCGGGCGGCCGTGCTGGCGATACTGCGCGCGTACTACGCCCGGGAACAGGAGTGGGCGGAGCGGCTCCTCGCCGTGGAGTCGATCGCGACGGACGGCGGCCGCTGAGCCGCCCCGGCCCGGGCCCTGCCCAAAAGAGCGACCCGGCCCCGACTTCCGAGACCGAACCCACCCCGACCTCCGGGACCGACCCCGCCCCGACTTCCGAGACCGCCCCGGCCTCGCCTCCCTCCGAGAACGACCGGACCGCGCTGCCCCTTTGGGCCCTGCTACGGCCCAGCTCCGTCCCCCGGTCGCTGCCCCTTCGGGCCCTGCCGTTGCCCCCGAACCCCTGGGGCGGTGGCGACACGTGTGATCCCTTGCGGCGCATGGGGTGTTCCGCGATTGCCGTGCCCGGATTCGTCCCGATTCCGTGACCGCACGAACCCTGTGCGCGGCCCACCCGTCGCATTACGCTGTCCCGACGAGCGCCCAACCCGTGTGAGAGCGAGACTTCGTGGCCTGTGACCTGTGGCTCGTCCCCCTCGTCGATGTGCTGTGCCACAGCCCCGACAACCCATTCGCCGAAGAGATCGCCGTCTTCGACCACGCGCTGGGGGAGGCAGGTCTCCCGCCCGTTCCCGTGTACGCGTACATGCCGGGGCTCACCGGGGACGTCGCCCCGGTCGCGGGCTTCGACTACGAGGCGCTGCACTTCCTGCGCCGGGCCTATCTGCTCCAGCTCAGCGGGCTGGCGGTCACTCCGGTCGACGGTCTGGGCGGGGACTACGAACAGCTCCTGGAGATGTTCGAGCAGAGCGCTCAGCAGTCGCACCTGGTCTGGCACTTCGACCATGCGGGGGCGTACGTCCCGGTGGACTTCCCGGTACCCCTCTCCAACGACACCCTGCTGGAGGGCGGCGGTCCGCTCGGGTCCTCGCACGGCCTGCTGCGCGAACTGGAGTTCGTCGCCCCGTCCCTCGGTATCGATCCCGGTAACCCCCCGGCGCCGCCCGCGCCGCCCACCAGGCCCACCGAGCTGGAGGAGCCGGCCGACCCGATCGCGTACGACGAGAGCCCGTTCGCCAGGGAGCGGCACGTCTGGCTGGGCCTGCATGCGGCGGCGACCCGCAGCCTCGCGCAGGGCTCGATGATCATCTTCAGCTGACAGTGACAGTGACAGTGACAGTGACACCCACAGCCACAGCGAAGCCACAGCCACAGCCACAGCCACAGCGCCAGCGTCATCGCCGGCGACTGAGGCAAGAACGCCCTGAAGCAGTCCTGAAGCAGTCCTGAAGCAGTCCGGAAGCAGTCCGGAAGCAGTCCTCAAGCAGCCCTGAAGCCGCCGGAGCCCTCCCGACGACGTGCCGGATCACCTCACCGGGGCGGCTCCGGCGGCCGTTGGCGGGGCATGTTCGGCCGGGTCACCGAGGGGAGCGAGAAGCGGCCCGGCGGCCCGCTCTGCTCGCCCCGGCCGATGCCGGCGCCCGTCGCGAGGGACTGCATCCCCATCGGGGCGGGTCCGGCGCGGAACTCCACCATCCAGTCCGCGGTCTCGGACCGTACGAGTTCCGTGATGTCCTCGGAAAACCGGCGCAGCACCCCGAGGCAGCGCTCGGCCGCCTCGCTCGCGGTGCCCTCGGTGGGGCCGAGCACCTCGCGTACGGACTCCGAGGCCCAGTCGAACTGGAGCACCTGGAGCCTGCGTTGTACGGCCTGCGCCGTGGCGAGATCCCTTATCCAGCCGGAGGTCAGGCCGAAGTACCGGTCGCAGGCCATGCAGGCGGCGCCGAGCAGCAGGGAGAAGTAGCCGTATCCGGCGGAGCCGTTCAGCGCGCCCGTCAGGTCGAGCAGCGGCAGCGTCGCGCCCGCGACGACGCCGACCGAGGTGCCGACCCGCAGCCCGCGCGCGCCGCGCCGCTTCCAGGTGCGGTCCTTCAGGTACCAGGCCGCCGTCTCCAGGGCGCCCGTCTCGACCCACCGGTACAGCTCGTCCAGGCGTTCGGCGGGCTCGCCCCAGTCGCCGAGCGGGAAGGGGCGGGCGGAGAGATCGCGTCCCGGTCCCGCCGGGCCGCCCGGTTCCTGGGCGGAATGCGTGACTCCGGTGCTGTCACCGGACGACCCCGCAGCGGATTCCTTGCGGGGCGGCCCCTCGGGCGGCATCTCCGGCTGGCTCACCGGGGCACTCCTCTGCACTCTGCGTGGAACTACGGAGGGTCTGTCTCGGGTATCTCCACTGACGTTCACCGACGCCGCCGACCGGCCCGCTCAGGGCCCGTTGCGCCAGCTCCGGCGACTGGCCGTGCTGACTCTGCGCTACCGGCGGTGCGATTGGTGTGTGGCGGTACGCATGCTCTTCCTACCGCCGAATGGTGGGCCCTGGGAGCGAAAACGCGGTATTACAGCGTGCTGTCGGCCTCTGGTCAGGTATAGGGCGTTTTCTTGGTGCCACAAAACTCACTCGAAAGAGTTGCGTCCGATGGGTGGAGCGGGGCACCCGACGAGCACGTAGGCTCGTTTTAGCCAAACATCCGCCCTCGAGAAGCCCAGGAGTGACCATGATTCCCGGTGGTGGCCAGCCCAATATGCAGCAGCTGCTCCAGCAGGCCCAGAAGATGCAGCAGGATCTCGCGGCGGCCCAGGAGGAGCTGGCGCAAACCGAGGTGGAGGGTCAGGCGGGTGGTGGTCTGGTGAAGGCCACCGTGAACGGCTCCGGTGAGCTGCGCGCCCTGGTGATCGACCCGAAGGCGGTGGACCCCGAGGACACCGAGACCCTGGCCGATCTCGTCGTCGCGGCGGTCCAGGCGGCCAACGAGAACGCCACCGCGCTCCAGCAGGAGAAGCTCGGCCCGCTGGCGCAGGGCCTGGGCGGGATGCCCGGCCTGCCGTTCTGAGCGCTGTCGGCCTTTGGTCCCGGTGACCCTCGGGTGACCCGGGCTCCCCGGCACCCCTATGGGTACCCACGCGTACCCACTACGGTACGAGCAGGAATTGAAGGAAAGGCGTTCCGTTGTACGAAGGCGTTGTTCAGGACCTCATCGACGAACTGGGAAGGCTCCCGGGCGTCGGTCCCAAGAGCGCGCAGCGGATCGCCTTCCACGTTCTGCAGGCGGAGCCCACCGATGTGCGGCGCCTCGCCCATGCCCTCCTGGAGGTCAAGGACAAGGTCCGTTTCTGCTCGGTCTGCGGCAACGTCGCCCAGCAGGAGCAGTGCAACATCTGTCGCGACACCCGCCGCGACCTGACGGTCATCTGCGTGGTCGAGGAGCCGAAGGACGTCGTCGCGATCGAGCGGACCCGTGAGTTCCGGGGCCGCTACCACGTGCTCGGCGGCGCGATCAGCCCCATCGAGGGCGTGGGTCCCGACGATCTGCGCATCCGTGAGCTGCTCGCCCGGCTCGCCGACGGCTCCATCACGGAGCTGATCCTGGCGACCGACCCGAACCTTGAGGGCGAGGCCACCGCGACGTACCTGGCGCGGATGATCAAGCCCATGGGGCTCCGCGTCACCCGTCTCGCCAGTGGTCTGCCCGTGGGCGGAGACCTGGAGTACGCGGACGAGGTGACCCTGGGCCGCGCCTTCGAGGGGAGACGGCTTCTCGATGTCTGAGACGGCTTCACGATGTCCGGCGCGGGTACGTTGCAGAAGTTCCAGCCAGCCGCCGTTCGTGCAGGTGCCCACGGGAGGTTCCCTCGATGTCTGACGCCACGCTGAACTCCGTCACGCAGGACCCGGACGACTTCGCCGTCCAGATCGCGGACCAGATCAAGACGTTCATCGTCGCGGTCACCGAGGTGTCCAAGGTCCAGGAACCGGAGGAAGCCGTTCCGGTCCTGCTGCTCCAGGTCTCCCAGCTGCTCCTCGCGGGCGGCCGGCTGGGCGCGTACCAGGACATCCTCCCGGACGAGCGGTACGAGCCGGACCTGGGCGCCGAGCCGGACGCGGACGGCCTGCGGGAGCGGTTCGCCGCCCTGCTGGAGCCGATCGACGTGTACTCCGAGGTCTTCGACCCGTACGAGCCCCGCAAGGCGCCCGTACCGCACCGGATCTCCGACGACCTGGCCGACCTCGTCACCGACCTCGGCCACGGTCTCGCCCACTACGAGGCGGACCGCACGGCCGAGGCGCTGTGGTGGTGGCAGTTCTCGTACTTCTCCAACTGGGGCTCGACGGCCTCCGCGACCCTGCGGGCGCTCCAGTCGCTGATCGCGCACATCCGTCTCAACCAGCCGCTCGCGGAGCTGGACGGTCTCGACACCGACCAGGACCCGGGCGACGACGACCTCGCCGAGGCCGCGGGTCTGGTGATGGTCCAGGAGATCGCGGGCCCGCTGGGGCTGCGCCCGGTGAAGTAGCGAGAGAAGGCCGAAGGGGCCGGGGCACCCACGTGACGCTGTTGGCGAATTCACCAACAGCGTCACCCACGTGTCCCGGCCCCTTCGGCGTCGGGACACGGCGACAGGCGGGTGTCAGACCGCCGACCAGCCGTTGTCCACGGCGAGGATCACGCCGTTGATGTTGCTCGCCGCGTCCGAGGCGAGGAAGACGATCGCCGCGGCCTGCTCGTCGGCGGAGGCCGGCTTGCCGACGTTGCCCATGTAGGAGCCGAGGACGGCCGGGCCGAGCGCGTCGCGGTCGGCGTTCACCTGGATGTTGGTGATGGTGCCGCCGGGGGCGATGGCGTTGGTGCGGACGCCCTGGCCGCGGTACATGACGGCGGTCGACTTGGTGAGCCCCGCGATGCCGTGCTTCGACGCGGTGTACGCGGCGCCCGCGGCCGAGCCGCGCAGGCTGGCCTCCGAGGCGGTGTTCACGATCGCGCCCTTTCCGGCCGCCAGCATGTGCGGGAGCGCGGCCCGCGTCAGCAGGAACGGCGCGGTGAGGTTG
This sequence comes from Streptomyces sp. NBC_00102, assembly GCF_026343115.1. Lineage (GTDB taxonomy): Bacteria > Actinomycetota > Actinomycetes > Streptomycetales > Streptomycetaceae > Streptomyces. The sequence goes on from NZ_JAPEMC010000001.1 coordinate 3,752,589, forward strand.
ATGCGGATGACCCGCTCCCACTCGCCGTCCGTGACGTCCGCCGCCGCCGACATGGAGTCCATGATCCCGGCGTTGTTGACCAGTACGTCGAGGCCGCCGAAGTTCTCCACGGCGGTGCGCACGACCTGGTCCACCACGGTCTGCTCGCTCAGGTCGCCCACGACCGCGACGGCCGTGCCGCCCTCCGCCGCGATGTCGGTGACGGTCTGGTCGGCCCGCTCCTTGTCCAGGTCGGCGACGAGGACCTTGGCGCCCTGGGCGGCGAACCGGAGGGCGGTGGCCCGGCCGATGCCGCTGCCCGCGCCGGTGACGACGACGCTGCGGTCCTGGAAATCGGTGGTGCTCATGGTCGTGCTCCCTCGCGTTGGTGTTCCGTATCGGACTGTACGAGTTTTTGGCGTGTAGTGCCAGAAAGTCATCTCGCGCCATGGTGCGGAGATCGTTAGGGTGAGCCCATGGGAGACGCTCCGACCTCTGCCGCTCGGTCCGCCCGCGCCGGCCGCCCGCCCCTGACCGAGCGCCGGAAGGCGGCCACCCGGCTGGAGATCGCGGAAGTCGCGGTTCGCCTCTTCGCGGAGAAGGGTGTCGCCGCCACCTCCGCCGACGAGATCGCCGCCGAGGCGGGCGTCTCGACCCGCACGCTCTGGCGGTACTTCCCGACCAAGGAGGCGTGCGTCCAGCCGCTGCTCGCGGTCGGCGTCGACTCGCTCGCCGAGGCGCTGCGCGACGGCTCCGGGCAGGAACCGCTGATCGACGCGCTGGAGGCCATGCGGCCCGACACCATGCGCCCGACCGCGGGGTCGGCGGACGTACTCAGCCTGGTACGGCTCACCCGTACCGAACCGGGGCTCCGGGCCGTCTGGCTCCAGACCCACCTGGAGGCCGAGTCGGTCCTCGCGGAAGCCATCGCCCAGCGCACCGGGGAGTCCCCGGACGCGCTGGCGCCCCGGGTCGCCGCCGCCATGATCAACGTCGCGCTACGGGTCGCCGCCGAGGACTACGCGTGGAACCCGGGGGGTTCCGACCGGGCCCTGGACGAGGTCGCGCGCGAGGCGCTGCGCATCGCGGCCGAGGCCCTGCGGCAGGGCTGAAGGGCTGAAGGGCTGAAGGGCCAGGCTCCCACGAGGGGCTGCCGGAACCCGGGTGCGGTGAACGGGCCCACCGCGTACGGTCTCGCCGCATGACGAGGACCACGCCGGCCAGGCCGGTGTCCGTGGAGGCGGTCTTCCCCGAACTGGCCGCCCGGCGGGGACGGACGACGCGTCTGCACCCCAGGCCGGGGCGGCCCGGGGTGCGGGAGAGCCATGTCGGCGGGCCGATGCTGTGGCCCCAGGACGAGGCGTGGCCGGTCTGCCGGGAGCCGCACCCGCGGGAGGCCGAGGGGTACGCGCCGGACGAGATCCGCAGCGCCCGGGCGGCGGGTGTGCACCCGCCCCGGCGGCCGTGGCCGCACGTGGAAGCGGAGGGGCCCGTTCCTTTCATCGGGCTCGCGCAGCTCTTCCGCCGTGACGTCCCGAATCTGGCCGCCGGGCCGGACGGGGCGGATCTCGTGCAGTTCTTCCGCTGCCCCCTCACCCACGGGCCGCACTACGAAAGCCGCTACCACCTGCGCTGGCGACGGGCGGAGGAGGCCGAGCGCGCGGAGCGACTGCTCGGAGCTCCGCCCGAACCACCCCTGCTCCGCTGGGAACACGAACTCCCCGAGCCGTGCGTCCTGCACCCGGAAGAGGTGGACACCTACCCCTGGGCGGAGGGTGACTCGCTGCCCGCCGAGCTGATCGCGCGCATCGACGCCTGGGACGAGGCCCAGGAGCTGGAACACGGCCCCGACGCCCTCAGTTACCAGTCCGACCTCTCGATCCCGCCCGGCTGGCGGGTCGGTGGCTTTCCCTGCTGGGCCTCGACGGGACCGATGGCCATCGACTGCGCTTCCTGCGCGGCCCCGATGCGGCTGTTGCTGACCGCCGAGGGGTACGAGACGGAAGGCCCTTCCCACAGCTGGGTGCCGCTGGAGGACCGTGACCCGTCCCTACGGGGAGGCGCGTCGATCCGGGGCGGCGAGGCCGTGCTCCGGCCCACCCGGCTCCGCTTCGGCCGGGACCGGGACGCGCACGTCTTCGTCTGCCCGGCCGATGCGGGACATCCGCCCCGGTGGGTGCTGGCCTGACGATGTGCCACCCGATGTGCCATCCCCTGCGCCATCCCCTGCGCCGCCCGGGGCCGCCTCCACGTACGAGTGATTTCAGGGGCAGTTGATTGCCGTTCGGGCCGTGTGGTGTTTCCGCAGGTCCGCCCGGAGCTCAAGCCCCGAGCTCCGAGCCCCGAACTTCGATCCCCGAGTCACGAGTTCCGAACCCCGAGCCCCGAACTCCGAGCCCTCTTTTGTAGGAATGGGTGGTCAGGTTGAATCCCACCCACCCACCCTCCCCCACCGAACCGGCCAAGTCCCGAGCGTCAGCGCGCGGGTGGGGCATGTACGCGGTTGAGGGTGGCTTTCCGTGATCGGCTTGCGCCGGAGCGTGATGACGCTCTACGTTCGCGTTGAGCAACCTCAAACCTCGGAAAACGGACGACCCCGGCAGGTGTGGCAACACCGACCGGGGTCTGACCGCAACCAGATCGAGAGAAAGTCGATCCGTCATGGCTAGCGCCAACATTAGTGCCGCCCTGCGCGCGCCCGCCCATCCCATGGCGAAAGCCGGGTACGGCAAACGCCACGCACCCGACCAAGCACCCCCGCACGCCCGCGACTTCGGTCATCTGGCACCCAGGGAGGCGGCCATCGGTGCCTACATCGACCGGCTGCCCGAAGGCGCCGCCATCGGCTACAAGGTCCTCGCCGAAGAGCTTCCCGACTACGGCCAGCAGGCCTGCCGCAGCGCCCTCGACCGGCTGACCCGCGAGGGCCATCTCCGCCGCATCAAGGTCCACTTGACCGGCGCCAACGGCACCAAGCACTGGGTGACCCGCACCTACTTCTCCCGCACCGCGCGCAACGCCGCCTGGTGGGCGGAGTTCGTACGGTTCGTGCGCGGCATCGACGTGACCGGCCAGCCGCCCGCCCCGACGACCGTGCCACAGGCGGGCGTTGCGGACGAGAAGGCGCCGGGCCGGAAGGTGCCGGGCGAGAAGGTGCCGGGCGCGCGGGTGCCGGGCGCGGCCCCCTGGCACACCGCACCGCCGGCGGACGACGCGACCGTCCCTGCCGGGCCGCCCGCAGACGCGCAGTTCCCCGCTGCAGGGCCCGTCGCCCCAGAGCCTTCCGGCGGAGCTGCCCCGGTGGTCGTCCCGGCGGCCGCCTCGGTGGTCGCTTCGCTCGGCGAGCTGATGGCGGGCCGGATGGACGCCCCGCCGCCCGGTTCCGCCGCCGCCCTGGCGTTGGAGCCCGGCGCCAGGGCGCCGCGCTCGGAGGCGTACGACGTACTCGCCGCGCTCGGCGTCCGTGACCCCCGGCTCCAGCTCTCCGGCGACGAGTGCGTGGAGCTGGAGCCCCTGGTCGGCGCATGGCTCGACCGGGGTGTGGGGCGCGACCGGATCACCCACGTCCTCGCGGCGGGGCTCCCGGCGTCGGTGCACTCCGCCGTCGCCTTCCTGCGTAACCGACTGGAGAACAAGATGCCCCCCACCCAGCAGCCCGCCCCTCACGCCTCGCAGCCCGCGCACGAGGAGATCGCCGGGGCCGTGATGATGTGCCTCTTCTGCGACGAGGACGAGACCACGACCACCCTGTTCGACGGGGTCTGCGGGGAGTGCCGCGCCGACATCGACCGCGACGAGGCCAGTGGCGCCACCGGCGACGTCCCCGACACCTTCCTCGCCCGCCCCCGGCGTGGCCAGGACGTCGCCGCCCGGGTCGCCGAACTCCGCGCGGCGTCCGGTCGCCCGATGACGGTGCCGGTGCCGCGCCGGAGGTGAGCGGCGAACCGGAGCGTGGCGCAGAACGGGGCAGCGCCCCAGGTCACGACGGTGAGCAAGGAGACCGTACCCACCGGCACCCACCGGGTGGCAGTGGTCCACGACGCACGGACCGACCGCATCACGCTCTACGTGGACGCCCAGAAGGAGGAAGGCGTGAGCGCCACCTTCAAGGCCCCCGTGGCGAGCACCGGAGGCCTCCAGGTCGGACGCACCCTCCTGGCGGACGGCGCCGGGGGCTCGTACCTGCGCGGAGCCGTGGACGAGGTCCACGCGTACACCGGGGCCCTGTCCGAGAGGGCGGTCCAGGACCTCGCCAACGGGTACTACCCCTGCCTGACCTGCTCCTGATCCACCGGTGGTCCGCCCACCGGCCGCGGTGGGACCCCGGACAGGGCCGGCGTTCTTCCCCCGGTGGCGGAACGCGCCGGAACCGTGTGGTCTGGAACACAGACGCGCGTGACGGCCGGTGGGACGGGCATAGGCCTCGTACGAGCGGCTCGGGTCGACACGCCGGACCATTTGGTGGGCGGGACATCTCACCATCTGGTAAGGACAGGGAGATTCCGGGCCGCTCGTTAAACTGAGCCGACCGCAGTAACGGAATGAGCGAGGAGCGCACGTGGGCCTGGTCGTGCAGAAGTACGGAGGCTCATCCGTAGCCGATGCCGAGGGCATCAAGCGCGTCGCCAAGCGAGTCGTCGATGCCAAGAAGAGCGGCAACCAGGTGGTTGTCGTGGTGTCCGCGATGGGCGACACGACGGACGAGCTGATCGATCTCGCCGAGCAGGTATCGCCGATGCCTGCCGGGCGTGAGTTCGACATGCTCCTGACCGCCGGAGAGCGGATCTCCATGGCCCTGCTGGCCATGGCGATCAAAAACCTGGGCCACGAGGCCCAGTCGTTCACGGGCAGCCAGGCCGGCGTCATCACCGACTCCGTCCACAACAAGGCGCGCATCATCGATGTCACGCCCGGCCGCATCCGGACCTCGATCGACGAGGGCAACATCGCCATCGTCGCCGGGTTCCAGGGCGTGAGCCAGGAGGGCAAGAACATCACCACCCTCGGCCGCGGTGGGTCCGACACCACCGCCGTCGCCCTCGCCGCGGCGCTGGAAGCCGAGGTCTGCGAGATCTACACCGACGTCGACGGCGTCTTCACCGCCGACCCCCGGGTCGTCAAGAAGGCCCAGAAGATCGAGTGGATCTCCTTCGAGGACATGCTGGAGCTGGCCGCGTCCGGCTCCAAGGTGCTGCTGCACCGCTGCGTCGAGTACGCACGCCGATACAACATCCCGATCCACGTCCGCTCGTCCTTCTCGGGACTGCGCGGCACCTGGGTCAGCAACGAGCCGCAAGGGGACCAGCAGGTGGAGCACGCGATCATCTCCGGAGTCGCCCATGACGTCTCCGAGGCCAAGATCACCGTCGTCGGCGTCCCCGACAAGCCGGGCGAGGCCGCCGCGATCTTCCGCACCATCGCCAACGCCGAAGTCAACATCGACATGGTGGTCCAGAACGTCTCCGCTGCCGCGACGGGGCTGACGGACATCTCCTTCACCCTCCCCAAGGCCGAGGGCCGCAAGGCCATCGACGCCCTGGAGCGGGCCAAGGGGACCATCGGCTTCGACTCGCTGCGCTACGACGACCAGATCGCCAAGATCTCGCTGGTCGGCGCGGGCATGAAGACGAACCCGGGCGTCACCGCCGGATTCTTCGAGGCGCTCTCCGACGCCGGTGTGAACATCGAGCTCATCTCGACCTCCGAGATCCGCATCTCGGTGGTCACCCGCGCCGACGACGTCAACGAGGCCGTCCGCGCCGTGCACACCGCCTTCGGTCTCGACAGCGACTCCGACGAGGCCGTCGTCTACGGAGGCACCGGCCGATGACCGCACGCCGCCCCTCGCTCGCGGTCGTCGGTGCGACCGGGGCGAGCGGCGGCGTCATGCTCCAGATCCTTTCGCAGCACGCGGACGTCTGGGGCGAGGTGAAGCTGATCGCCTCACCGCGTTCGGCCGGCCGCAAGCTGGCCGTACGCGGCGAGGAGAAGGAAGTCCTCCCGATTTCCGAGGACGTCTTCGACGGCGTCGACATCGCCGTCTTCCTGGTGCCCGACAAGGTCGCGGCCCTCTGGGCACCCGTCGCCGCGTCCCGGGGCGCCGCCGTGGTCGACGGCTCCACCGCCTTCCGCCTCGACCAGGACGTGCCGCTGGTCGTCCCCGAGGTCAACCCGCACGCGGCCCGTACCCGCCCGCGCGGAATCGTCGCCTCGCCGGACTGCACCACGCTCTCGCTGATCGTCCCGGTCGGCGCGCTGCACGCCGCCTTCGGCCTGCGCGAACTGACCGTCTCCACCTACCAGGCCGTGAGCGGCCGGGGCCGCGACGGCGTCGCCGCCCTGCGCTCGGAACTCGGCGTCGTGTCCGCCGGCCTGGCGGCCGGTGCGGAGCTGGGCACTCGCCCCGGGGACGTACGCCGCGCCCTCGGTGACCGCCCCACCAGCCCCTTCCCCGCCCCCGTCGCGCTGAACGTCGTGCCCTGGGCCGGTACGGACGCGGGCGACGGCTGGTCCTCCGAGGAACTCTCCATCCGCGAGGAATGCCGCAAGATCCTCGGCCTGCCCCACCTGCGTACCGCCATCACCTGCGTGTACGTCCCCGTCGTCACCACGCACTCGATGTCCGTCCACGCGCGCTTCGAGGACGAGGTCACCGTCGGCCGGGCCCACGAGATCCTGGCCACCGCCCCCGGTGTCGTCCTCTTCGACAGCCCCGCCTCGGGCGACTTCCCGACCCCGTCGGACGTGGTCGGGACCGATCCCACCTGGGCCGGCCGGGTACGCCGCTCCCTGGACGACCCGCAGGGCCTGGAGATGTTCCTCTGCGGGGACAACCTGCGAAAAGGCGGGGCCCTGAATGTGGCCCAGATCGCCGAATCCCTGGCGGCCTCCCTGGGCGGCTCCTGAATCGCGTTCCAAAGGTTCCGTGCGGTTCCGCGCGGGGCTCCGTGTGGGTTTCTTAACGGGTTCCGTGTGGGTTTCGTGCCGGTGGATCTTCCGTTCGGTGTTCGAAGCGGTGATCCATTTTCGCGTTGTGGCGGTGTTCCGCGATGGCTCGGCCCCGGGCCGGTGGCGCGTCGGCGGGTGGCCGGGTAGTCGCGCGTTCGCGTTTCCGGGGGCCTCCGGCCTGGTCCGGGCTCGCTCCGGCGTTGCTTCGGTGCTGGTTGGGTGCTGGTTGGGGACTGCTTCGAGGGCCGCTCAATTTTGTACGGCATCGAAATGTCTGATCGAAAGAGTTTTGTGGGATCTGTGAAGGTCACATGTTCAATTCGGCTTCCTTAACCTCTTGAGCTGCGGCGTTGTCATATCCGACGATGGCCCTGTGGTCCTGTGCAACCGTGAGTTGGCTGTTCGGCGTCTTCGTCGTCACTTCTTGCGTGATGGGCGCACCAATAGGGCAATTGGGGAAGAGCGGGTACGTATGAGGGCGAGTCGCAGAGAGCTGAACGCGCTGCCGCACGCGTACAACCCTGACGGGGGGCAGCGTGTCCAACTTGCGTGGCAGAGGTTCTCGAAATCCCGGTGGCCGGCTCCTTGCGGGGGGTGTCCGTGCTCCCGCTCCGCAAGCCCCGTGCGGCGGGCGGCATCCCGGTGATCTCCCCGCTGACCGCTGCGAACGCGACGAGCCCCGTCAGGCTCCCCCCGCAGCGCGAGGGCGCTGAAGAGGCGGTGGCGGCGGGAACGACGGTCGACCATCTGACCGAGACCTACCGCGCCCACTACCGTTCGCTCCTCGGCCTCGCCGCGCTGCTGCTGGACGACACCGCCTCCTGCGAGGACGTCGTGCAGGAGGCGTTCATCCGCGTGCACTCGGCCCGCAGTCGCGTACGGGAACCCGAGAAGACGCTCGCCTACCTCAGGCAGACGGTCGTCAACCTCTCCCGTTCCGCGCTCCGCCGCCGCATCCTCGGGCTGAAGCTGCTCTCCAAGCCCATGCCGGACATGGCCAGCGCGGAGGAGGGGGCGTACGACCAGCTGGAGCGGGACGCGCTGATCAAGGCGATGAAGGGCCTCCAGCGGCGCCAGCGGGAAGTGCTCGTGCTCCGCTACTTCGCGGACATGACCGAAGCTCAGGTCGCCGATACCCTTGGTATCTCCCTGGGCTCGGTCAAGGCGTACGGTTCGCGCGGGATCGCCGCTCTGCGCCTCGTGATGGAGGCGCAGGCATGAGCGGTCGCCCTCTCAGCCACGAACCGGACCGGACGGGAAGCGGAACTGTGAACCACGGGCCGAACACCAGCCAAGGGCCGGACACGAGCCAGGGTCTGGACGCGGATTCCGGTTCCGGGCGTTCGGCCGAACCGACCGCGTCCGCCGCGTCGGCCGCGCGGCCCGGAACCGCCGAGCAGGGCGAGCCGGCCGCCGAACAGGCCGAGCCGGCCGGCCGTACACGCGGAGGCGACGAGGAGTACGGCCCTCCGGTATGCACACCGTCCGGACGGTATGCCGAAACGCCCGGCGACGCCCCGGCGGACGCGACCGGACACGACGCACCGACCGGTCCGGTCGGTGACACCCGGACCGGCGCGGGCGGCGACCTCTCCGACGACCGGCACGGCGTCTCCGACGGGCACGGTGTCTCCGACGGGCACGGTGTCTCCGGCGACCGGCACGACAAGGCGCCCCGTGCCCGCGACGACCTGTCCCGCCCCCGCGAGAAGACGCGCCGCTTCGGCGACGAAGTCTCCGCAGTTCCCGGTACCGGCACGTTGACCCAACTCTTCGCGGCACGTGGTACGACGGGCAGCGGCAGCGGCAGCGGCAGCGGCAGCGGCAACGGCGGTACCGGTCCGAGCGGTGGCTTCGGCGCCGGCCGCCCGGGCGGCGGTTCGGCCGACAGCGGCCCGAGCGACGCCGCAGACGCGGCCGGGACGGCCGAGACGGCCGAGGAGCAGGCGCTGCGGAACCTGCTGCGGGGAGCGGTCCAGGACCTCCGGCCCGCCGAGAACGCACTCGACCATCTGTACCGCGCCGTACCCCTCCGGCGGGCGCGACGCCGCCAGGCCGTCGTCGGCGCGGCCGCCGCGGCACTGTTGATCGGTACCGCCGTACCCGCCTTCGTCCACGTGGCGAACTCCGAGAACGCGGCCACCGCGGCCCCCTTTCCCACCGGGCACGACCGGAACTCCCAGCGCCAGCAGGGCGACACGTCCGGGGCGGTCGTGGGGGAGCGGCCGAGCGACGGACAGACCGCGCAGGGCACGGACGGCAGGCACGACGGGATACCGGACGCCGGCGAGAGCCCTTCCGCGACCGACGGGCCGACCGACTCCGACAGATCCGCCTCGGGGGCCGTCAGCGAAGAGGAACTCGCCTCGATCGCAGCCCTGCCCGCCTGCGCGCCGGGCCAGCTCGGCGTCGCCTCGGCCTCCACCGGGGCAGCGGACGCGAACGGCACGGTCTACGGCACCTTCCGGATCGTCAACACCTCTGCGGCGATGTGCTCGGTCAGCACCGCCGGCACGGTGGGTTTCACGACCACGGGTGCGGCGGACGCGACGAAGATCGCGGTGGTCCAGCACGTCGCGGGCGACCCCGCCGCCGGGCTGCCCGACCCCGCCGCCGAACCCTCGGCCATGCTGCTGAAGCCCGAGATGTCGTACGAAGTGCAGTTCGCCTTCGTGCCGAGCGACACCTGTCCCACCGCCACGAGTCCCACGCCCACGCCGACCGCGGCACCGACGGGGACGAGCGAAGAGCAGGACCAGGCGGCGAGCGTGGAGGCCCAGTCGCTGGCGGCCGACACCGTCCCGTCCGAGGGGACCATCGCCGTGACGCACACCCCGGAAGCGGGAGCGCCGACCGCGGAGACGACGATCACCCACGCCTGCGCGGGCACGATCTACCGGACCGGAATCCTCGCCGACTCGTGACGCGCGGACTGGTGACGCGCGGACTGGTGACGCGCGGACTGGTGACGCGCGGACTGGTGACGCGCGGACTGGTGACGCGCGGACTGGTGACGCGCGGACTGGTGACGCGCGGACTGGTGACGCGCGGACTGGTGACGCGCCGACTGGTGACGCGCGGACTGACGCGCGGACTCGTGACCAGCAGCGGCCCGACTCGTGACCGGTGGCGGGCCGGGTCGCTGAGGCGTGGCGTCACGTACCGCCGCCCCGCGCCACTCGCCGCAGGGCGGCCTCAGCCGCCGAGGAGCTGTGTCCCTCGCTGTGTCACTCGCTGAGCGGCTTGGTGCCGGAAGCGGTGCCGACGGGTTCGGCCGGTTCCGCAGCGCCCGCCGCCGACCGGGCGGCGGGCGGAGCGGTAGCGGCGGTCGTCACCGTGGCCGGGTCGGGGACCAGGCCCAGGGCGATGTCCCGGGCCGCTTCGGCCTCGCGCCGCAGCAGGCGGAACCACATGAAGAGCACGAACGCTGCGAAGACGAACCACTCACCGGTGTATCCCAGGTTCTGGAAGGCCTTCAGGTCCAGCCCACTGCCCTCCACCGCCGCGGCCGGGACCGCCCGCATGCCGTTGCCGGAGTCGTCCGCGCCCCCGATACCGCTCGCGGGGAGCGTCACCCAGGCGTCGTACACGTCGTACGGCACGAGGTTCACCAGCGTCGCCGCGCTGATGATGCCGAGCTCCCCATCGGGAAGCCCGCCCGCGTTGTTCACGCCGTCGCTGGAGGCACTCTCCGAGGCCTGGAGGTCACCGGTCACCGTGATCTCGCCGGTGGGCGCCGGAGGGACCGTGTTGTTCTGCCGCGCCTGCTCCGTACCGCCGGGCATCCAGCCGCGTACGACGGGCAGCGCCTTGCCGCCGTCCGTACGCAGCAGATCCAGGACGTAGAAGCCCTTGCGGTCGTCCAGCTCGCGCCCCGGGACCAGGAACTGGTCCGCGAACGTCCCCGTCGCCGTGGCCGGACGGCCGGACGTGACCGTGTCCACGGGCAACAGCGAGTCCAGCGGCTCCGCCCGGCGGGTGCCCGGGTCCGGCTGCTTCTCGGCCTGTTCGTGCGTCTGCACGCGGTCCTCGAAGCGGCCGAGCTGCCAGGTGCCCATGAACACGCAGAACGGAATGGCCAGCACGACGAAGAGGTTGATCCCCCACCATCGCGGGGTCAGCAGGAACCGGTACACCCCATTACCGTACGGTCCCCGCTCGGCCGAGCGGGAGCGGGGGCCGCCCATTTATCCGGCTCTTACGCGAGCGCGTCGGTGTCCGCCTCCTTCTTCCGCGCCTCGGGGAGATGGCGCAGAGCGAAGTCCAGCTCCAGTCCCACCTGCTTGATTCGCTCTTCCACCACCAGCGAGCCGTGCCCCGCGTCGTAGCGGTAGACCTCGTGCACCGCGCCCTGCGCTTTCAACCGGTCCACGTAATTCTCCACCTGCCGGATGGGACAGCGCGGATCGTTGACGCCCGCCGAGATGTACACCGGGGCGCGTACCGCGTCGACGTACGTCAGCGGCGACGACGCCTCGAACCGCTCGGGCACCTCCTCCGGAGTACCGCCCAGCAGCGTACGGTCCATCGCCTTCAGCGCCTCCATCTCGTCGTGGTACGCCGTGACGTAGTCCGCGACAGGAACCGCGGCCAGACCCAGCGCCCAGACGTCGGGCTGGGTGCCGAGACCGAGCAGGGTCAGATACCCGCCCCAGGACCCACCGGCCAGGATCAGGCGGTCCGGATCGGCCAGACCCGACTCGACGGCCCACTCCCGCACCGCCGCGATGTCCTCCAGCTCGATCAGACCGACCCGGTGCTTCAGAGCATCGGTCCAGGCCCTGCCGTACCCCGTCGAGCCCCGGTAGTTCACCCGCACGACCGCGAAGCCGTGATCCACCCAGGCGGCCGGCCCGGAGGCGAACGCGTCACTGTCGTGCCAGGTCGGCCCGCCGTGGATCTCGAAGACCGTCGGGAACGGGCCCTCGCCCGAAGCCGGGGTCTGCACCAGGGCGTGGACACGCCCGCCCGGCCCCTCGACCCACGCGTCCCGCACCGGCACCGAGGAGGGCGCCTTCGGACCTGGCGGGTCCAGGACCACCGCTCCCGTGGTGGAACGGACGACCGGAGGAAGGGCGGCCGAGGACCAGAGGTACTCCACCGTCCCGTCCGGGCGGGCCGTGGCGCCCGACACCAAACCGGCGGGCGTCTCCACCCGCACCGGCGCCGGGCCGCCCGGTTCCAGGCGCCACAGCTCGCTGCGGGCCTCGAAGCCGTGCTCGATCAGGATCGCGGAGCCGTCCGGATACCACTCGGCGCTCACGTCTCCGGGGAGATCGACCTCCAGCTCCGTCTCCGTGCCCGCGAGCGGGTCCCAGATCATCGGCTCCCAGCGGCCCCGCCGCTGGTGCCCGACCAGCAGCCGGGCGTCGCCGGCGACGGGCGCGAACCCCATCACCGCAAGACCCAGCTCCTTCGTGCCGCCCTCGGTGTCGTCGAGCTCGGCCACCGTGGAACCGTCCGGACGCACCACGCGCAGCGACGAATGCATCGCGTCGCCGTGCTCGGTGTGCTCCAGCGCGATCAGGCTGCCGTCGTGCGACAGATCGCCCACCCCGGCCGACTCCCGGTGCCGGTAGATCTCCACGATCCCCGTGCCGCCCGGCCGCACCAGATGGATCGTCGTCCCGTCCTCGTCGGTGGACCGGCCGATGACGGCGGTGCCGTCCCGCCCGATCGCGAGACCGGCCGGATAGGACGGCTCAAGACCGGGCGCCGCCGGCACGTCCTCGCCGCCGCCGAACGGCTGCCGCATCCAGACACCGAACTCGTCGCCGTCCGTGTCGCTGAACCACCAGATCGCGGAACCGTCCGGGGTCAGCTCGCCGTCGGTCGTGCCGTTCGGCCGGTCGGTCACCTGCCGTTGCAGACCGGTCGACCGGTCCCATGCGTACAGCTCGTACGTACCGGTCGCGTTCGACACGAAGAGCGAGCGCTCCGGGGCGTCCTCCGCCCAGTCGGGCAGGGACACCCGGGGTGCGCGGAACCGCTGCTCCCAGTCCGGAGAGGTCGAGGCGTTCTGTGTGTCGCTCATGCCCCCATCCAACCTGAAAGGGGGTCCTGAGCGCACGGTCGTTCGCCTCCCCGCGAAATCGCCCGAAATCACCGGACGTTCAGGTTTCGCCCGATCAGAACCACGGGGGTGTGTCCCGGACGACGCCCGGGACACACCCCCCGATCAGAACCACGGGGGTGTGTCCCGGACGACGCCGGGGACACACCCCCTGCTCACCGCTTCACCTCGGTCGCGCACGGTGCCCGCGCGTACAGCGCTTCCGCGCTGCCCCTGCGTACAGCGCCTCCGTGGCGCCTCTGCGTACAGCGCCGCAGTGCTGCGCAGCCGCCTGCGCGTACAGCGCCTCCGTGCCGGTTCAGCCCGCGAGCAACGCCCTCGCGGCGTTGATCACCGGCAGGCCCACCTCGCCGACCAGCGCGGCGATGCCGGAGATGCGCTGCACCAGGCTCCGCCGCCCTTCCGGGGTCGGCTCGGTGGCGATCGATTCGGCCGCCGCGTCCACCTCGGCGCGCCCGTGGTCGTCCAGATGCGGGCGGAGCCTCTCGATCTCCCGCAGAAGGGCCTCCACCGCGGGACCGCCGGCGGCCACGCCGACGTTCTTGTCGCCTCCGACGATGTCACCCGAGCCGAAATGCTGAGCGTGCTCGATGCGGGACCCGCCGTACTGGTAGTAGTTGTCGCCGCTCATGATCCCCCGATGTTCCCGCTGCCGAAGTGCTGGGCAGTCCCGATGCTGGTCCCGCCGTACTGCTTGATGGTGTTGCCGTGCACGACGTGCGACAGGTTGATGACCGTCTGCGCCACGTCGGGATGGCCGATCGCCTTGGTGATCTCCTGGACCAGCTTGAAGATCTCCTCCTGCTGGGTCGACCAGATGGCCTCGTGCTGAATGCCGGACGTGTTGAGGACCAGGCCGTACACCGGGGGCCTTTGCAGGACCGCGACCAGCTTCCAGATCAGGAACGCCTCGACGGCCAGAAAGATGATCGTCCCCACCGTGTCGGCCACCGCGGCGATGATGCCACCCACGATCAGCCAGCCAATGGTCCGGATGATGAACTTCCGTATCGCCGCGCCTTTGTCGACCGTCAGCTTCCGCTGGCCGACGTGGGAGATGTTGCGAAGCGGATATGCCTCGCCTCCGACCCACAACACGCCTTCGTTGATTGTTACTTGGTCCGCCACCGGACCTCCAGTCCATAACGGGCGATGGGGTCTGGAGAGTAGCGAAACCGGCAGGCGCGCGAGAGGGAAATGAGCACCTCCGTTGCCTTCCGGTTACCCGGATCGCGGACGGCCTCCCCCGACGTGGGCTGCCGATCGGCGTCTTCGCAGGTCAGAGCGATTGTCAGTGGTGGGGTCCAGACTCGTTCCATGACTGCAGAGATGAGCGCGGGCACGGTCTCGACCGCTGTTCTGCGCAAGGCCGTTGAGACGTACTGGACCGCTGCCGACGCCCGTGACTGGGAGACGTTCGCGGCCACCCTCGACGACGACGTCGTGTTCGAAGTGCCGCAGACCCGCGAGGTGATCCGGGGCAAGGAGCGGTGCGTGCGGTTCAACCGGGAGTACCCGGGCGACTGGCACGTGCGGATCGACCGGATCGTGGCCGACCTGCCCGAGTGTCCGGCCGGGGCGGGTGAGGACGGGCTCGGCGGCCGGGCCGCGGCGCGCACGCTCTTCACCGTGGGGGGAGCGGAGCTGGACGGTATCCACTTCTTCTCGTTCGACACCCGGGGCCGTATCACCGCCGTCACCGACTTCTGGCCGGAGCCGTACGAGCAGCCGACCGGCCGCGAATACCTCGTCGAGCGCGTCTGAGTCCGGAGCCGCCCCGGCCGCTTACGCCCGGGGCGGCCGCCCACGGCACAGGGCCCCCGCGCCGGCCTGCGACGGAGGAGCCCTGTGTGTGGGGGGAGGCCCCGGACGGACCTTCGGTGACGCGGTGCCCGGTTCGGGGGGTGCGGTGGCTCGGAGGTCAGATCGCCGAGCGGAAGGCGGGCAGGTATCCACCCGACTGACCGGCGGCCTTCGGGTGGTAGGAGTTGTAGACCGGCAGCGTGACGCTGTTGAGCCAGGCGTCGCCGGAGCAGAGCTCGTGGCCGGTGAACTCGTCCACCACGCTGGAGTAGGTGAACCCGGCGTTGGCCGCGCGCTTGGCGATCACGGAGTTCAGGATGTCCGCCCCGTTGTTGATCGCCTTCCGTGAGGTCTCGCTGAGGCCCAGGATGCAGCTGCCCGCGATCTTGTAGAAGTGCGGGTAGCCCAGGACCACGACGTGCGCCGAAGGGGACTTCGCGTGGATGGAGGTGTAGAGGGAGTCGAGGTTGCCCGGCAGGACGTTCTGGGCCTTCGTGATGGCCGCGTTCACGCTGCTGACGCAGGTGGCCTCGCTCGACAGCACGCAGGTCTGCATGACGTCGGCGAAGCCGACGTCATTGCCTCCGGCGGAGATGCTGACCAGTGCGGTCGACGAGCTGAGCGCACTCAGCTGGCCGCTCGCGACGGTCGACGTCGTGGCACCCGAACACGCGACGAACGCGAACGAGGAAGGCGAGTTGGCGGCGGCCCAGAGATACGGGTACGCCTTCGTCGAACGGTGGCAGTCGCCACTGTCCGAGATGTAGCTGCCGGCGCCGACCCCGGAGGAGTAGGAGTCGCCGAGAGCGACGTAACCGCCCGTAGCGGCGGAGGCCGGCTGAGCGGCTCCCAGCGCGGCGACGGCTGCGATGGCCAGAGTGGAAAGGGATGCCCAGAATCTACGCACTGACATGGCCGGAGGCCCCTTCGGAAGGTGGGGGTGCGAGGGGAGTTCGTGGAGCAGACAGTTTTTAGCAGCTCGAAGTACCGGCCGGTAATAGGCGTGCGAGAAGTCGTCTGATATGCCCGAATGATCGTTCGGTGGGCGTAGCTCCGCGCGTAGATAAACCCTGAACACCGGTCAAAATCGGGGCACTTAGGGGCGCAGCGCGGGCGCGGACGTCCGGGTGACGGTTGGCGCCGTACGAGAGTTGCCAGTGGTTTCCCAGTACTTGGGAGTTGCTGACGATCCACCGAAAATCACTCGCACGGGTGGGGCCGCGTCCTGCCTGCGATGACTCCCACCGGTGACGCCCCGCATCGGGCGCACGGCCTGGGACCGCCGCATCAGGGTCACTCTCCGTCGTCGCGGGTCCGACGTCCGTCCTCCGCCGGAACCTCTCCTTCACCGCCCTCCTCATCAAGATCACGGGCGAGGACTCGGAGACGTACCGCACCCGTTTCGGCGGTCAGCTCCGGGGAGGCGCCGGGACGGGAGCCGGAACGGTGTCGGGAGCGGGGCGCCGGGGCCTGACCGGCCGGTGCGCGAAAAGACGCGAAGGGGGCCGGCCGCCGGGATTGCCGGTGGCCGGCCCCCTTCGGCGGTGTGCGAGTGCTCGTGACACGGTTCTACCGGGGGGAGCCGGTGGAAGCCGGAGAGCCGGGGGGTGCCGGGACGCCGGTGAAACGTGAATTCCGCTGCCGCGTCCGAGGGTTATGGGGGCCCCGAACCCGACAGACAGATCGTTCGCCAAGACGCATGCCTGGTACAAGTGTTGGCCCGGGCGCGAACGCGCCAGGGCGTAAACGCGCCTCGTAGCGTGCCGTTCTCCTGCTGCGGAACCGGCGCCCTCTGCGCCGTCCGAAGCCCATGTGCACCGCTTCCGCCTCTGCTGCGGCCCTCACGGCCCCTGCGGCGCCCGGGCCGAGCCTTGCTCGGGGGCGTCCTCCAGACATCCGTTCAGCGCCGCGTGCCAGCCGAGCTGGAACCGTGTGGAAGCCCCCACCTGCGCCATGAGCCTCTGGAGGCGGCGCTGCACGGTGCGATGGCCCATGCCGAGCTGCCGAGCGATGGCCGAGTCCGTGAGCCCGATGCGCAACAGCGCGAGGATTCTGTGATCGGTCGGGTCGAGGAGGGGGCCGGAGGAGTCCTCGGCCGGCGCGGTCGCCCCCGAGGGCCGGAGCAGCGTCCCCCGCTCGAACTGCGTCTCGAAAAGGGCGCTGAGTGCGATGAGCAGCCCGGTGCGGTGGACGACGAGTGCGACCGGCTCGATGTCCTCGCGCTCCGGGTCCAGGGGCAGCAGGGCGATCCGCCGGTCGACGACGACCAGCTTGATCGGCAGCTTGTCCACCACGGAGATCTGCTGGCCCTGGGCGGCGTAGGAGTCCAGCGTCTCCGCTGTTCCCGGGTTCTCCAGCCAATCCCGTTCGATGACGGTCCGCAGGGCGATTCCGCGCCGCATGAGAACGTCCTCGATCTCCGCGTGGTTGTCCTCGTAGCTGATCACGGAGTGCCGCGGCTGCCCGAGCGGCATCAGGTTGCAGACCTCGGTGGTGGCCTGCTCCTGCATCAGCAGCAGCCTGCGACGGATCGCCGCGGCCCCCGAGAGCACCTCTACCGGTGCCCCGGAGGCGTGGGCCTGGGCGGAGCGGTGCCGTTCGGCGAGGGTGGCCATCAACGACTCGACCTGGTGCAGGGAGGACCGCCGGGACTCCAGCAGCGGGCCGAGGGCGAGTACGGGGGAGGCCGCCCGGTAACGCGGTGCGGCCCCGCCGGTGGAGACGGAGCTCGCGAGGCCGCGCACCACCAGTGACTCCAGGGCCTCGCTGACGGCCGGAAGCGGAGCGGCGAGCTCCTTGGTGAGCGGGGCGGGCTCGCTGTCGGGGCGGTCCACGAGGAGCCGGTAGAGGGCATCCTCCAGCGGGTCGAGCCCGAGCAGCGTGAGCAGCGCGTCCTCGGTGTCCCCTGCTTCCGGTGCCCCGGACGCGCCGTCCGTCGAGCCGGAACCGGTGGTGCTCAGCAGGGTCTCCGGCCGGGTGTGGGCTCGAACATGGTCCCGCCCCCTTGCTGCCGCCCTCATAAATGTGCTGACCACGATATCTGGTGATCATCTTGCAGAGTAGGGCTGTGGATAACGGCGTCCCGGGCCGGCGGGGCGTCGGTAGGGTGGTCGTTATGTCTGATGCCCCGGTTCGTGTCCGTTTCGCCCCGTCCCCCACTGGCATGTTCCATGTCGGCGGCGCGCGCTCCGCTCTCTACAACTGGGCGGTCGCGCGACAGTCCGGCGGCACCTTCGTCCTGCGCGTCGAAGACACCGACGCGGCCCGGAACAAGCCGGAGTGGACCGACGGCATCATCAACGCCCTGGCCGCCATCGGCATCCACGAGGACGACCCGGCCTTCGAGGGCCCCTACTTCCAGTCGAACAACGCCGCCCGCCACACCGAGGCAGGGCTCCGCCTGTACGACGCCGGCCGCGCGTACTACTGCGACTGCACGCGCGAGCAGCTCAAGGAGCGCACCGGCTCGGAGCACCTCGGATACGACGGCCACTGCCGCGAGCGCGGTCTCGCCCACGAGGAAGGACGGGCGCTCCGATTCCGTACCCCGGACGAGGGCGAGACCGTCGTGACCGACCTGGTGCGCGGTGAGCCCGCGTTTCCGAACAGCGCCATCGAGGACTTCGTGATCGCCCGGGGCGACGGCTCGCCCGTCTTCCTGATCGCCAACGTCGTGGACGATTTGGACGAGGGGGTCACCTTGGTGGTCCGGGGCGAGGAGCACCTCTCCAACACCCCCAAGCAGCAGCTGCTGTGGGAGGCGCTCGGCGCCGAGCCGCCCCGCTGGGCGCACCTTCCGGTGATCGTCAACGAGAAGCGCCAGAAGCTCTCCAAGCGCCGGGACAAGGTCGCGCTGGAGGACTACCTCGCCGAGGGCTTCCTCCCCGAGGCGATGGTCAACTACCTCATGCTGCTCGGCTGGGGCCCCGGCGGTGACCGCGAAATCCTCCCCTACGAGGAGATGGAGCAGCTCTTCCGCATCGAGGACGTCAACACCTCACCGGCGTTCTTCGACGTGAAGAAGCTGACCGCCTTCAACGGCGAGTACATCCGCGCCCTCGCACCGGAGCAGTTCGCCGCGGCCTGTGCGCCCTGGCTGATCGCCCCGCACGCCCCCTGGGACCCGGCCGCCTTCGACACGGCCGTCTTCGAGGCCGCCGCCCCGCTCGCGCAGACCCGGCTCACGGTCCTGTCCGAGATCACGGCCTGCGTCGACTTCCTCTTCCTGGCCGAGCCGGTCCGCGACGAGGCATCCTGGACCAAGGCGATGAAGCCCGGCGCGGAGGCCATCCTGCGGGACGCTCGTGGGGCGCTGGCCACCACCGCATGGCAGGCGGACGACCTGAAGGCGGCACTGGTCGCGGTCGGCGAGCAGCACGGGCTCAAGCTCGGCAAGGCCCAGGCACCCATCCGCGTCGCGGTCACCGGCCGCACGGTCGGGCTGCCGCTCTTCGAGTCCATGGAGCTCCTCGGCCGCGAGCGGGTCCTCGGCCGGCTGGACGCGGCTTACCAGAAGTTGACCGTCCAGTCGTGATCCCGTAACTGCGGGGACCTCACGATCCGACCGCCCGGGTTGTACGGTTGCGTTCAAGTAGCAACCATCTGGGCCGGGCAGGCGACGTGCGAGCGTCCACGGCCGACACGAGGAAGGCGGGCTCGGCATGCTCCGCAACGGACTGGAACCCTGGCACCTGCTGATCCTGGCGGTCATCGTCATCGCCCTCTTCGGATCGAAGAAGCTGCCGGAGGCCGCGCGGGCCCTCGGCAAGTCGGCGCGCATCCTGAAGAGCGAGGCGCAGGCGATGAAGAACGACAACGCCTCCGCGCCCGCCCCTCAGGTCACCGTCACCGAGGCCGCCCAGCCCACCCCGGCGCCCGCCGCCGCGATGACGGAGCCGCGCCCCGCCGACCTCTGACGGTGCCACGCCCCCTGCCCCCGCCGGTCCTCGTGACCGCGGGGCAGGCGGCGTGACCGCTCAATACCTCGATGCCGCCCGTACCCGTCAGGGACTGGCGGCGTCGAACCCGTACGCCACGGGCTCGTCCTGCGCATAGGGGTCGCGGCGGTACACGTACAACGCGTCCACCATGAATTCGTCGCCGTCCGGGGATTCGACGCGGCAGGGACGCGTCACCTGAAGGACCGGAGGCTGGTCGGGAACCCGCATCCGGAGACCATCGGCAGGTCCTCCGGCGAGTTCGGCTGTCTCCCACATCGTCGCAGTGTGAAGATCCATGCCCACAACTTTACGGGCTGTCCCGCACCCCTTTGGCGCGCATCGGACAACCGCTACGTCTTCTTACCGTGCAGGTCACCGCAGCCGCCCCTGCCGCCGCACCCTCCCGCCACGGCCCCAGCGACCCCTGCGGCCACTGCCTCCGCTGGTGTCGCCGCCTCCTCGCCGGTCAGCTCCACCCGACGCTGTGACCTGCGCGTGTTCCGAAATCCACGGCGGTGCTCCGGCCGCCTCCCGGCCCGCAGCGAAATCTTGGACGGCGAAGCCAGGTGGGCCTTCGTACACGAACGCCCGCAGGGCTCGGCAGTTGGTGGAGGTGCTCACCACGTGAGCACCGGATGGCAGGGTGACGGCGGCCGTCATGGTGTCACCGCTGCGTAGAAGACGGCCGCCGGACCGTGGGTCACCACACCGAGGTCCATCGTCGCGGTGTCGCCCTGGGCCGCTGTCGCGCTGTCTCCCGTGACCGCGAAGTGGGCGGTGTTGTCGTCCTGGAGCGGCCGGCGTGAGCCCCACCGATACGCCCAGGACCGCAGCCGAGGCCACGGCACGGCGCGCCCTGCGCAGTTCTACCCGTCCATCCCTCCGCTCGACCCATTGCCCAACTGATGGGAGGTCAGGCCCCAGTGAGGTGCGGCCGTCGCTCCGGCTGCTCCTGTCGGTCCTGGGGAATCCGGCCGAACTCCCGCAATCCGGCGGCCACTTTGCCCCGGGTCAACAGCTCTCGACGCATGGAGCATCCGTGAGTCCGGACCGTCGCGACGCACCACCCACCTCCAGGCCCGGTCACGCAACGAACCCGAACCACTACGGGGGCGACGGGCCCCCGGAACGCGGAAGCCCCGCGGGGGAACCCTGCGGGTGACCATGTGCGGGGAGAAACGTCAGAGGCCTGACCCGCTAAGCGGATCAGGCCCCTGACCTGGTGTTTCAGCTGTCGGGGTGGCGGGATTTGAACCCACGACCTCTTCGTCCCGAACGAAGCGCGCTGCCAAGCTGCGCTACACCCCGATGTCCACCGGTCTCCCGGCGACATCGATAACTCTAGCCCACCTGTGCCCGGAGGCGAAATCCGGTTACCGGCGGGGCCTGGTCCGGTGCCGGGGCCGGGGCCGCACGTGGTCCAGGGCGATGAGCACGGAGGCCAGGACCACGAGGAGCAGGGAGAGCGCGAAGGCGTGGGCGAGGACCTCCGAATAGCCGTACGTGTCCACGTTCAGGAAGGGGTACGGGTACCGGGGGCCGTCGTCGGGGGCGAGCAGGGTGCCGCGGGCCAGGACGAAGGCCAGGTAGGCGAGGGAGCCGAGCACCCACTGCGGCAGGAAGCGCAGGCGCAGTGTCCGGGCCGGGGTCAGCAGGAGCCAGTCCAGGATCACGGCCACGGGCAGGGACGTGTGCAGCAGGTGTTCCGAGACGGCGCGGGGGCCGGTGGCCGGGGCGACGGGGGTGCCGGCTGCGGAGTAGCCGAAGCTGTGGTCGGTCAGGATCAGGTGGTACGTCAGGCCGATGATCACCGCGACGAGGAGTACGCCGCCCGTCAGGTTCGGGGACACCGGTCCGCGGCCCGTCCAGGAGCGGACCAAGGACCAGCCGAAGACCCCGGCGACCAGGACGTTCGCCTGGAAGGTGAACCGGCTCAGCAGTTCCAGCGGCGCGCCGGTCGTCGCCAGCTCGATCGAGAGGCCCGAGATCGCCGCCGCGCACACGAGGGCCCGGAGCACGGCGGCCGTACGGCGCGGGGTACGGGCGCCCCGCAGGAACGCGTCCTCGGCCCGGGGCCTGGGCAGCGTCGCGGTTTTCGGGGCGGCGGTCATGGCCTCACCGTAAAGGCGGGGTTCCCGGGCCGCGATTCATCCGTGGCGTACGGGCCCGGGACCGTACGCCACGCTCCCGTGGCGGATCAGGTCCCCCGCGTCAGGCCCGTACGCCACGCTCCCGTGGTGGATCAGGCTCCCCGCGTCAGGCCCGTGCGGTCAGGGTGAGCAGCGTTGCCTCCGGGGGGCAGGCGAAGCGGACCGGGGTGTAGCGGTTCGTACCGCAGCCGGCCGAGACGTGGAGGTAGGCCCGGTTGCCGTCGGCCGTGTGGCTGGAGAGGCCCTTCACCCGGTCCGTGTCCAGGTCGCAGTTGGTGACCAGGGCGCCGTAGAAGGGGATGCAGAGCTGTCCGCCGTGCGTGTGACCGGCGAGGATCAGCGGGTAGCCGTCCTTCGTGAACGCGTCCAGCGAGCGCAGGTAGGGGGCGTGCACCACACCGATGGAGAGGTCGGCGCCCGTCTCGGGGCCGCCGGAGACCTCGGCGTACCGGTCCCGCTTGATGTGGGGGTCGTCCAGGCCGGTGAAGGCGATGTCCAGGCCGTCCAGCTTCAGCCGCCCGCGGGTGTTGGTGAGGCCGATCCAGCCGGCGTCGTCGAACGCGTCGCGCATGGGCTCCCACGGGTTGTGGACCACGTTCGTCGCCGGGGCGTTCCCGTTGAGGCCGTGCTTGCCCGCCGCCTTCTCCTTGAGATAGCGCACCGGGTTGCGGAGCTTGGGGCCGTAGTAGTCGTTCGACCCGAAGACGTACACCCCCGGGAGCTCCATGAGGGGCCCCAAGGCGTCCAGCAGCTCGGGTACCGCTTCCGGGTCCGAGAGGTTGTCGCCCGTGTTGACGACGAAGTCCGGGCGGAGCCCTGCCAGGGACTGGAGCCAGGCGCGCTTCTTGCGCTGGCCGCTGACCATGTGGACGTCCGAGATCTGGAGTACGCGCAGCGGGCGTGCACCGGGCGGGAGCACCGGGACGGTCACCCGGCGGAGGCGGAACGAGCGGGCTTCGAATCCTGCGGCGTAGGCGAGACCGGCGGCGCCGACCGCCGCACCGGCCGCAGCGACTTTCAGGGGAACTCCGTAGCGTGCGCGCATGGGCCCATCGTCGCAGACCCCGCACGGGCGGGATCCGGCGGCGGCCGGAAAACGAACGGGCGTCCAGGACCGCGTACCTGACACAATCGGGTCATGACCACGCTCAAGTCCAAGCTCAAGGAAGACCTCACCACCGCCATGAAGGCGCGCGACGAGCTGACCTCGTCCACCCTTCGGCTGACCCTCACCGCGATCACCAAGGAGGAGGTGAGCGGGAAGACCGCTCGCGAACTCTCCGACGACGAGGTGCAGAAGGTCATCGCCAAGGAGGCGAAGAAGCGCCGTGAGGCGGCGGAGGCCTTCGCCCAGGGCGGCCGGACGGAGCAGGCGGAGCGGGAGAAGGCCGAGGGCGAACTGCTCGACGCCTACCTGCCCAAGCAGCTGTCCGACGAGGAGCTCGACGCGATCGTCGTCTCCGCCGTCGAGGAGGCGAAGGCCGCCGGCGCCGAGGGCCCGCGCGCCATGGGCGCCGTGATGAAGATCGTCAGCCCGAAGGTCGCGGGTCTCGCCGAGGGCGGCCGGGTCGCCGCCGCGGTGAAGAAGTCCCTCGCGGGCTGAGACCGCCGTGGGCCGAGACCACCACCGGCCCGGCCCGCCGCGGGTCGGGCCCTCGTGGACCCGGTCCTGAACGTACGAAGTGGGGCGCC
The DNA here is from genome assembly GCF_026343115.1 of Streptomyces sp. NBC_00102. Classification (GTDB taxonomy): domain Bacteria; phylum Actinomycetota; class Actinomycetes; order Streptomycetales; family Streptomycetaceae; genus Streptomyces. The sequence goes on from NZ_JAPEMC010000001.1 coordinate 3,776,174, forward strand.
CCCGGTCAACGGGGGCGCCCCACTTCGTACGTTCAGGCAGGGACAGCCGATCCCGCCGCTCCCGCCCCGCCCGTCACAGCCGTGTGAAGGGCGGGGCGGCGTGCGGCCCGTGCGTCACGGCCCGTTGCCGCCGGCGTCCTGACCGCCGCGTCGGCCACCCTGGTTGCCCTGGTTGCCACCGAGGAAGTCCGGCAGCACGGTGATGCCGGGCGTCGGGGTGGAGTCGTCGCCGGTGTCGTCGCCGTCACCGTCGCGGCCCTTGTTCTTGTCCTTGTCCTTGTCGCCCTTCTCCTCGCCGCGCGGGACGTCGACGGTGTTGAAGGACGGGGTCTCGCCGGCGTCGAGAGCGCCGGTCATCGCGATCTTCCAGATCGGGCCGGGCAGACAGCCACCACAGACCTTGTCGTAGTACTGTCCGCCGATGTTGATGTCGTACATCGGGATCTTCTTGCCGATGTCGGCACCGACCCAGACGGCCGTGGACAGGTTCGGGGTGTAGCCGACGAACCAGGCGTCCTTGCGGTCGTTGGTCGTACCGGTCTTGCCCGCGTTGTCGCGGTCGCTCAGCCCGGCCGCCGTACCGGTACCGTCCTCGACGACACCCTTCAGCATCTGGTTGATCGTGTCCGCGGTCTTCTCGCTCATCGCCTGCGAGCACTCCGACTTCGGCACGGCGAGCTTCTTGCCGTTGGCGTCGGTGATCGACTGGATGGCGATCGGGGTGCAGTACGTGCCGCGGTTGGCGAACGTCGCGTAGGTGGCAGCCATGCCGAGCGGGGTGCTCTCCACACCGCCGAGCGTGATGGCGGGAGCCTCCGGGACGGGCGTCCCGTCACCGCGGGCGTAGCCGACCTTCTTCGCCATCTTGACCGTGTCGCAGAGTCCGGCCTTCTGCTCCAGCTTCGCGAAGTAGGTGTTGATGGACTTGCCGAGGGCGCTGGTCATGTCCCAGGTGCCCTTCTCCTCGTCCGTCTCGTTCCCGACGAGCCAGTCCTTGTCCATCGCGATGGCGCCCGAACACGTGGTGAAGGACCGCTGTTCCAGCGTGACCTCGTGATCCGTGCTGAACGACTGGGCCGGGCTGATGCCCTTCTCCAGCGCCGCCGCCGCGGTGATCGGCTTGAAGGTCGAGCCGACCTGGAAGCCGTAGGTGGAGCCGCCCATCGCGGAGCCGACGGCGAGGTTGAGGACCGTCTCGTGCTTCTTCTGGTCCAGGCCGTACGGGCGGGACTGGCCCATCGAGAGGATCTTGCCGGTACCGGGCTCGACCTGGACCACCGAAGCGGCGACCTTGTCGTCCTTGTTGACCTTCGCGGTGGCGGCCTCGTTGGCCGCCTCCTGCGCGCGCGGGGAGAGCGTGGTCTTTATCGTCAGACCGCCGAGGTTCCAGAGCTTCGAGCGGTCCTCGCTCGTCTTGCCGAAGGCGGGGTCGTTGAGGATGACCTTGCGTACGTAGTCGCAGAAGAAGCCCGCGCCGCTGACGGCGGTGATGCATCCGTTCTGCGGGGTCTTGACCTTCAGCTTGATCGGCGTCGCCATGGCCTTGTCGGCCTCGGCCTGCGAGATGCTGCCGGTCGCGGCCATGCGCGCGAGGACCGTGTTGCGGCGCTTGGTGGCCTCTTCCTCGTCGTTGACGGGGTCGTACCGGGTGGGCGACTGGACGATGCCGGCGAGCAGCGCGGCCTCCTCCAGCTTCAGGTCCTTCGCGTGCTTGGAGAAGTACCGCTGGGAGGCGGCCTCCACGCCGTAGGCCTGCTGCCCGAAGAACGTGATGTTGAGGTAGTTCTCGAGGATCTTCTTCTTGCCGAGCTCCTCTTCGACCTGGATCGCGTACTTCAGCTCACGGACCTTGCGGCCCAGGGTCTGCTGGGTGGCCTCGGCGACCTTCTCCGGGTCGTCGCCGGCCTCCTCGACGAACACGTTCTTCACGTACTGCTGGGTGAGGGTCGACGCGCCTTCCGCCGTCCCACCCGACTGCACGTTGCGGTTCATCGCGCGCAGGATGCCCTTGAGGTCGACCGCTCCGTGCTCGTAGAAGCGGGAGTCCTCGATCGCGACGATCGCGTTCTGCATGTACGGGGAGATGTCCTTGAGCGGCACGACGGTGCGGTCGCGGGAGTACACCGTCGCGATGGAACCCCCGTCGGCGTCCAGGATCGTGGTGCGCTGGCTGAGCGGTGGAGTCTTGAGGTTGGCAGGGATCTCGTCGAATCCCTCGACCGTCCCCTTGGCGGCGAGGCCCAGTGCGCCCGCGGCCGGCAGTGCGATGCCTGCCAGCACAGCTCCGGAGAGCGCGGCGACACCGAGGAACTTGGCGGCCTGCTGGGTCGTGGTGAGACCCCCGCCCGAGCGCTTTTTTGGCATGGGGGCAGCCTAATCCGTATCCCTGTACGTTCCGATGGAGCAGGCTCCGCTCGGGATGTTCAGGTACCAACCCGTTACGAGAAGTGGGTTTGAGGGGCCGATTCCGCACGTCACAGGCGTGCGCCACGGACCGCGGGGAACCTGCGGGCGCACTGCGGCGCAGACCTCACACGCAGGCGTGCGCCGGTGTGAGGGCACGGCGCAGTGGCTACGTTGTCATTCGCCGGACACGCGCGCATCCCTTGGCCTAAGCTGCACTCAACTGTCACAGCAGTCCGGCCCCGTATCAACCCCCGCGCACACGCCGTATGCGTCCCCCCGCTCGGCGTCCGTGTGTGAGGACTGCACGCAAGGTGTCCCCGAAAACGCCTGGTGTGTCATGGAGCGTCCGTTGCAACTCGGGTGCACTGTCCCGGTTTTGCGTACTTCGTCTCGCATGTCCTCACGTCACTCCCCTGGGTGATCTGCCGCGTACGCATAGTCCGTTCGGGCCATTCAAGATTGGGCCCGAAGGGGGTGTTGTGCTCGTGGTCGCTTCCGTAACGTCCTCAACTGGCAGCGGTGAATATGCCGCTGCCGCCGTGGGGGAGCCTCAATTCGGGAGAGGACGGCGCCGGCATGGGCTGGGTAACCGACTGGAGTGCGCAGGCAGCCTGCCGCACTACCGATCCGGACGAGCTGTTCGTACAAGGGGCAGCGCAGAACAGGGCCAAGGCAGTGTGCACCGGATGTCCGGTGCGGACGGAGTGCCTGGCCGACGCGCTCGACAACCACGTCGAGTTCGGCGTGTGGGGCGGAATGACGGAACGGGAGCGCCGCGCACTGCTGCGCCGTCGTCCCACCGTCACGTCCTGGCGGCGCCTGCTGGAGACCGCGCGCAGTGAGTACGAGCGCTCGACCGGCATGCTGCCCGGAGTCATCGGGATGGACGACGACGACTTCCAGGAGACGTACGCCGCGGTGGGGTAACTCTGCGGGCCCGCAGCCCGGTTGGGCTTGTGGGCGACGGAAAGTCCAGTCGTCGATGTCCCCGTACGGAGTCGCGCGAACGCGCCGTACGGGGGATGCCCCGGGCGAACCGGGGCCGTGCCGCGGTCGGGCGTGCCCGCTCTCCGCTCCCGCTGCACGGCCGGTCGACGCCAGTGATCCGCATGCCCGCGCGGGCTCTTCCGCGCCCGCGCGTACGGCCGGCCCGGTCTCCGCGTGCCCGCGCGCCCGGACGCGATCGTCGGATCGGCGCGCGCCCGACCACGGAGGCCGCGGTCAGGCCGGTGGAACGTGCCTGCAAGCGGTTCAGGCGGTTCCGGCGGCGCCGGCCGCGAGGCGGTCACCCACCGTCCGGAGCCCCGCCAGATCGTGCACGTCGCCCGGCAGTGCGGCCACCTCGGTCACCAGCACCTCCGGATGGGCGGTGGCGAAGTGCTCGCGGGTGAGTTGCTCGCGGGCCACGACCTGCATGCGTTCAGCGTGCAGGCGCAGCAGTCCCTCGGTGAGTTCCTCGATCGCGACCACGGAGACCGCCGGTGCGGCGTCCGTACGGTCCGTGCCGTCCGTGCCGTCCGTACCTACTGGGGTGGAGGACTCGACGGCTTCGGGGGATGCCTCGGGAGAGGGGGCTACCGCCGGGTCACGAAGACCAGTCTTCCCGGCGGCCTGATCCACCATGCGGGCCGCCTCAAGATTTTCGGCGGCGGCGAGCGCCTGTTCGGCGGTGAGGCGCTCGGCCTCGCTGCCGTGCGCCCGGTTCAGCACCAGCCCGGCCAGCGGCATGCGTTCGGCGGCCAGCCGCTCCACGAAGTACGCCGCCTCGCGCAGCGCGTCCCGCTCAGGCGTCGCTACCACCAGGAACGCTGTCCCCGGGGCCTGGAGCAGCTGGTACGTGGCGTCCGCCCGGGTACGGAACCCGCCGAACATCGAGTCCATGGCGGCCACGAACGTCTGCACGTCCCTGAGGAACTGGCCGCCCAGCAGTTTGCCGAGGGTGCCCGTCATCATCGACATGCCCACGTTGAGGAACTTCATCCCGGCCCGGCCGCCCATCTTCGCGGGCGCCATCAGCAGCCGGATGAACTTGCCGTCCAGGAAGGACCCGAGCCGCTTCGGAGCGTCCAGGAAGTCCAGCGCCGACCGTGAGGGCGGGGTGTCGACGATGATCAGGTCCCACTCGTCGCGCGCCCTCAGCTGCCCCAGCTTCTCCATCGCCATGTACTCCTGCGTGCCCGCGAAGCCGGCCGACAGGGACTGGTAGAAGGGGTTCTCCAGGATGGCGCGGGCCCGCTCGGGATCCGCGTGCGCCTCGACCGTCTCGTCGAAGGTCCGCTTCATGTCGAGCATCATGGCGTGCAGTTCGCCCTCGCCCGCGATGTCCTCCACCCGGCGCGGGACGTTGTCGAGCCGGTCGATGCCCATGGACTGGGCGAGCCGTCGCGCCGGGTCGATGGTGAGGACGACCACTTTGCGGCCCCGCTCGGCCGCCCGTACACCGAGTGCCGCGGCCGTGGTCGTCTTGCCGACACCGCCGGAACCGCAGCACACCACGATCCGGATGCCGGGGTCGTCGAGCAGCGCGTCGGTGTCCAGACCCGGCGCGCGCACCGGGCCCCGGCCGTCCGCCGGCTCCGTACCGTCCGCCGGCTCCGTACCGTCCGCCGGCTCCGTACCGTCCACGGCTTCCGTACCCTCCACCGTTGTGGCGGCGCCCCTGCCCTTCGGGCCGGGTGCGGCGCCGGACGCGCGTGTCATGACGCCTCCTCTTCCCCTGCGCCCTGTTTGCGGAGCTCCCCGGCCAGCACATGCAGTGCGGCGAGGTCGATGCCCTCGCCCATCAGCGGCAGCTCGTCCGTGGGCAGCCCGAGCCCGGCCAGCACGGCCCGCTGCTCGCGCTCCAGACCGACCCGCTGCGCGTGCTCGGCCGCCTGTGCGATCAGCGGGCGGACCAAGGCCGCCGAGCCGGTGACGCCGGCCCGGGTCAGCGTCTTCGCGATCTCCTTGCGGCGCGCACCCGACGCCGTGCGCAGCGCCTCCTCGTCCAGCAGGTGCGGGCGGACCATGTTGACGATCACCCGGCCCACCGGGAGCTGGGCGGCGCGCAGTTCCCCGATGCCGTCCGCGGTCTCCTGCACCGGCATCTCCTCCAGCAGTGTCACCAGATGGACCGCGGTGTCGGGGGATTTGAGGACCCGCATCACGGACTGGGCCTGGTGGTGTATCGGGCCGATCCGCGCCAGCCCGGCCACCTCGTCGTTGACGTTGAGGAAGCGGGTGATCCGGCCGGTGGGCGGCGCGTCCATGATCACGTGGTCGTAGACGAAACGACCCTGCTTGTCCTTGCGGCGCACGGCTTCGCACGCCTTGCCGGTCAGCAGGACGTCCCGGACACCGGGCGCGATGGTCGTCGCGAAGTCGATCGCGCCGAGCTTCTTGAGGGCCCGGCCCGCGCTGCCGAGCTTGTAGAACATCTGGAGGTAGTCGAGGAGCGCCTGCTCGGCGTCGATGGCCAGCGCGAACACCTCGCCGCCGCCCGGGACGTCGGCGATCCTGCGCTCCTCGTAGGGAGTGGGGCTCGCACCGAAGAGCTCGGCGATGCCGCCGCGACCCTCCACCTCTACGAGGAGGGTGCGCCGGCCCTCGGCCGCGAGGGCGAGCGCGAGGGCGGCGGCCACCGTGGTCTTACCGGTGCCGCCCTTGCCGCTGACGACCTGGAACCTGCTCACGCTTCGAGCCTAACCAGTAGGTCGCCGGCCTACGCACGGGAGCGCCCGAGCCAGGCATTACAGTCGGGCCATGACCAAGTGGGAATACGCGACCGTGCCGCTCCTCGTGCACGCGACCAAGCAGATTCTGGACACCTGGGGCGAGGACGGCTGGGAGCTGGTCCAGGTCGTGCCCGGGCCGAACAACCCCGAGCAGCTCGTCGCCTACCTGAAGCGGGAGAAGGCGTAGTGGCCGGCGCCGTCGAGGCGAGGATCGCCGAGCTCGGGCTCACCCTGCCGGACGTCGTTCCGCCGCTGGCCGCGTACCAGCCGGCCGTGCAGTCCGGCGTGTACGTGTACACCTCGGGCCAGCTGCCGATGGTCGAGGGCCGGCTCGGTGTGACCGGCAAGGTCGGCGGCGAGGTGACGGCCGAGGAGGCCAAGGACCTCGCCCGGGTCTGCGCGCTCAACGCCCTCGCGGCCGTGAAGTCGGTCGTCGGCGACCTGGACCGGATCGCCCGGGTCGTGAAGGTCGTCGGGTTCGTCGCCTCGGCTCCCGACTTCACCGGACAGCCCGGCGTGGTCAACGGCGCCAGCGAGCTGCTGGGCGAGGTGCTCGGCGACAAGGGAGTGCACGCCCGCAGCGCCGTCGGTGTCGCGGTCCTGCCGCTGGACGCCCCGGTCGAGGTCGAGATCCAGGTCGAGCTGGTCTCCGCCTGATCGCAGAGCCTTGTTCGTCCTTCCCGTCCGGTCCTTCGGGGCCGGGCGGGATCTTTCTGTCCTCAGGGCGTGTCGGCACACTGCCGTCTGCCGGGCGGCGGCACCCGCTCTGAGCGGGACGCGTGGCGAGAGGGGAACGCGCGTTCCCCTCTCGAACAAATCGGCCGATCCGGATAGCCTCCGGCCATGTCCCAAGGTCAGTGGTACCCACCGGAATGGCCCGACCGGATCAGGGCCCTCGCCACGGGCGGGCTGACGCCCGTGACACCCCGGCGCGCCGCCACCGTGATGCTGCTGCGGGACTCCGCCGGAGCGAGTGCCGGGACGAATACCGGGTCGAGTACTGGGTCGAGCGCCGGAGCGGGCGCCGTAGCCGGCACCGGTCCGGCCGTCCACATGCTGCGGCGCCGTACCTCCATGGCCTTCGCCGGAGGCGCGTACGCCTACCCGGGCGGCGGGGTCGACCCGCGCGACGACGACCACCTGGTCGGCTGGACCGGACCGTCCCTGGAGAGCTGGGCCGAACGGCTCGGCGTCCCGAGCCCGGCGGAGGCCCAGGCCATCGTGTGCGCGGCGGTACGGGAGACCTTCGAGGAGGCGGGCGTACTGCTCGCGGGCCCCACCCCCGGCACTGTCGTCGGCGACACCACGGGCGCCGACTGGGAGGCGGACCGCGCGGCGCTCGTCGCCCGGGACATCTCCTTCGCCGGGTTCCTGGAGCGGCGCCGGCTGGTACTCCGGTCCGACCTGCTGGGAGCCTGGGCCCGCTGGATCACCCCCGAGTTCGAGACCCAGCGCTACGACACCTGGTTCTTCGTCGCGGCGCTCCCGGAGGGCCAGCGCACCCGCAACGTCTCGACCGAGGCAGACCGTACGGTGTGGATCACCCCCGCCGACGCCACCGCGGGCCACGCGCGGGGCGAGCTGCAGATGATGCCGCCCACCGTGACCACCCTGCGCTCGCTCCTGCCGTACCGGACGGCCGAGGAGGCGCTGAAGGCGGCCGGGACCCAGAACCTCGCCCCCGTACTCGCCCGGGCGAGGCTGGAGGGTGACCAGCTGGTGCTGATCTGGCCGGGACACGATGAATTCACCACCCCCGTCCCGCCCGCGGGACCCGCGACCGGAGGAACCGCATGAGCGAGGCCGCGCTGCTGCCCGGACAGCCCCGCGGGGAGGTCGTCTCCGGCCCCGCCACGGCCCGTGCGGTCAACGTCCTGGCCCCCAACGCCTCCGCGATGACCCTGGACGGCACCAACACCTGGATCCTGGCCGAACCGGGCTCGGACCTCGCGGTCGTCGTGGACCCGGGACCACTGGACGACACCCACCTGCGCGCGGTGATCGACACCGCCGCCCGGGCCGGCCGGCGCATCGCGCTCACCCTGCTCACGCACGGCCACCCGGACCACGCCGAGGGCGCCGCGCGCTTCGCGGAGCTGACACGTACGAAGGTGCGCGCGCTCGACCCCGCGCTGCGGCTCGGTGAGGAGGGCCTGGCGGCCGGGGACGTCGTCATCACCGGGGGACTCGAACTCCGGGTCGTCCCCACGCCCGGTCACACCGCCGACTCGCTCTCGTTCCACCTCCCGGCGGACGGCGCGGTGCTCACCGGCGACACCATCCTCGGCCGGGGCACGACCGTCGTCGCGCATCCGGACGGGCGGCTCGGCGACTACCTCGACACCCTGCGGCGGCTGCGCTCGCTCACCACGGACGACGGGGTCCACACGGTCCTGCCGGGCCACGGGCCGGTACTGGAGGACGCGCAGGGAGCGGTGGAGTTCTACCTCGCGCACCGCGCCCACCGGCTCGCCCAGGTGGAGACGGCGGTGGAGTCCGGGCTCCTCACGCCGTCCGAGGTGGTGGCTCGTGTGTACGCGGACGTGGACCGCTCCCTGTGGCCGGCGGCCGAGCTGTCCGTGCGGGCGCAGCTGGAGTACCTGGCCGAGCACGGGCTGATCTGAGCCGGGGCGGCCGGGTCACCCTCGCCCCCCCCTGCGAACGCCGAGAGGCCCCGCCGTGACGGCAGGGCCTCTTCGTGCGGCTTCGGTGGTACGCGTGCGGCTTCTGCGTACGGGCGTCATCGCCGCCCGCGGCCGTACGCCTCCGGGAGCCGGCGGACCGGCCCTCCGGGTCAGCGCGAGCGCTTCGCCAGACGCTCGACGTCGAGCAGGATCACGGCGCGGGCCTCCAGGCGGAGCCAGCCGCGGCCCGCGAAGTCCGCGAGCGCCTTGTTGACCGTCTCGCGGGAGGCGCCGACCAGCTGGGCCAGCTCCTCCTGGGTGAGGTCGTGGACGACGTGGATGCCTTCCTCGGACTGGACGCCGAAGCGGCGCGACAGGTCCAGGAGGGCGCGGGCGACACGGCCCGGCACGTCGGAGAAGACCAGGTCGGACATCTGGTCGTTGGTCTTGCGCAGACGGCGGGCGACGGCGCGCAGCAGCGCGGTGGCGACCTCGGGGCGGGCGTTCAGCCAGGGCTGCAGATCGCCGTGGCCGAGGCCGAGCAGCTTGACCTCGGTGAGCGCCGTGGCCGTGGCGGTACGCGGACCAGGGTCGAACAGCGACAGCTCACCGATCAGCTCTCCCGGTCCCAGGACGGCGAGCATGTTCTCGCGTCCGTCGGGGGAGGTGCGGTGGAGCTTCACCTTGCCGTCGGTGACCACGTACAGGCGGTCGCCGGGGTCACCCTCGTGGAACAGCGCGTCTCCGCGTGCGAGGGTCACCTCACTCATCGAGGCGCGGAGTTCCGCGGCCTGCTCGTCATCGAGCGCCGCGAAAAGCGGGGCGCGTCGTAGAACGTCGTCCACGAGATCTCTCCTTGTCGGCCTGTTCAGGGAACCGTGGTCCCCATCATGCCGGACGGTAAAACAGTGCGATCAATCACAAACCAGTTTGACGCACGAGCGGCCCGGATCGTACGGCAGGGGGCCGATCGGGGGTGGAAACCCGCTGACAGGGGCGAATCCGAGGGCCGGGTCATAGGCTGACCGGGTGTCCGGAAAGCTGCAGGGAGCGAAGGCCGAGGGGGCCGCCGAGGTGTCGGAGAAGCGAGATTCAGCTGTGGGCGAACACGCCTCGGGGGCGCCGCGAAGGTCCCGCCCGGCCGCATCGGCATCCGCCGGGCCGTCATCCGCCGGGCCGCCGAAGCCCGCGGCGTCGAAGCGGGTCCAGGCGAAGCCGGCCGCGTCGAAGGCCGCCAAGTCCGCCGCGTCCGCTGTGCCGAAGTCTGTCGGATCGAAGCCCGCCAAGTCTGCCGCGTCCGCTGTGCCGAAGTCCGCCGCCTCCAGGTCCGTACAGGTGAAGCCCGCCAAGCCCGAGTCGCATCTCGCGATGGTCCGCCGCGCCCGGCGGATCAACCGCGAGCTGGCCGAGGTCTACCCGTACGCCCATCCGGAACTCGACTTCCGCAATCCCTTCGAGCTGCTCGTCGCCACCGTGCTCTCCGCGCAGACCACCGACCTGAGGGTCAACCAGACCACCCCGGCCCTCTTCGCGGCCTACCCCACCCCCGAGGACATGGCCGCCGCCGTCCCGGAGGACATGGAGGAGCTGATCCGGCCGACCGGGTTCTTCCGCGCGAAGACCAGATCGCTCCTCGGCCTTTCGGCGGCGATCCGGGACAACTTCGGCGGCGAGGTGCCCGGCCGGCTCGACGACCTGGTGACCCTGCCCGGCGTCGGCCGCAAGACGGCCAACGTGGTCCTCGGCAACGCCTTCGGCGTCCCCGGCATCACCGTCGACACCCACTTCGGCCGACTGGTACGCCGGTGGAAGTGGACCGACGAGGAGGACCCGGTGAAGGTCGAGGCGGTGGTCGCCGGCATCTTCCCGAAGAGCGAGTGGACGATGCTCTCGCACCGGGTCGTCTTCCACGGCCGCCGGATCTGCCACTCCCGCAAACCCGCGTGCGGCGCGTGCCCGATCGCGCCCCTCTGCCCCTCGTACGGCGAGGGGGAGACGGACCCCGAGAAGGCCAGGAAGCTGCTGAAGTACGAGAAGGGCGGCTATCCGGGGCAGCGTCTGAGCCCGCCCGCCGACTATCCGGGTGAACCCGCCCCGGGCCTGGCCGGACGGGAGGCGGCGGCGCAGGAGGCGGCCCTGGCGTCCGCGCGCGAGGACGCGCGCGAGGACGCGCCCGGGGGCGCGCGTCGTGCGGCGGCACAGGACGGCGGGGCCGCGCGCGGGGCGAAGACCGCACCGGACGCGGGAGCCGAATGAGGGAGAACCCGCCCCGTGCGCCCCGGGCGCCGGCCCCCGAACCCCCGCCGGCCGGTGTCACGGAACGCCCGTCGTCGCTCGTACGGATGAGGCCGGAACGAATTGGCAGATGACAGGCGTTGTGAGAAATCGGGGGTGCCCATGACGTACACACCGAGCACGACGCGGCCGACGAGTGCCGCGCATACGGACGGCGGGACGCGCCGGCCGGACGAGCGAGCCGCCCCGGGGGACGCCGTCGCCGTCACCACCGAGGCCATCCCGGCCTGGCTCGGCCCGGTCGCCGAGGCCGCGCGTGTCGTCCGGCCGCAGCAGCTGAGCCGCTTCCTCCCACCGGAGAGCGGCGCCGGGCGCCAGTCGGCCGTGCTCATCCTCTTCGGCGAGGGCGCACACGGACCGGAACTGCTGCTGATGGAGCGCGCCGGAACCCTCCGCTCGCACGCCGGGCAGACGGCCTTCCCGGGCGGCGCGCTGGATCCCGAGGACGGGGACCCGGCGACCACCGGCCCGCTCAGGGCCGCGCTGCGGGAGGCCGAGGAGGAGACCGGCCTCGATCCGGACGGCGTGCAGATCTTCAGCGTGCTGCCCCGGCTCTACATCCCGGTCAGCGGCTTCGTGGTGACCCCGGTGCTCGGCTGGTGGCGGGTACCGACCCCGGTCCGCGCCGTCGACGCGGCCGAGACGGCCCGGGTCTTCACCGTCCCCGTGGCCGATCTCACGGACCCGGCCAACCGGGTGATCACCAAGCACCCCAGCCGCTTCATGGGCCCCGCGTTCCTGGTGGAGAACGCCCTGGTCTGGGGGTTCACCGCGGGCCTGATCGACCGGATCATCCACTTCGCGGGCTGGGAACGCCCCTGGGACAGGACCAGGCAGGTGCCGCTCGACTGGCACGCATGACAGGCTGGCTCCCCTGCTGGGCTGTTCCGGGCCCCCGGACCCCGTCACCCGACGGGCCAGGTGACGAATCTGCGAGGCTATAGACGGTGAACGTGCTGGACATCCTGTTGCTCGTCGGTGCCGTGTGGTTCGCGGTCATCGGCTACCGCCAGGGTTTCGTCGTCGGCATCCTGTCCGTGATCGGCTTCCTGGGGGGAGGCCTGGCCGCGGTCTACCTGCTGCCGGTCCTCTGGGACCGGGTCACGGCCAACTCCGAGGTCTCCTCCACGGCGGCCGTGGTCGCCGTGGTGATCGTGATCGTGTGCGCGTCGGTCGGTCAGGCGCTCACCACCCACCTCGGCAACAAGCTCCGCGTGCACATCACCTGGTCACCCGCGCGCGCCGTGGACGCCACCGGCGGCGCGCTGGTCAACGTGTGCGCGATGCTGCTGGTCGCCTGGCTGATCGGCTCCGCACTGGCCGGCACCTCCCTTCCCACCCTGGGCAAGCAGGTCCGCAACTCCTCCGTCCTGCTCGGGGTCTCCCGCGTGATGCCCGAGCAGACGTCGACCTGGTTCACCGACTTCTCGTCCGTCCTCGCCCAGAACGGCTTCCCGCAGGTCTTCAGCCCGTTCGCCCACGAGCCGATCACCGAAGTCGAGCCGCCCGACCCGGCGCTGACGGGCAGTCCGGTGGTGGCCCGCGCGAAGAAGTCCGTCGTCAAGGTCGTGGGCATGGCCCCGAGTTGCGGGAAGGTCCTCGAAGGCACCGGCTTCGTCTTCGCGGACGGGCGCGTCATGACCAACGCCCACGTCGTCGGCGGCGTCGACGAACCCACCGTCCAGGTCGGCGGCGAGGGACGGGTGTACGACGCGAAGGTCGTCGTCTACGACTGGCAGCGCGACATCGCCGTGCTCGACGTTCCGGAACTCCGAACCACGCCTCTGAGCTTCAGCGGCCCGGACGCCAAGACCGGCGACAGCGCCATCGTGGCCGGCTTCCCGGAGAACGGCGACTACGACGTCCGCAGCGCCCGGGTCCGGGGCCGCATCGAGGCCAGCGGCCTCGACATCTACCACCGGGGCACCGTCCACCGCGACGTGTACTCGCTCTACGCGCTCGTACGGCAGGGCAACTCCGGCGGCCCCCTGCTCACTCCGGACGGCCAGGTGTACGGAGTGGTGTTCGCCAAGTCCCGCGACGACGCCGACACCGGGTACGTACTGACCGCCGACGAGATCCGCCCGGACATCGACGCCGGCCGTACGGCCTTCCAGCAGGTCGACACCCAGGGCTGCGCCCTGTAGGCGGTGTCCGCGGTGTGCCCGCGCGGGTGGTGTGCCCGCGCGGGCGGCCGTCGTCGTGTGCGGCGGTGCCGAGTGAGGATTCGCTAGGTACGGGGATGGCGCAGCCGCGCCGACACCCAGCGGGCCCGTCGGCGGAGGATGCGGGGAATGTTGAGCCGAGGATCGTGTATGACCTGCACGGTATGCACCTGGCCCGTGGGGCCGCCCCCCTCATGAGTGCTCACCGCGGCAGTGGCGGTCGAGCGGCGGTTGCGTGCTGCGTCACCGAAGTCGTGCGTCCAGCCCATACCCCGACGTCTGCCCGTGACCCATGGTCGGTAACCGTGCGGAAGCAAGCCAATTGGCCTATGCGCGCGGCACGTGGCCGTCTTGCGCACACCTGTACGCATCGGGTCAGCGATCGGGCTCGGGATCCTTGAGCCAGTTGATGAGTTCGGCCGAGAAGGCGGCCGGATCCTCCTCGTGCGGGAAGTGTCCGAGACCGTCGAAAAGTCGCCACCGGTAGGGCGCCTCGACGTACTCGCCGGATCCCGCCGAACTCCGGGTCCGCATCGCTGGATCGAGTGAACCGTGCAGGTGCAGGGTGGGTACCCGGACCGGCCGCTTCATGCGCCGGTAGAACTGCACGCCGTCAGGCCGGGCCAGCGACCGCACCATCCACCGGTACGGCTCCACCGAGCAGTGCGCCGTCGAGGGGATGCACATCGCCCGGCGGTAGACGTCCAGCGTCGGACCGTCCGGGAAGGAGATGTCGTTCGGACCGGCCCACTCCTCGATCAGCCGGCCCACCAGCGCTCCCTCGTCCGCGACGAGCTGACGCTCCGGCACCCAGGGCCGTTGGAATCCCCAGACGTACGAACCGGCCCTGGTCTGGGCGGGGTCGGAGAGCATGGAGGAGCGCCAGCGCCGCGGGTGCGGCATCGAGGACACCACGAGGCGCCGCACCAGCTTCGGCCGCATCACGGCCGCCGTCCACGCGAGGTAGCCGCCCATGTCGTGGCCGACCAGGGCGGCGTCCGGCTCGCCCAGTGACCGGATCACGCCGGTGACGTCGAGCGCCAGGTTGGCGGGGTCGTAGCCCCTGGGCGTACGGTCGCTGCCCCCGACGCCGCGCAGGTCCATCGCGACGGCGCGGAAGCCCGCCTCGGCGAGCGCGGGCAGCTGGTGGCGCCAGGTCCACCAGAACTGCGGGAAGCCGTGCAGCAGGAGTACGAGAGGGCCGGAGCCCATCTCCGCGATGTGGAACCGCGCCCCGTTGGCAGCCACGTCACGGTGTGTCCAGGGGCCGTCCAGGCGTACCGGACCGCCGGACGCCGACGGGCGGCCGCCACCCACCGGGGCGACGAAGGCCGGACCGCCCCGCGCCGCCTGTCCGCCGTCGGAGGCGGACCGTGCGGCGTCCGGGGCGGACCCGGACGGCTCCGACGCCTGACGCGCGGAGCCTGTCGTACCGGATGCGCTGTTTTCGGGGACCGTCATGCCGAAGAGCGTGCCACAGAGGACGACTTGTCCTGGACCGCGCTCTTCTCGACGGCCTTGTCCGCGAGGGAAGAGCCGCCGATCGCCGTACGGGACGGGCCGGCCGCCACGACCGGGCGGGGGTGCGGCTTGACGCCCTGGAGGACGGCCGCTGTCTGCTTGGCGGACGCGATCGACTTCTCCGGCGGCTTGACCTTCTTGAACTTGGCGACGGCGAACAGTGCCAGCAGTACGCCCAACAGGATGAAGGCGCCGCCGACGATCAGGAACGACCAGGCAAGGCCCAGTCCCAGGTTGTGGATGCCGTATGCCGCCGCGAAGCTCAGCGTCGGAATCGCGAACAGGAGCAGGACGCCCGCGATGATGCCGGCGGCACTGCCCATGACGCCGCGCTTGACGTCCTGGCGTACCTCGGCCTTGGCCAGGGCGATTTCGTCGTGCACCAGTGCGGACATCTCGGCCGTCGCCGAGGCGACCAGCTGTCCCAGACTGCGGTCCGCGCTGCCCACGAAATTGCCGGGGTCGCTCATCCCTGACTCCCTCTCCTCTTCAACACATCCGGTGACAGATCATGCCGGACTGTCCGGCTTGTTGCGCGCTGCCCCCGCCCGTTCGGCGAGACGGCGGTGTTCGGCCGCCTTCCGTTCGTGGAGGGCGGCCATCCGCAGGTGGTACCCGGGATCGTCCTGCTCGTAGATGTCGGGCACCCCCGACGCGTCCTCGTCCCGCTCCTCAGCCTCGTACAGCGCCCGGTGGACGCGTACCCGGAGTTTGAGCAGTACACCGGAGATTACGGCGGCGATGAGCGAACCGAGCAGAACGGACGCCTTGACCTCGTTGATGGTTTCCTCGTCGCCGGCGAAGGCGAGCTCGCCGATGAGCAGCGAGACGGTGAATCCGATGCCGGCGAGAGAGGCGACCGCGAAGACGTCCGCCCAGGCCAGGTCGGGGTTGAGCTCGGCCCGGGTGAACCGGGTGGCGAGCCGGGATCCGCCGTAGATGCCGATGGTCTTTCCGACGACCAGGCCGAGGACCACCCCGACCGTCTCCGGCCGGGTGAAGACCTCGGCGAGGGCGTTGCCGCGCAGGCTGACCCCGGCGGCGAAGAGGGCGAACAGCGGGACCGCGACCCCGGCGGAGAGGGGGCGCACCAGATGTTCGATGTGCTCGCCGGGGGACCGCTCCTCACCCTCGCGCGGGGTGCAGCGCAGCATCAGCCCCATGGCGACGCCCGCGATGGTGGCGTGGACGCCGCTGTTGTACATCAGGCCCCAGATGACGAGCGCCAGCGGCAGGTACACCCACCAGCCGCGTACCTCGAAGCGGAGCAGGGCCCAGAAGAGCGCCAGCCCGACCAGGGCGCCGCCCAGGGCCAGGAAGTCGACCGATTCGGTGAAGAACACCGCGATGATCAGGATCGCGAAGAGGTCGTCCACGACGGCCAGCGTCAGCAGGAACGCGCGCAGCGCCCCCGGCAGGGAGGTGCCGAGGACGGCGAGGACCGCGAGCGCGAAGGCGATGTCGGTCGCGACCGGTACGGCCCAGCCGCCCAGGGTGCCCCCGGCGAGGGCGTTGGTGAGTACGTAGACGAGCGCGGGCACCGCCATGCCGCACAGGGCGGCGACGACGGGCAGGGCGGCCGTCCTGGGGTCGCGGAGCTCACCCGCGACCAGTTCCCGCTTGAGTTCCGCTCCCGCGACGAAGAAGAAGACGGCGAGCAGCCCGTCCGCGGCCCAGTGCTCCACGGAGAGGTCGAGGCCGAGAGCCCCCGGCCCGAAGTGGAAGTCGCTGACGGCCGTGTAGGAGGAGCCGGTGACGTTGGCCCAGACGAGTGCCGCGATGGCCGCCACCAGCAGCACGACTCCGCCGACCGTCTCCGTGCGCAACGCGTCCGCGAGGTAGGTCCGCTCGGGCAGTGACAGGCGGCCCAGCAGGGTCGCCCGGGGGGTTGCCGGGGTGGCACCGGTGGCAGCGGCGCGGGCGGAAGGGGGTGTCGGGGTTGCCGGGCCGGGCTCCGGTGAGTCAGGGGCGGGTGAGTCAGGGGCCGGCGAGTCCGGCGGCTTCGATGCCGCCGAGTGGGATGCCGCTGAGTGCGGTGCGGGTGAATCCGGTGACGGCGGGGTGCGGCGGGGCTCGGCCACGGGAGAGACCTCCGGTTCGGGGCGGCGAGGACATGGCTGGCGAACTCGCCGACCAGACTTCCCGGCACCCCTATGAAGATCTTCTCCGCTCATGGGCGGATACGGCCACTGTAGACCGCCCGCCGGCAAGCCGGAGGGGCATCCGGCGCGCTGCCGGATGCCCCTCGGAGCCGTACGTCTGCTGGTTGCCCTTGGGCCGTGTGTGCTCAGTCCTCGGAGGAGGTCTTGGGGAACTCGGCCTGGATGAGCGACATGACGGACGGATCGGTCAGGGTGGTCACGTCGCCCAGCTCACGGTTCTCGGCCTTGTCGCGCAGCAGGCGGCGCATGATCTTGCCCGAGCGGGTCTTGGGCAGCTCCGCCACCGGCAGCACCCGCTTCGGCTTGGCGATCGGACCGAGCGTGGCGCCGACGTGGTTGCGCAGCTCGGCCAGCAGCTCGTCGGAGGAGGTCGCCGTCCCGCGCAGGATGACGAAGGCGACGATCGCCTGACCGGTCGTCTCGTCGGCCGCACCGACCACCGCCGCCTCGGCGACCGCCGGGTGCGACACGAGAGCGGACTCGACCTCGGTGGTCGAGATGTTGTGACCGGAGACGAGCATGACGTCGTCGACCCGGCCGAGGAGCCAGATGTCGCCGTCGTCGTCCTTCTTGGCACCGTCGCCGGCGAAGTACTTGCCCTCGAACCGGGACCAGTAGGTGTCGATGAAGCGCTGGTCGTCGCCCCAGATGGTGCGGAGCATCGACGGCCACGGCTCGGTGAGGACGAGGTAGCCGCCCCCGCCGTCCGGAACCTCGCGGGCCTCGTCGTCGACGACCGTGGCCGAGATGCCGGGCAGGGCGCGCTGGGCGGAGCCGGGCTTCGTCGCGGTGACGCCGGGCAGCGGCGAGATCATCATCGCGCCGGTCTCGGTCTGCCACCAGGTGTCCACGACGGGGCACTTGTCGGCACCGATGTGCTTGCGGTACCAGACCCACGCCTCGGGGTTGATCGGCTCGCCGACCGAGCCGAGGACGCGCAGGCTGCTCAGGTCGAACTTGGCGGGGATGTCGTCCCCCCACTTCATGAACGTCCGGATCGCGGTCGGCGCGGTGTAGAGGATCGAGACGCCGTACTTCTGCACGATCTCCCAGAACCGGCCCTGGTGCGGGGTGTCCGGGGTGCCCTCGTACATGACCTGGGTCGCGCCGTTGGCGAGCGGCCCGTAGACGATGTACGAGTGGCCGGTGACCCAGCCGATGTCGGCCGTGCACCAGTAGACGTCGGTTTCGGGCTTGAGGTCGAAGACGGCGTGGTGGGTGTAGGCCGCCTGGGTGAGGTAGCCGCCGGAGGTGTGCAGGATGCCCTTCGGCTTCCCCGTCGTCCCGGAGGTGTACAGGATGAAGAGCGGCTGCTCCGCCTCGAACGCCTCGGGGGTGTGCTCGGCGGACTGACGGCCGGTGATCTCGTCCCACCAGACGTCGCGGCCCTCGGTCCACGCGGTGTCCTGACCTGTGCGGCGCACGACCACGACGTGCTCGACGCTCTCGATACGGGACACGGCGTCGTCCACGGCGGGCTTCAGCGCCGACGGCTTGCCGCGGCGGTACCCGCCGTCCGCGGTGACGACGACCTTGGCGTCGGCGTCCTGGATACGGGCCGCGATGGCGTCCGCGGAGAAGCCGCCGAAGACCACCGAGTGCGCGGCGCCGATGCGGGCGCAGGCCAGCATCGTGATGGCGGCCTCGGGGATCATCGGGAGGTACACGGCGACCCGGTCGCCCTTGCCGACGCCCAGCTCGGTCAGCGCGTTGGCCGCCCGGGAGACCTCGTCCTTCAGTTCCGCGTAGGTGATCGCCCGGCTGTCGCCCGGCTCGCCCTCGAAGTGGATGGCGACGCGGTCGCCGTTGCCCGCCTCCACATGGCGGTCCACGCAGTTGTACGCGACGTTGAGCGTGCCGTCCGCGAACCACTTGGCGAACGGCGGGTTGCTCCAGTCGAGCGTCTCGGTCGGCTCGGTGGCCCAGGTGAGGCGGCGGGCCTGCTCGGCCCAGAAGCCCAGCCGGTCCGCGGCTGCCTGTTCGTACGCCTCCGCCGTGACATTGGCGTTCGCGGCCAGCTCGGCCGGCGGCTCGAACCGGCGTTCTTCCCGCAGCAGGTTGGCCAGGCTTTCGTTGCTCACGAACATCTCCCATTCCCAGGGTGACCGTTGTGTCCCGGGGCATAGCTCATCAGGCGAAAGGCCGAGTGACAAGTGTCTGCCGGGAATTGGTTTAGACCTATTCCTCGTGTATGGAGGAGCTCCGCCGACTCGTGCCGCCGGCACGGCAGGCCGGTACGGGGCGTCGTACCGACTTCTGCCGTGCCCGCGGTGGAGTGGCTGAACCACAAGGTCTCACGGCCCCGGGATGCCACCGGTTCAGACGAGGCTGTGTCTGGCCTCCTCCCGGCCGGAACCGTCCTCCGGGAGCGCCGCCGCCGGACCGTCCTCGGGAAGCGCCGCCACCCGGTCCGGCTTCTCCGGACCGATGTCGATGCCCGGCGCGACCCGCTCGAAGACCTCGTCCGGGCCCGAGCCTGAACTGACGCCCTCCGTCAGCAGGTAGGCCTGCGCCTCTCCGACGTGGAAGTACATGCCGTGCAGCTGAAGGGTCCCGTCCGCCAGCCGGCGCGCAACCGACTCGTGTGCGCGGAGGTGGTCGAGTTGCTGGACGACGTTGGTCAGGCAGAGCTGCTCCACCGCGTCGGCCGGCATCCGGCCGGAGATGCGCGCCCAGGAGTGGTCGCGGGACGACATCCGCTCCAGGCTCGGCAGTCCGTGCCGCAGCCACCGCCACAAGGGTGTGGTCCTCGGCGTCCCCGGTTCGGCGTTGAGGAGTGCCTGCATGGCGCCGCAGCCGGAGTGCCCGCAGACGGTGATGGATTCGACCTGCAGGACGTCCACGGCGTACTCGATCGCCGCGGCCACGGAGTCGTCCCCGCCGCCGTCACCGTCCGCGCCCGAGGGGGGCACGAGGTTCCCCACGTTGCGCACCGTGAAGAGATCGCCCGGACCGCTCGACGTGATCATGCTGGTGACGAGCCGGGAGTCCGCGCAGGTGAGGAAGAGCTGGGACGGGCGCTGGCCCTCCGCCGCGAGGCGTGCGAGCTCCTCGCGGACCAGCGGGGCCGTATTGAGCTGGAAGGAGCTGATACCGCTCAGCAGCGTGTGCGCGCTGCCGCGCCCGCGAGTGCCTCCGGGCGCCGCGTCGTGCCCGGAGGCCCCGGCGGAGTGCGGATCCGGAGATCCTCCGGAGCGTCCCGCCCTCGCACCGGGGCGCTCCGCCGCGGTGGTGGGCTGGTGCGGGCGGTCGTGGCAGTGGTGGTTGCGCCACGGAGTCCACGGACGACAGCAGGAGTGCGCGGCCGACGCGGGTTCCCCGATCCTCCCTCCCGACCTGCCGGTGAAGACGATGCTGCCGCCGTGGGCGACCTGTGTGGTGCGCCAGTCCTGAATGGCCTCGTAGGCCGCGTGATCCATGAAAAAGCCGTCCAGTTCGACGATCGCGTCGATGCCTTGGGGGAGTTGGTTGAGGACGCGGCTGAGCCTCGGTACCGCGAGGAAGGTCAACTGGCCGCGCACGGTCACCAGGAAGCGGCCGCCGTCGCCGTCGCCTTCCGTCACGGAGACACGGGTGCGGGCGAGCCGGTGCAGCGCCATGCCGACCGCTGCCGCGATGCCGATCGCCACGCCGGCCAGTACGCCGAACACGATCACACCGGTGATCGTCGCGCCGTAGACGAGGAATTCGCGGTGCCGGTGGACGTTCCTGATGTGGGCGTAGTTCACCATCTGGATGCCGACCACCATGACGAGGGCGGCCAGTGCGGCCAGCGGAATCCATTCGAGTACCGAGACCAGGCATCCGGCCGCGAGCAGCACCCAGACACCGTGCAGTACGGTCGCCGCGCGGCCGGTGGCTCCGGCGCGGACGTTCGCCGAACTGCGCACCGCACCACCGGAGATCGGGAGGCCGCCGAGCACTCCGGCCAGAAGGTTGGTGATGCCCTGGCCCCGCAACTCGCGGTCCAGGTCGGAGCGGGCGACGCGCGGCGGGGGCATGTCGGGCTGTCGCTGGGTGTGTTCGGCCGTGCGGTCGGAGGCCAGCTTGTCCACCGCCACGGCCGCCAGGAGCGATTCGAGGCTGCCGACCAGCATCACGGTGAACATGGCGGTGGCGAGGGCGAGTACCGGGCCCCGGGGCATCTCGGGCAGGGCGTGCGAGCTCCACGAGGGCAGGTCCACCCGGCTGATGTGGGGCGCGGCGACGGCCGCCACCGCCGTGGCCGCGGCGACCGACGCGAGCGCGGCCGGAATCCTGCGGAGTGCCCGGCCGGCGGCACCGGGGATCCGCGGCCACAGCACCAGCAGGGCGATGGTCAGGCCTCCGATCAGCGGGGCGGCCGGACTGATCCGGGCCAACTGCTCGGGCAGCGCGAGGGCGTTGTCCATCGCGGAGCTCTGTGGGGAACCGCCGAGGACGATGTGCAACTGGGCGAGCGCGATGGCCACTCCGATGCCGGCGAGAGTGCCGTGGACGATCGCGGGGCTGACCGCCAGGGCGCCACGCGCCGCTTTCAGGGAACCCAGCAGGATCTGGAGCAGACCGGCTCCGACGGTGATGGCGCAGGTCGTGCGCCAGCCGTAGACCTGGATCAACTCGGCTGTCACGACGGTCAGTCCGGCGGACGGCCCGCTGACCTGGAGTGGGGTACCGCCGATCATTCCGGCGACGATGCCGCCGAGTGCCGCGGAGATGAGGCCGGCTTCCAGCGGTGCGTCCATGGCGACGGCGAGGCCGAGCGACATGGGGACGGCGATGAGGAAGACCGTGATCGAGGCGGAGAGGTCGCCCGCGGTGACGCGGAAACGGCGGCCTCCGCGCGGCGGCGGGCTGTGCGGCCTCTTCTCCCCGGCGGTACGGGGGAGAGGGGAGTCGTGGTGGTTTCGGTCATTTCGGGTGGGTACGCAGGCGGGCATTCCCGTCTCCTCCGGGGCAGCGCGGTCGCGGAACGTGGGGGACGCGGCCGTGGGTCACGGCGTGCAGCGGCGGGATTTCTCAACTGTTGGTAAATGGATCGTAATGCAGAGTAAAGAAATGCGGCTCACATATCAGGCAAATAGCCCACGTAATCACCCAATGCAGTGAATAAGCATCTTTTCATTCAGCATGTCGCTCCGGGGTGTCCGAGCTGCGTGTGAACGTGACCGCGCCGGTCGGCACATTCCACGCAATCGAGCCGCAAGGAAGAGGTGGGCGGATGATCGCCACCACGAAGAGAGTCGCCCTGGGAGTCACCACCGCAGCCGTGTTCGCCGCTCTGGCCGGCTGTTCCGGAGCCGGAACCGGGGCGTCGGGAGCCGGCGCCGAGAAGGCGCACGGGACCAAGGAGAAGCCCGACGGGCAGAACGCTCCCGCACCGGGCAACGTCGTTCAGCTGATCGGCGACGGCTCCACGGCGTTCACGGGCGCTCAGCCCAACCTTCCTGTCGCCCAGCGCCTCGCGCCGGGACAGAAGCCCCCGCAGTTCGTCGTGTTCTCCTGGGACGGCGCCGGCGAGGACAGCCAGAAGCTCTTCTCCCACTTCCGCGGCGTCGCCAAGAAGTACGGCGCGAAGATGACCTACTTCCTCAGTGGCGTCTATCTGCTGCCCGAGGAGAAGAAGGACCTGTACGACCCGCCCCAGCACTCGCCCGGCCGCTCCGACATCGGCTTCAACGACGCGAAGGGCATCCACGACACCCTCAGGGAGGTGCGCGCCGCCTGGAAGGAGGGCAATGAGATCGGCACCCACTTCAACGGCCACTTCTGCGGCCCGGACGGCGGCGTCGGTACCTGGTCGGTGGACGAGTGGAAGAGCGAGATCCGGCAGGCCAAGTCCTTCGTGAAGAACTGGAAGACGAACGAGCCGGAGCTCAAGCCCGAGGCCCCGCTGCCCTTCGACTACGACAAGGAGCTGGTCGGCGGCCGCACGCCCTGCCTCGAAGGTCAGAAGAACATGGTCGCCGCTGCCCGGGGCATGGGATTCCGCTACGACTCCAGCGGCATCAACAACCAGGTCTGGCCCGCGAAGAAGGACGGTCTCTGGGACCTCTCGCTCCAGCTCGTGCCCGTCCCGGGGCGCGACTTCGAGACGCTCTCGATGGACTACAACTTCATGTTCAACCAGTCGGGCGTCACCCAGGGGGACCCGGCGGAGCACGAGTACTGGGGTGACCAGATGCGCGACGGCCTGCTGGAGGCCTTCGACCGCTCGTACGACGGGAACCGCGCGCCGCTGATCATCGGCAACCACTTCGAGTCGTGGAACGGCGGCACCTACATGCGTGCCGTGGAGGAGACGATCGCGTCCGTCTGCACCAAGTCGGACGTGCGCTGCGTCTCCTTCCGCCAGCTTGCCGACTGGCTGGACGCCCAGGACCCGGCGGTGCTGGCCAAGCTCGGAACGCTCGGTGTCGGGGAGGCCCCGAAGGGCGGCTGGCCGTCCTATCTCGCGGCTCCCGCGGCGGCCGCCGGTGCGAAGCCGATGAGTCCCGCAGGCAAGGGTGCGGCGGACAGGGGTGCCGCGGACAAGGGTGCCGCGGACGAGCGGGCCGAGAAGGCTGCGGCGAGGGACGCTCACCAGAAGTAACGTTTCTGCGGCTGCGGCTGCGGCTGCGACCGCGGCTTCCGCTGTGGCTGTGGCTGTGGCTGTGCGAGGGCGGGACCGCTGCGGGTGTGCCCGCGCGGTTCCCGCCCCTCCGTCGCGGCCCGTACCGGCGGGGCCGCGGTCGTCGCTCGTCACACGGGAGCGGCCACGCCCGTCACCAGGCGGTCGTCGAGGATGAACGCGGGGTCGACCTGGGCGGCCAGATCGGCGCCCGTCTTGTCGTTGCCCCAGCTCTCCGCGTTCTTCAGGTGGAAGTGCACCATCTGGCGCGTGTACCGCTCCCGGTCGCGCAGCTCGTACGAGTCCTCGGCCGCGTCCTGGAGGGCCTGGAGCGCCATCCTGTTGTCGGCCTCCAGCAGCTCGAAGCGGTCCGGCCGGCCCTTCTCCATCGCCCGTACCCAGTCGGAGTGGCCGACCCCGACGAGCAGGTCCTCGCCGACCTCGGAGCGCAGGAAGTCCAGGTCATCCGGGCCCTGCACCTTGTTGCCGACCACCCGGAGCGTCACGCCGAAGTCCCGCGCGTACTCCTTGTACTGGCGGTAGACCGATACGCCCTTGCGGGTCGGCTCGGCGATCAGGAACGTCATGTCGAACCGGGTGAACATCCCCGAGGCGAATGAGTCGGATCCGGCGGTCATGTCGACCACGACGTACTCGTCCGGGCCGTCGACCATGTGGTTGAGGCAGAGCTCCACCGCGCCCACCTTGGAGTGGTAGCAGGCCACCCCGAGATCCGCCTCGGCGAACGTGCCCGTGGCCATCAGCCGGATGTCGCCGTCGTCGAGCCGGACGGTACGCGCGCAGGCGTCGTAGACGGGGTTGTCCTCGCGGACGCGCAGCAGGCGCGAGCCCTCGCCGGGCGGGGTCGTCTTGATCATCGTCTCGGCGGAGGCGATGCGCGGGTTGCTTCCCCGCAAGTACTCCTTGATCAGTGGCATCTCGGCACCCATCGAGGGAAGCGCGGCCGCCTCCCGCTCGTCGAGGCCGAGTGCGGCTCCCAGGTGCTGGTTGATGTCGGCGTCCACGGCGATGACATGGGCTTCGTTGGCGGCGAGGTGGCGGATGAAGAGAGAGGACAGCGTGGTCTTGCCGCTGCCGCCCTTCCCTACGAAAGCGATCTTCATGTTCACCTAGGGTAGTCGCATCATCGCGGAAAGTCGTCGTGCTTCGTGAAGAACAACACGTGGGGGTGGCGAGGGTGTATGGGGCGCGTAGCCTCCCTACTTATGAGTACGACTGCCTCGGACCCGCTCGCCGCTCTCGCCGCCCTGCCGGGGGTCCCCGACTCCGTGGACTCGGTCCGCAAGGCCGTGGACCGGGTCTACGGCCACCGCGTGATGCGCCGCCGCAGCAATGAGGTGACCTCGGAGGCCGCGCTGCGCGGGGCGCGTGGTTCGGCGGCGCTGTCGGGCGCCGACTGGAACCTCGAGGAGGTGCGCCGCCGAACCGACTTCAGTGGCGACCTCGAGGCTCGGACGGTCGGCGCGGCGCTGCGCCTCACCGCCGAAGCCGGTCAACTCCTCTCCATCTGGCGGCAGTCACCCCTGCGGGTACTGGCCAGGCTCCACCTGGTGGCGGCCGGAGGGGCGACCCCCGACGACGCGGTGGGGCGACCCCGGCTGGCCGGGGAACCGGTGGACGAACCCCTGATGGAGGCGCCTCTGCCGGACGCCGACGAGGTGGCCGGGCGACTCGAAGGGCTGTCGCGGCTCATCATCGACGGGAGCTCGGCGCCGGCGCTGGTGACGTCCGCCATCGTGCACGGCGAACTCCTCGCGCTTCGTCCCTTCGGTTCGCACAACGGGCTGGTGGCCCGGAGTGCCGAGCGCATCGTGCTGATCGGCAGCGGTCTGGACCCGAAGTCCATCTGCCCGGCCGAGGTCGGTCACGCGGAGCAGGGGCGCGCCGCGTACGTGGCGGCGTTCGAGGGGTACGTGTCGGGCACGCCCGAGGGGATGGCGGCCTGGATCGCGCACTGCGGGCGTGCGGTGGAACTGGGTGTCAGGGAGTCGACCGCGGTCTGCGAGGCACTGCAGCGCGGAGCCGCCTGACCGTTTCCGGGCAGAAGTGCCCTCCGCCTCGGTGCGGGTGCCGACGGGGAGTCCGGGCGACTCGCGCGTCCCGGGCTGCGCAAGGGCCCGTCCGGTCGGTCCGTGGCCGGGAATCGCGGGGCGAAGAGTTGCGGCGGTACCGGAACCGGTACCGCCGCTGGCACGTCCGCCGGGTTACCAAGCGTCCTCGATCTTTGCCCATCAGGTCGGGTTCTTTGCCCGTGGCCTGGTGCGGCTGGCCCGTAATCGACGGGTCGACGTCGCGTGGGTGCCCGACTTTCATGCGCGGTCCGTGGGGCCTTGCTGCGTGAAAGGTCATCCTCTCGGATGTCCTCGGTCTCGCGGGCCGTTGACTCCTTTGTACTCCTGGAGCGGGGTAAGCGGTACCCCGGGCTCCACTTCTTTACTTTCGCCTTCAATCACCCGCGGACCGGCGGGCGGAACCCATGCCCGCACTCCGCGCGCGGGCATGGGTCAGGCGGATGCGGTGGCTGCCGCGCGGCGGCGCGTGGCGTACCAGACGAGCCCAGCGGTGGCGGCGGCCGCGCCCACGGCTGCCGCGGCCACGAGTGCCGGACGCGGCGGCAGGGAGAAGGAGGGCAGGCGCTGCTTGAGCCGGACCGGACGGTTGAAAACGAGGATCGGCCACTGCCTGGCGGCGGCCTCGCGCCGCAGGGCCCGGTCCGGATTCACGGCATGCGGGTGGCCGACCGACTCGAGCATGGGGACGTCAGTGGCGGAGTCGCTGTAGGCGTAGCAACGCGAGAGGTCGTACCCCTCGGACGCGGCCAGCTCCCTGACGGCTTCTGCCTTGGTCGGGCCGTAGGCGTAGTACTCGACCTCTCCCGTGTAGCAGCCGTCGTCGCCGACGACCATCCGGGTCGCCACGACCCGGTCGGCGCCGAGCAGTTCGCCGATGGGTTCCACCACCTCGGCGCCCGACGTGGAGACGATCACCACGTCACGGCCGGCGGCGTGGTGCTCCTCGATGAGGGTGGCCGCCTCGTCGTAGATGATCGGGTCGATCAGGTCGTGCAGGGTCTCGGCGACGATCTCCTTGACCTGCGCCACGTTCCACCCCTTGCAGAGCGCGGAGAGATATTCACGCATCCCCTCCATCTGATCGTGATCCGCGCCCCCGGCCAGGAACACGAACTGTGTGTACGCCGTGCGCAGCACCGCGCGGCGGTTGATCAGGCCGCCTTGGTAGAAGGACTTGCTGAAGGCCAGCGTCGAAGACTTCGCAATGACCGTCTTGTCCAGGTCGAAGAAGGCGGCGGTGCGCGGCGAGAAGCGGTTTTCCACAAGGCAGAGCATAGGGGGCCTCCATTCGGCGCAAACTCGGGCGCGTGGGTTTGCCTGGCAAGGTGCTCGGGTACACCATGGAAGTCACGGATCGTTCGCGACCGTGCTAACCCGGTCCGACTCCTCCCCCCCCCCGAGTCGGCCGTGGGGACGACCCCCGCTCTCCCCCCCGGCGGGGGTCGTCGCATGTCCGGGTGGGTTTTTCCCCGGAATCGCACGTTTTCCCCTCTGTGCTGCTCCGGCGGTCCTGGTTCCCGGGTGTCTGTGCACAGCGTTGCACGTAACTGTGCGTAGCGAAAGGGTTGCGCTTCGAATGTCCCCGATTCGAGTGGCCGAGTTATTCACAACGTGAGAGTTGTCCACAGTTCTCCACCAAGATCCACATCTTTTTCCGGGAGATCGCATGGTGATTCCACCCGTGAAGTCCGCGGGTTCCGGAATCACCTGTACCGGAATGTTCCGGGGCCTGCGTGAACGGCCTCGAGCAGCTGTGAGAAGGGGTGGAGATCGTGAACCGATCCCATGCGCGACAAGGATTCCCGATCGCCGAAGAGCGCTGCGGCGTACCGCTGGTCGTGACCGAGGACGTCGAACTGCTCGACGATCTGCTGCGCCTCTGCGCGGCGGCGGGTGCGGAACCGGAGGTCCACCACGGCGTACCGGAGGACCGTGAGGTGTGGCTCCGGGCCCCGCTGGTCCTGGTGGGCGACGACGCGGTGCGGCGGTGCCGCGGGCTCCCCCGGCGTCGCGGGGTGATGCTCGTCGGGCGGGACCAGGACTCGCCGGACGTGTGGCGCCAGGCCGTCGAGATCGGCGCCGAGCACGTGCTGAGGCTGCCCGACGCCGAGGGCTGGCTCATCGAGCAGCTCGCCAATGCGACGGAGGGGGCGGGACATCCCGCGCTCACGGTCGCGGTGGTGGGCGGCAGGGGTGGGGCCGGCGCGTCGACGCTCGCTTGCGCGCTCGCCGTGACCGCCGCCCGGGAGGGTCTGCGGTCCACGCTGATCGACGGTGATCCGCTGGGAGGCGGCATCGACGTCCTGCTCGGTGGAGAGCGCGCGGAGGGCCGGAGATGGCCCGATTTCGCCCACACCAGGGGTCGGCTCGGGAGTGGTGTCCTGGAGGACTCCCTGCCCGCCCTGCACGGGCTGCGGGTGCTCAGCCGTGGGCGTGAGTGCGGCGGTGTCGTGCCTCCCCCGGCGGTACGGTCGGTGCTCGCGGCCGCCCGGCGGCTGGGCGGCGTGGTGGTCGTGGACCTGCCTCGCCAGGTGGACGAGGGGGTCGCGGAAGCGCTCTCCCAGTCCGATCTCGGGCTGCTGGTGGTGCCGGGGGAACTGCGCGCCGTGGCAGCCGCGAAGTGTGTGGCGTCGGCGGTCGGGACGGCCCTCGCCGATCTGCGGGTGGTGGCCCGGGCGCCGTTCGCCCCCGGCCTGGACGGTCCCTGGGTGGCCCGCGCGCTTGCCCTGCCGCTTCTGGGGGAACTCCCGGTGGAACCGGGGGTGTCGGCGCATCAGGACGGTGTCCTTCCGCCGGGTGCCGGACCGCGTGGACCTCTCGCCCGATTCTGTGCCGCTTTCTGGGAGAAGGCGTACGTAGGCGGACTTCCCGTTCCGGTGGGAGGGGCGTCGTGACCGAGGCGCTGCTGGACGCCGTGCGGCAGCGGCTGGCGCTCAGCGGGACGGTGCCGACACCGGCGGGCGTGGCCGCCGCGGTGCGGGCGCAGGGCGGGCTGCTGGGGGACCAGGAAATCCTGGGGGTGGCGGCCGAGTTGCGCGGTGAGCTGGTCGGCACGGGGGTGCTGGAGCCGTTGCTCGCCGACGCGGCGGTGACCGATGTCCTGGTCTCGGCGCCGGACCGGGTGTGGGTGGACCGGGGCGGCGGTCTGGAGCTGACCGGTGTCACCTTCCCCGACTCCGCGGCCGTGCGGAGGCTCGCGCAGCGTCTCGCGGCGGTGGCCGGCCGACGACTGGACGACGCCCGGCCCTGGGTGGACGCGCGGCTGCCGGACGGGACGCGGATGCACGCGGTACTGCCTCCGGTGTCCGTCGGGTCGACCTGTCTCTCCCTGCGTGTCGTCCGTCCCCGGGCTTTCACCCTGGAGGAGCTCGTCAGGGAGGGGACGTTGCCGCCGGGCGGCGAACGGCTGCTGCGGAGCCTGGTGCGCGCCCGGGTCTCCTACCTCATCAGCGGGGGCACCGGGGCGGGGAAGACCACCCTGCTGTCGAGCCTGCTGGGTGAGGTCGGAGCGCACGAACGGATCGTGCTGGCCGAGGACTCGGCCGAACTGCGTCCGGACCACCCGCACGTGGTGCGGCTGGAGTCCCGGCCCGCCAACCAGGAGGGGGCGGGGCTGGTGACCCTTCGGGACCTGGTCCGCCAGGCCCTGCGCATGCGCCCGGACCGACTGGTCGTCGGCGAGGTGCGCGGGCCTGAAGTGTCGGATCTGCTGGCCGCGTTGAACACCGGGCACGAGGGCGGGTGCGGGACGGTGCACGCCAATGCGGCATCGCACGTACCCGCTCGCCTGGAGGCGCTGGGTACGGCCGCGGGGCTCGACCGGCCCGCGCTGCACAGCCAGTTGGCCGCTGCGCTCTCCGTGGTGATCCACCTGGTGCGCGATCGGACGGGACGCCGGCGACTTGCCGAGGTCCATGTGCTGGAACGCGACTCCGACGGGCTGGTGTTCACCGTGCCGGCGCTGACGGGCGCGGCGGACGGCTTCGTACGGGCCCCGGGCTGGCAGAGGCTGGCGGCGCTCGTCGGGGGTGCCTGGTGACCGGAGTGACGCCCGCGTTCACGACGTGGGGAGCGACGGCCTGTGCCGCCCTCACGGTTCTGCTGGTCGTACGCCGCGCTTCCGGCGGGACGGCGCGGGAAAGGTGCGCGGAAGTGGTGCGGGGTGCCTCGGCCGCGCGCGGCGGGGGCGTGTACCTGACGGGGACGGTGGCGCGGAATGCGTCGGTGGTGCGCGCGCGGGCGGGTGAGCTGCTGATACGCCGTCGTGAATGGGCCTGTGCTCCGGTCGCCGTGGCACTCGCGGTCCTCGGGGAGTCGTGGCTGCCGTTGATCGCGGGCGCGGCGGCGGTGCCGCTGGTGCGTCGGTGGCTGCGGGGACGGGCCGGACGGGCCGCGTACGAGCGGTCGGACGAGGCGGTCGTGGCGCTCTGCGGGGCGGTCGTCGGTGAACTGCGCGCCGGCCGCGAACCGGGACAGGCGTTGATCCGTGCGGTACGGGAGACGCGCGGGCTGGGTCCCGCCGAGTCGGCGGTGCTCGCCGCGGCGAGGTTCGGCGGTGATGTGCCTGCCGCGCTGCACCGCGCGTCCCTCCCCCCGGGGCCGGCGTCGCTGGCCGGCGTCGCGGCGTGCTGGCGGGTGTCGGTGGACGGCGGCGCCGGACTCGCGGCGGGGCTGGACCGGCTGGAGGGAGCCTTGCGGGCGGAGCGGCGACGCAGGGAGGAGCTGCGGGCCCGGCTCGCCGGGGCCTGGTCGACGGTGGTGGTGCTGGCGCTGCTGCCGCTGGCAGGGCTGGGCATGGGTGCCGCGCTCGGGGCCGAGCCCCTGCGCGTGCTGCTGCACACCCCGGCTGGGCTGTTCTGCCTGGCGGCGGGGCTGGTGCTGGAGGCGGTCGGGCTCGGCTGGGCGGGCTGGATCGTGCGTGCGGGGGACGAGGGGTGAACGCCGTGCCCGGAGAAGTTGTCCACAGGCTGGGGATCTGCGTCCCCGCGGGCGCTGCGCTCTTGTGCCTGGTGGTGTCGGTGACCGGAAGCCGTCGGGAAAGGACCCGGCGCAGGCGATGCGAGGGGCTCCTCGGAAGGACGGGCAGCGCTACGGACCCGTTCCGCGGGAAGCGGGCGCGGCGGGTGCCGTCCCGTTCGGCCCCGGCGGTCCGTGACGCTGTGACGCGGTGGGGAGAGCCGCTCGGTGCGGGTCTGGCCGCGTGGATTCTCGTCGGCGGAGTCATGGGGGCCTTGGCCGGTGTGGGGGCGGCCGCTGCGGTGCGGCGCCTCCGTCCGACCGGACGGACCCGGCGAGCGGCCGGTTCCGCGGGGCCGGACGTTGACGTGGCGTCGGCGGCGGACGAGGCGTCGGCGGCCCGGCAACTCCCGCTGGCGGCCGATCTGCTGGCCGCGTGCATCTCCGCCGGTGCCGGTCCCCGGCAGGCCGCCGAAGCCGTGGGGGAGTCGCTCCGGGGACCCCTCGGTGAGCGACTGGTCCGTGCCGCCGTCGAGATCCGTCTGGGCGGAGATCCCAGCCGTGCGTGGGGCCTTCTCGGGGAGATCCCGGGGGCGGGTCCGCTGGCCCGGTGTCTGGACCGTGCAGGTGAGACCGGGGCTCCGGCGGCGGAGCCGGTCGCCCGGCTGGCGGACGCCATACGTTCCGCGCGCGCCGATGCCGCCGTGGCGAGGGCCCAGCGCGCGGGCGTGCTGATCACGGCCCCCGTGGGTCTCTGCTTTCTCCCGGCCTTCCTGGCGGTCGGGGTCGCCCCGGTGATCGTCGGCCTGGCGGGAGGAATCCTGCACGCCGGCTGAACGGGCTGCCGAAATCCTTTTCTCACGGGCGCGCCGAAGGTGCGCCCGTCGTCCAACCATGCCCGACGAAGGGCGGAACGAGGGCTGAAATGAACATCGGGACGGGTGTCGGAGTGGACATCGAAACGAGTGGATACGTCTCCGGCGGCACGCGCGGCGGAAAGGTGGGTGGCCGACGCGGACGCCATGGCCTGGGCAGGGAGGTGCGACCGGCGCGATGCCGGCTCCCCAGGCTCCCCGCGTTCGGAACGGGCGACGGAAGGCGGGGAGCCGGAAGGCTGGGCGCCGTCGTGCGGGGAGCCGGGTGGCGGGACTGGTGGATCCGTCGGTACGGCCGGTCCGACCGCGGGATGACCACGTCCGAGTACGCCATGGGAACGATCGCCGCCTGCGCGTTCGCCGCCGTGCTCTACAAAGTGGTCAACAGCGGAGCGGTCCGGGACGCGTTGCAGTCGCTGATCAAGGGGGCGCTCGATGGAACGTTCTGAGCGGGTGGACGGGTCGCAACGGGAGCGTCCGGGGGGCGGGCGCGCCTTTCGGGTCCGGTGCGGCGGCGGGGACACGGGGTCGGTCACCGCCGAGGCCGCGATGGTGCTGCCGGTGCTGGTGGCCCTCGCACTGGTGCTGGTCTGGGCGCTGGTGGCGGCAGCCGACCAGATCCGCTGCGTGGACGCGGCCCGGGCCGGTGCGCGGGCCGCCGCGCGGTCGGAACCGGAGTCGGCGGTGCGGGACGCGGCCACCGCGGCCGCCCCCGCCAGGGCACGGGTCGTCGTGCGGAGGGAGGGGGCGCTCTGGCGCGTACGCGTGGAGGCGCCCACACCCGGGCCGCGCGCCCTGGCGCTCACCCTGAGCGCCGACGCGGCAGCCCTGGCCGAGGACACGGTGGGTGCCGGTCCCGGGAGCGCCGACGGAAGCGCGGACACCGCCGGAGACGTGCCATGATCCCGCTCGGCGGTCGCCCCCGTCTCCGGAGCCGTGGCGTTCAGGGGTGCCGTGATCGGGGAGTGGCGACCGTGTGGGTGGCCCTGACGGTGGCCACTCTGTGCGCCGTCTGCGGGGTGATCCTCGCCTTCGGACAGGCGGTCGCGGCTCGGCACCGGGCCGGCGGGGCCGCTGACCTGGCTGCCCTCGCCGCGGCCGACCAGGCTCTCCAGGGGCAGGCGGCGGCCTGCGCGGCGGCCCGGCGGGTGGCGGACGCGCAGGGCGCAGTGCTGGTGCGGTGCCGGGTGCGGGGAGAGATCGCCGATGTGACGGCCCGCGCGCCTTTCTGGCCGTACGCGCCGGAGGTCAGGTCCCGCGCGGGGCCTCCGGTGGCGCAGGCGGCGCTGCCCGGCCCCCCGGTGCGGGACGGCTCCCCGGTGCAGGACGGCTCCCCGGCGCAGGTCCGCCCCCCGGTGCAGGTTGGCCCTCCGGTGCCGACGGGTCCGCCGGGGCGGCCCTGAGGAGTTCGGTCAGGAGCCGTACCGCTCCCCGCTTGTGAAGGGGCTCGTTGCCGTTGCCGCACTTGGGGGACTGGATGCAGGAGGGGCACCCCGCCTCGCACTCGCATGACGCGATCGCTTCCCGGGTCGCGGTGAGCCAGGCGCGGGCGGTGTGGAAGGCCCGCTCGGCGAACCCGGCGCCGCCGGGATGGCCGTCGTACACGAAGACGGTGGGCAGCAGGGTGTCGGGGTGCAGCGGTACGGAGACCCCGCCGATGTCCCAGCGGTCGCAGGTGGCGAAGAAGGGGAGCATCCCGATCGACGCGTGCTCGGCGGCGTGCAGCGCACCGCCGAGGATCTCCGGGTTGATCCGGGCCGCGTCGAGCTGGTCCTCGGTGACGGTCCACCAGACGGCCCGGGTCCGCAGGGTGCGGGGCGGCAGTTCGAGCTTGGTCTCGCCCAGCACCTCTCCGGTGATCAGCTTCCGGCGCAGGAAGGAGACGACCTGGTTGGTGACCTCCACGGAGCCGTAGCAGAGCCGCCCGTCGCCCCAGGGGATGGTGGTGTCGGTCTCCAGGACGGTGATGGCGGTGGTGTCGCGGGCGTTCGTCGAGTACGGCGGGTTCGCCTCCTCCACGAGCGCGACGGAGTCCTCCAGGTCCAGCTTCCGCACCAGGTAGGTGCGGCCCTGGTGGAGGTGGACGGCTCCCTCGTGCACCGCGGTGTGGGAGGCGGCCTCGTCGACGGTCCCCAGCAGCCTGCCGGTGCCCTCCTCGACGATCTGCACCGGCCGGCCTCCGCCGCCCCGGATGTCGGTGAGGTCGGCGGCGCGCTCGCGGCGGGTCCAGTGCCAGCCGGCCGCCCGCTTGCGGAGCAGCTTCGCCGCCTCCAACTGCGGCAGCAGCTCAGGCACGGTGGGACCGAAAAGGTCGAGGTCGGCTGCGGTGAGCGGCAGTTCCGCGGCGGCCGCGCACAAGTGCGGGGCGAGCACGTAGGGGTTGTCCGGGTCCAGCACGGTCGATTCCACCGGCTGGTGGAACAGGGCCTCCGGGTGGTGCACGAGGAAGGTGTCCAGCGGGTCGTCCCGTGCCACCAGAACGGCCAGGGCGCCCTCGCCCGAGCGGCCGGCGCGGCCCGCCTGCTGCCAGAGGGAGGCCCGGGTGCCCGGGTAACCGGCGATGACGACGGCGTCCAGACCGGAGACGTCGATTCCCAGTTCGAGGGCGGTGGTGGCGGACAGACCCAGGAGTTCACCGGAGTGCAGGGCCCGCTCCAGCGCGCGGCGTTCCTCCGGCAGGTAGCCGCCCCGGTAGGCCGCGACCCGGCCCGGCAGCGAGCGGTCGACCTCGGCCAGCCGCTCCTTGGTGATCACGGAGATGAGTTCCGCACCCCGCCGGGAGCGGACGAAGGCGACCGTACGCACACCCTGGAGAGTCAGGTCGGTGAGCAGGTCGGCGGTCTCCGCGGTGGCGGTACGCCGCACGGGCGCGCCCTTCTCGCCCCGCATCTCGGTGAGGGGCGGCTCCCAGAGCGCGAAGACGAGTTCGCCGCGGGGGGAGGCGTCGTCGGCGATCTCCTTGACCGGCAGGCCGGTGAGCCGGCCGGCCGCGACCGACGGCTCGGCCGCGGTCGCCGAGGCGAGCAGGAAGACCGGATCGGAGCCGTACCGGGCACACAGCCGCCGCAGGCGGCGCAGGACTTGGGCGACGTGCGAGCCGAAGACGCCCCGGTACGTATGGCACTCGTCGATGACGACGAAGCGCAGAGCGCGCAGGAAGGAGGCCCAGCGGGGATGGGACGGCAGGATTCCCCGGTGCAGCATGTCGGGGTTGGTGAGGACGTAGTTGGCGTACTGGCGTACCCACTCGCGTTCCTCCACGGGCGTGTCGCCGTCGTAGACGGCGGGCCTGACCGCGTTCCCCAGCGGCGAGGCGAGGGCCTTCACCGACCGGCGCTGGTCGGCCGCGAGAGCCTTCGTGGGGGAGAGGTAGAGAGCGGTCGCCGCACGTCCGTTCGGGGCCTCGGAGCCGTCGAGCAGCGCGCTGAGTACCGGGGCGAGGTACGCGAGCGACTTTCCGGACGCCGTGCCGGTGGCGATCACCACGGATTCGCCGTCGAGCGCGCACTCGGCCGCTGCTGCCTGGTGGACCCACGGATGATCGATTCCGGCGCGCCCGATGGCCGCGATCACTTCCGGACGGATGCGATCCGGCCAGATGGCATGGGTTCCCGGTCGCGGGGGCAAGTGCTCCGTATGAGTGATGCGCGCGGCCCGGCCCGCCCCTGCGGCGAGCCGGTCGAGGATCATGTCGGGAGAGGGGCGGGAGTCTCCGCTCTCGGTGGGTCCGCTGGGGCGGTGATTCTTGGCCATCGGCACCGAGTGTGTCACTGGCGTGACGGACAATGGTCCCAAGGCGTCGTGCATGGCTGCTGGTAAGTGATTGAATGCCATCGCGGCTGGCGATCCGTCCCCTGGCTCCGTCGGGGAGACCGAGGGGCGACCGCTCGATAGCAAGGTGCTGGAGGATCCGTGGACCTGTCCCTGTCGACTCGCAATGTGTCCGGCCCTGGTGGCGACCGTACGGTCGTCGAGGTCGGTGGCGAGA
Organism: Streptomyces sp. NBC_00102; assembly: GCF_026343115.1. Classification (GTDB taxonomy): domain Bacteria; phylum Actinomycetota; class Actinomycetes; order Streptomycetales; family Streptomycetaceae; genus Streptomyces. The sequence continues at coordinate 3,811,561 of NZ_JAPEMC010000001.1, forward strand.
TTGATGTGTATACCGCGCCCAAGCTGCGCGAGCAGTTGGTCGAGTTGGTGAATGACGGCAGTTACCACCTGGTCGTCGACATGGAGGGCGTCGACTTCCTCGACTCCACCGGTCTCGGCGTGCTGGTGGGTGGCCTGAAGCGTGTCCGGGCCCATGAGGGCTCTCTGCGCCTGGTCTGCAACCAGGAGCGCATTCTCAAGATCTTCCGGATCACGGGCCTGACCAAGGTGTTTCCGATTCACACCACGGTCGACGAGGCCGTCGCCGCGACCGACTGACGTCGGATCGGCCCGCCGGCCCCGGCCGGCGGACCGCGGACGGCCCGGACGGCAGCCGCCGCGCCGGGCCGCGCTGAGCAGGCGGCCGACCTCGTGTCGGCCGTCCGCTCCGTGGGCTCCGGAAGAGACCAGGGGTACGGGCGCCAGGCCCGGGCCTCTGAGAAGCACGCCCTACGTTCGAGGGGGATCTCATGGCCACCGTTGAACTCCGCTTCAGCGCACAGCCTGAACATGTCCGGACGGCCCGCCTGGTGGCAGCCGCTGTGGCACGCCGGGCCGGCGTCGACGAAGCGGTGCTCGACGAGGTCAGGCTCGCGGTGGGCGAGGCGTGCAGCCGGGCGGTCGGGCTGCACCACGCTCATGGCATCGACACCCCGGTGGCCGTGGTGCTGACGGACGAGGAGAAGTCGTTCTCCATCGAGGTCGGCGACGACGTGCCGGGTCCGGGAAACGATGCCGCAGGTGCCGTTCCCGGCGCTCGCCAGGCCTCGCCGGTCGTACCGGTGGGACTCGACGACCCGGAGCCCGAGCCCGACGGTGAGGGTGAGGACGAGATGGGCCTCGCCGTCATCAAGGGCCTGGTCGACGACGTGGAGGTCCGCTCGGGGGCGAATGGCGGCGTGATCCGTATGACGTGGCCGACCGCACCCGCCGTGGTCTTTCCCTGACGTTTCTTCGTCGGCCGAGGCTGCTCCCGGCCTGCCCGGCCTGCCCGGCCTGCCCGGCCTGCCCGGAACGTAGCTGTACGGAGCCCGTGTTGGCCGACCCGGCTGCCCCGGCTCGCTCATCGGTTCTGCGTGCCCACGCTCGGTCCGCAGCTTTCTGCCCCTGTCCAAAAATGACGAACGCTCACCTCGTGTACGGCTCATGACGGCTGACGGTGAGCCGGCCGTACGGTCCGAGCGGTGGTGTTCGTGAGCGGGGTGTTCATCCATTCGGGTGAAGGTGGAGCAGCTGTCCGTGATGGGGTTCGCCTGGTCGGCGTGGGTGCGGAGGGTGAGTTGAATCTCCCCCGATCCTCTTGATGCAAATGGCTGCAAAAGGGCACGTACCGGGAGACCGGCGCCCGGTTGTCGCCCACTTGGCGTGTAAGTTCCGGGGCCGAGAGCCTTGGAAGGGACCGATTCGGTGAACAAGAAGCTTGCGGCCGCACTGTCCGGCGGTGCGGTACTCGTACTGGCGCTGGCGGGTTGCAGCGACGACAGCAACGACGAGGTCGACGACTGGGCCAAGAAGGTGTGCGACCAGATCCATCCGCAGCTGCAGAAGATCGCGGACGCCAACGCCGCCATCCAGGAGCAGACCGCGGACAACAGCCAGCCCGCCGACGTGCAGCGGACCGACTCGGCCGCCTTCCAGCAGATCTCGGAGGCGTACAAGGCGCTCGGCTCGGCCGTGGACTCGGCCGGCGCCCCGCCCGTCGACGACGGTGAGGCCACTCAGCAGGAGGCGGTGAAGGGGCTCAACGCCTCTTCCGAGGCGTACGCGCAGCTCAAGACCAAGGTGGACGCGCTCGACACCGAGGACCAGGCGAAGTTCGCCGACGGTCTCGCGGACATCGCGGACGAGCTGAAGAACATCAGCGGCAGCGGCGCCGACGCGTTGAACAAGCTGCAGTCCGGCGAGGTCGGGAACGCGATGGCCAAGCAGGACAGCTGCAAGAGCCCCTCGGCCTCCGCCTCCCCCGGATCGGGCGCCCCGGCCTCCTCGGCCAAGGCCTCGTAGCCTCCGCGGCACTGGGCCCGGTCACCCCTCGTGGGGGACCGGGCCGCTGCCGTTGTCGGTGGGAGCGGCGACAATGGGGGCGTGAGTACGAAGAGCCCCTCAGCACCGACGAGCCCCTCCGGGCACCGCCTTCCGCGGTCCGAGCACGTTCCCGCACTCCGTGAGGCGCTGCTCGCTGCCGCGTTCACGGCGGACGGACTCCTGGAACTGCTCGGGGCCCCGGCCTACGCGGCCCTCGCGCGCGCCGAGACGGTTCCCGCGCTGCGCGCCACCCGGGGCGACACGGCCCTCGACACGCTGGTGCGGCTTTTCCTCCTTCAGCGGCCGGTCCCGGCGGACCGGGCGGAAGCAGCCCTTCCGCTCGCCCTCTGCCTGGCGGACGGCTGGGTGCGCGAGGCGGACGGGGAAGTGCGGGCGACCGTCGACGTCCGCCCGTACGGCGGCCCCGAGGGGGAGGACTGGTTCATCGTCTCCGACCTCGGCTGTGCCGTCGGTGGCGCGGGCGGTATCGGATCGCACGAGGAAGGGGTCGTCCTCGGCGTCGGCGGCGCGTCCACCACGCTCGCCGGGATCACGGTCCGTACCCCGGTGGCCTCCGCTCTCGACCTGGGTACGGGCTCAGGTATCCAGGCGCTCCACGCGGCGCAGCACGCCACGCGCGTCACCGCCACCGACCTCAATCCGCGTGCCCTGGACTTCACGAGGCTCACGCTCGCTCTCTCCGGCGCCGCCCCGGCCGATCTGCGGGAGGGCTCCCTCTTCGAGCCGGTCGCCGACGAGACCTACGACCTGATTGTCTCGAATCCGCCGTTCGTCATCTCTCCCGGTGCCCGCCTGACGTACCGCGACGGCGGCATGGGCGGCGACGATCTCTGCCGCACCCTGGTCCAGCAGTCGGGCGCCCGGCTGAACGAAGGCGGGTACGCCCAGTTCCTCGCCAACTGGCAGCACGTGGAGGGCGAGGAATGGCAGGACCGGCTCCGTTCCTGGGTGCCGGCCGGTTGCGACGCCTGGATCGTGCAGCGCGAGGTGCGGGACGTCACGCAGTACGCCGAGCTGTGGCTGCGCGACAGCGGCGACCACCGTTCCGACCCGGCCGAGTACACCTCCCGGTACGAAGCCTGGCTCGACGAGTTCGAGAAGCACGGGACCACCGCGGTCGGATTTGGCTGGATCACGGTTCGTAAATCCGCCGCGGCCGCGGCCGGGAAGCCGTCGATCGTCGTGGAGGAGTGGCCGCACTCGATCGAGCAGCCCCTCGGCCCGGCCGTCCTCGCGCACTTCGACCGCCAGGACTATCTGCGAGCCCAGGACGATGCCTCGCTGCTCGCGGGCCATTTCGTGCTCGCCGAGGAAGTCGTCCAGGAGCAGGTCGGGCTGCCGGGCGCCGAGGACCCCGAGCACGTGGTGCTCCGGCAGCACCGCGGCATGCGCCGGGCCACCAAGGTCGACTCGGTGGGCGCCGGGTTCGCGGGCGTCTGCGACGGTTCGCTGCCGGCCGGCCGCATCCTCGACGCCATCGCCCAGCTGATGGGCGAGGACCCGGTGCTGCTGCGGGACCGTACGCCCCAGGCGATCCGGCTCCTGGTCGAGGAGGGCTTCCTGGAACCGGTGGTTCCGGGAGCGGGCGGGGCCGGGCGCTCGGTCTGATCCGGCACGCGCGGTCCGACCCGCCGCGTACGGGCCGCACCCGACTCGCCGCACCCGACCTGCCGCACCCGACCTGCCGCACCCGACTCGCCGCACCCGACCTGACCCGACGCGCCGTGCGGCAGGCGCCACATGCCCTGAGCAGGGCGTACGCACCTGCCGCGTTCTGCGTCCCCCGGTGGGGCGGGCTGTTCGGGCGGGCGCCTTGGAGCGCTGTTCATCCGGGGTTCGTGTGGCCGTCGTCGAGGGGTGGCAGCCTCGCTCTGCGCGTCCTGGGGACGAGCCGGCCCCGCCGGGGTCCGGCCGCCCCGGACCGCCGGCCCGGCCCGGGCCAGGACAGGGGTGCGGAGACATGGAGAGCGGACCGGCGGTCCTCGCGGGATCGGCCTTCGCGCTGTTCGGCGCCGCGCTCCTCATCTGGACGGGGGCGCGTACGGCCCGTCGCGCGCCCGTGGCCCACGGAGTGAGCCCCGTCTCCGCCGCCGTGCTTTCCACGGTTTTCGGCGTAACTTTCCTCGTCCTCGGGGTGTGGGTCCTCACCGGCGTCTGATCGCGGCCGGTACGTCGGGCATTCGGCGGGCGGGCCCTCGGGAGCGCCCGCGCCGGTCCTCGGCGCGCCCCCTTCACACCTGCTTCGCACCCTCTCCGCGCCGCCTTCGCACCCCTTCCCCGCGGCCCGGAAACCCGCAGGCAGCGGCCGTACGCGGTGCGGAACGGACAGTCCGGGCGGCAGGAATGCCGGAAGTCGGGTTACCGTTCGAGTGGCCGTTGCGGGCTTTTGCCGTTTGACACGGGGGCGGGTTGTACCGTCACACTCCGCAGCGACAGCACCTCCAGTGGCTCCAGGCCGCCGTGTGGATGCGCATCGAGTGCCGACCGGAGAGAAGAGCGAAGTTGTCCCCGACCAGCGAGACCGCAGAGGGCGGCCGCCGACTCGTCATCGTCGAGTCGCCTGCCAAGGCGAAGACGATCAAGGGCTATCTCGGCCCCGGATACGTCGTCGAGGCGAGCGTCGGGCACATCCGCGACCTCCCGAACGGCGCGGCCGAGGTCCCCGACGAGTACACCGGCGAGGTCCGGCGGCTCGGGGTCGACGTCGAACACGACTTCCAGCCCGTCTACGTGGTCAACGCGGACAAGAAGGCCCAGGTCAGGAAGCTCAAGCAGCTGCTGGCCGAGTCCGACGAACTCTTCCTCGCCACCGATGAGGACCGCGAGGGCGAAGCCATCGCGTGGCACCTGCAGGAAGTCCTGAAGCCCAAGGTCCCGGTCCACCGGATGGTCTTCCACGAGATCACCAAGGACGCGATCCGGGCCGCCGTCGCCAACCCGCGCGAGCTCAACCAGCGCATGGTCGACGCCCAGGAGACCCGCCGTATCCTCGACCGCCTCTACGGCTACGAGGTCTCGCCGGTCCTCTGGAAGAAGGTCATGCCCCGGTTGTCCGCGGGCCGTGTCCAGTCCGTCGCCACCCGGCTCGTCGTCGAGCGGGAGCGCGAGCGCATCGCCTTCCGTTCCGCCTCGTACTGGGACCTGACGGGCACGTTCGCCACCGGCCGTACCGGTGACGCCTCGGACCCGTCCACCCTGATCGCCCGTCTCAGCGCGGTCGACGGGCGCCGCGTCGCCCAGGGCCGCGACTTCGGTGCCGACGGGCAGCTGAAGGCCGCCTCCGGCCAGGTCGTGCACCTGGACGAGACGAACGCCCGCGCCCTGGCCGCCGCCCTCGCCGACTCCGCCTTCGCGGTCCGCTCGGTCGAGTCGAAGCCGTACCGCCGCTCGCCGTACGCCCCGTTCCGTACGACCACCCTCCAGCAGGAGGCGAGCCGCAAGCTGGGCTTCGGGGCCAAGGCCACCATGCAGGTCGCGCAGAAGCTGTACGAGAACGGCTTCATCACCTACATGCGTACGGACTCCACGACCCTCTCGGACACGGCGATCAACGCCGCCCGGGCGCAGGTCACCCAGCTCTACGGCGCCAACTACCTGCCGGAGAAGCCGCGCACCTACGCAGCCAAGGTCAAGAACGCGCAGGAGGCGCACGAGGCGATCCGCCCCTCCGGCGACCGCTTCCGCACCCCGGCCGAGACGGGTCTGACCGGCGACCAGTTCCGGCTGTACGAGCTGATCTGGAAGCGGACCGTCGCCTCCCAGATGAAGGACGCGGTCGGCAACTCCGTCACCGTCAAGATCGGTGGCCGGGCGAGCGACGGCCGGGACGCCGAGTTCTCCGCCTCCGGCAAGACGATCACCTTCCACGGCTTCATGAAGGCGTACGTCGAGGGCGCCGACGACCCGAACGCCGAGCTCGACGACCGCGAGCGCCGGCTGCCGCAGGTCGCCGAGGGCGACGCGCTCTCCGCCGAGGAGATCACCGCCGACGGCCACTCCACCAAGCCCCCGGCCCGCTACACCGAGGCCTCGCTGGTCAAGGAGCTCGAAGAGCGCGAGATCGGCCGGCCGTCGACGTACGCGTCGATCATCGGGACCATCCTCGACCGCGGCTACGTGTTCAAGAAGGGCACGGCGCTCGTCCCGTCGTTCCTCTCCTTCGCCGTCGTCAACCTGCTGGAGAAGCACTTCGGCCGGCTCGTCGACTACGACTTCACCGCGCGGATGGAGGACGACCTCGACCGCATCGCGCGGGGCGAAGCCCAGTCCGTGCCGTGGCTGAAGCGTTTCTACTTCGGAGCGGGCGAAGACACCGCCGGCGCGGGTGCGGCCTCCGACGCGGGCAACGGCGACGGCGACCACCTCGGCGGCCTGAAGGAGCTCGTCACCGACCTCGGCGCCATCGACGCCCGGGAGATCTCCTCGTTCCCCGTCGGCAACGACATCAAGCTCCGCGTCGGCCGGTACGGCCCGTACATCGAGCGCGGCGAGAAGGACTCCGAGGGCCACCAGCGCGCGGACGTCCCCGACGACCTGGCTCCGGACGAGCTCACCGTCGAGCACGCGGAAGAGCTGCTCGCCAAGCCGAGCGGCGACTTCGAACTGGGCACCGACCCCGTGTCCGGCAACCAGATCATCGCCAAGGACGGCCGGTACGGCCCGTACGTCACCGAGGTGCTGCCCGAGGGCACGCCGACGACCGGCAAGAACGCGGTGAAGCCGCGGACCGCCTCCCTCTTCAAGTCGATGGCGCTCGACACGGTGACGCTGGCCGACGCGCTCAAGCTGATGTCGCTGCCGCGCGTCGTCGGTCAGGACGCCGAGGGCGTCGAGATCACCGCGCAGAACGGCCGCTACGGCCCGTACCTGAAGAAGGGGACGGACTCGCGGTCGCTGACCACCGAGGACCAGCTCTTCGACATCACCCTCGACGAGGCCCTCGCCATCTACGCGCAGCCCAAGCAGCGCGGCCGGGCCGCCGCCAAGCCGCCGCTGAAGGAACTGGGCACCGACCCGGTCAGCGGTTCGCCGGTGGTCGTGAAGGACGGGCGCTTCGGCCCGTACGTCACCGACGGCGAGACCAACGCGACCCTGCGTACCGGCGACAGCGTCGAGGAGATCACGCCCGAGCGCGGGTACGAGCTGCTCGCCGAGAAGCGTGCCAAGGGACCCGTCAAGAAGAAGACGGCCGCGAAGAAGGCACCCGCCAAGAAGGCCACCACGGCGAAGAAGACCACCGCCGCGGCGAAGAAGACCACGGCCGCGGCCAAGAAGACCACCGCCGCGAAGAAGACCACGACGGCCAAGAAGACCACCGCCGCCGCGAAGAAGACCACGACGGCGAAGAAGGCGACGAGCTCGGCCGCCTCTTCCTCCTCTTCCTCCACGGCGACGACCACGGAGGACTGACCGCCCCGCCGGGCACGTCGGCCCGACGACCCGCGACACGCGACACGCGCGCCCGCCGCCATCCGTTTTCTCCACGGTGGCGGCGGACGTGTGTCCGGACCGCCTTCCCCTGGGAGTGGTTCCGGGAGAGGCCGAGGACACGGCGGGGGAGGTTTCCGGCCGGGTTTCCGGCCGAAGATTTCCCGGGCGCCGCACGGTCGTATGTTCGGGCGGGGCAACGGCGACCGTACGGCTGCCGATAGGCTGGACGGATGACGCGAGCCGAGCAGCCAACGGTCGTGAGCCCCACCTCCGACACTCTTGCCGCAGACTCACGCGAGCGCGCCCTACGGGCTCTGTTGCGCATCCAGCCGTTGAAGCGGTTGTGGAGCGCCCAGCTCGTCGGCGGGATCGGCGATGCACTCGCCTTCCTCGTGCTGGTGCTGCTGTCGCTGCAAGCAGCGGTCTTGGAGGGCTCATTCGGCACCGGATACCGCGGGGCGGCCTTCGCCGTCGCCGCCGTCTCCGGTGTCCGGATCCTTTCCACCGTGCTCTTCGGAGCCGTACTCCTGGGGCCGTTGACCTCGCTCACGTCACCGGGCGGGGTACTGGACCGGCGATGGCTGATGATCGGCGTCGACGGGCTGCGGCTCGCGCTGCTGGTCGTCGCGCCGCTCTGGATCGACTGGACACCGGACAACGCGCTCCTGATGATCCTGATCACCGTCTTCCTGGCCGGAGCCGGTGAGCGCCTCTGGGCGGTGGCCAAGGAGAGCGCGGCCCCCGCGCTGCTGCCTGCCCCGCCGATCGAGGGCGCGGCGGTGCGCCCGCTCCCCGACCACCTCGACGCGCTGCGCCGGCTCTCCCTGCGCACGGACTTCCTCGCGGTGCCCGCCGCCGCGGTGGTCCTGCTGGTGGCCACCCTGGTCGGCAACCTCCTGGGCGCGGGCCTCGACTGGTTCTCGCTGCACCAGGCGGCCCTGGCCTCGTACGTCGCGGCCGGGCTGTTCTCCGCGTCCATCTCGACCCTCTACTTCCTCGAACTGCCGGGCTTCCCCACCCCCCGGCCGCGCTCCCCGCTGGAGGGACTGCGCCGGAAGACCACCGGGGCGGACGGGGCCGGTGACGGCAAGGGCCGTACCGGTGCCCTCCCGCTGATCGTCGCCGCCTGCGCGGCGGTCTCCGGAGCGATCGCCGCGGCCGCCGGTGCCGCCGTGCTCCACGCGGCGGACCTGGGCGGCGGACCCGCCACGTACGCGCTGCTGGTCCTCGGACTGACCGGCGGCACCGCGCTCGGCATCCGTACCGCCGCCAAGGTGCTGCCCGCGCTGTCGCGGCGCCGGCTGCTCGCCCTCGCGCTCGCCTTCACCGGCGTGGCGCTGCTGGTGCTCGGCCTGGTGCCGGACACCGCGACCGGTCTGATGATCGCTCTGTTCGCCGGCTGGACCGCAGGGATCGCCGCGCACACCGGCCATGCCCTGATCGACCAGGAGACCGAGGAGCCGCGGCGGGCGAAGACCACCGAGCACCTCCAGGCGGTCGTCCGGGTGGCCGTCGCGCTCGGCGGTCTCGCGGGCCCGCTGCTGGCCGCCGCGTTCGGCCGGCACCGCCTCGTCGCCGGCGACTTCGTCTTCGCCCACGGCGGCGCCGCCTTCGCCCTGATGCTCGTCGGCGCCCTGCTGCTGCCCGTCGCCGCGCTCGTCCTCGCCAAGACGGACGACCGCGCGGGCGTACCGCTCCGGCGCGACCTGCGGGAGGCTCTGCGCGGCGGCGACCCGGCCGTCGCGCCCGCCGCCACCGGCTTCTTCATCGCCCTGGAGGGCGGCGACGGCGCCGGGAAGTCCACCCAGGTCGAGGCGCTCGCCTCGTGGATCCGGGCCAAGGGCCACGAGGTCGTGGTGACCCGCGAACCGGGGGCCACCCCGGTCGGCAAGCGGCTCCGCTCGATCCTCCTCGACGTCTCGTCCGCGGGGCTCTCCAACCGCGCCGAGGCCCTGCTGTACGCCGCCGACCGCGCCGAACACGTCGACTCCGTCGTGCGCCCGGCCCTGGAACGCGGCGCGGTCGTCATCTCCGACCGTTACATCGACTCCTCCGTCGCCTATCAGGGCGCGGGCAGGGACCTTTCGCCGGTGGAGATCGCCCGTATCTCGCGCTGGGCGACCTCCGGCCTCGTACCGCACCTGACGGTGCTGCTGGACGTCGACCCGGCCACCGCGCGGGAGCGGTTCACCGAGGCGCCGGACCGGCTGGAGTCCGAGCCGCCGGAGTTCCACGCCCGGGTGCGTTCCGGCTTCCTGACCCTCGCGGCGGCCGACCCGGTCCGCTACCTCGTCGTGGACGCGGGCCAGGAGCCCGCGGCCATCACCACCGTCGTACGCCACCGGCTCGACCGGGTCCTGCCCCTCTCCGAGGCCGAGATCAAGGCCCAGGAAGAGGCGCGCAAGGCGGCCGAGGAGGAGGCCCGGCGCAAGGCGGAGGAAGAGGCCGCCCGCAAGGCCGAGGAGGAGCGGCTGGAGCGCGAGCGCCAGGCGCAGCTCGCCAAGCTCCGCGCCGAGGAGGAGGAGCGCAAGCAGCGCGAGCTGGAGGAGGCCCGGCAGGCCGAGGCCGAGCGGCAGGCCGAGGAGGCCCGGCAACGCGCCGAGGAGCTCCGCCTCCGCGAGGAGGAGGACCGCCGGCGCCGTGAGGCCGAGGAGGAGGCGCGCGAGGCCGAGCAGGAGCGGCTGCGCCTCCAGGCCGCCGAGGAGGCCCGTCTCCGCAAGGAGGCCGAGGCGCTCCGGCTGGAGAAGCAGCGCAAGGCCGAGGAGGCCCTGGTCCGCGCGGAGGCTGCCCGCCGCCGTGCCGAGGAGGAGGCCGCCGAGCGTGCGGCGGCCGAGGCCGCTGTCCGGGCGAAGGCCGAGGCCGCGGCCCGTGCCGAGGCGGAGCGGGTGGCCGCGGAGCGCGCTGAGGCCGAGCGGGTCGCGGCCGAGCGCGCGGAGGCGGCCCGCAAGGCGGAAGCCGAGCGTGTGGAGGCCGAGCGTGTGGAGGCCGAGCGTGTGGCCCGGGACCCGTGGACGAAGTCGGGGTCGGTGGGTGCGGGCGGTGCCGGCGATTCGGCCGGTGAGGCTGGTGCTTCCGGTGCTTCCGGCGCCTCCGGCGACGAGCTGACGGTGCCGACGCCGCTGGTGAACCCGAACGAGGTCACTCAGCAGGTCCCGAAGGTGCGGCCGACGGAGGGCGGGCCGGACTCGTCCGCCGGTGGTCCCGACGGATCGCGTGGTGCGACGGGCCGTGCCGGGGCCGGTGGTTCCGCGGAGAACGACGAGACCACCGTGCTCCCCGCGTACCGCGAGCGGGCCGCCGAGGCGGACGAGACGACGGTTCTTCCGGCGTACCGCCCCGACGCTCCGGCCGACCGTGTTCCCCGGGGCATCTTCCGGGACGAGGACCCGGCGCCCTCCGCCGCGGAGAGCGAGACCGAGCGGACCCGCGAGCTGCCGCAGATCAGCGGCGATCCGGCGACCGACCGGGCCGCGTACGAGCGGTCGGGCCGTGCGCGCAGGCCGCGTCCGGACTGGGCCGAGGAGACCCCGCTGGACGATCTTCCGACCCTCGCCGACGAACTGCTCGGCGGGCACGACGAGGACGACGACCAGGACGGCTTCGGCAAGGGACGGCGGCGCCCGCGCCGCTGACGGACCGTCCCGCCGTACGCGTACGACCGAACGGACGCCCCCGGACCAGATCACCGGACCGGGGGCGTCCGGCGTCCGCGTCGGCGCCGGCCGGGTGGCGGGAGCCGGAAGCCGGGAGCCCCCGGATCCGCACGGCGGCGGGATTGTCGGTGGGGTCCGCCACAATGGAAGCGAAACACCGCACGACACCACCGGAAGGGCGGTGACCATGTCCGTATGGGACGACCTGGTCGGTCAGGACCGGGTGCAGGAGCAGCTCTCGGCTGCCGCCCGTGACGCCGACATCCTGGTCACCGCGACGGCGCAGGGCGAGCCGGTGCCTCCGGGCTCCAAGATGACGCACGCCTGGCTGTTCACCGGGCCGCCCGGGTCCGGCGGGCCCACCGCCGCCCGGGCCTTCGCCGCCGCCCTCCAGTGCACCAGCCCCGACCGGGCCATGGGCGGCGCCCCGGGCTGCGGATTCTGCGACGGCTGCCACACCAGCCTCATCGGCACCCACGCCGACGTCGAGGTCATCCGTACGGACCTGCTCTCCATCGGTGTGAAGGAGACCCGTGACCTGGTGCGCCGCGCCCAGCTCTCACCGGCCGTGGGCCGCTGGCAGGTCATCGTCATGGAGGACGCCGACCGCCTGACCGAGGGCGCCGGGAACGTCCTGCTCAAGGCGGTGGAGGAGCCCGCCCCGCGTACGGTGTGGCTGCTCTGCGCGCCCTCGCTGGAGGACGTGCTGCCCACGATCCGTTCCCGCTGCCGCCACCTCACGCTGGGCACGCCCCCGGTGGAGGCGGTGGCGGACGTTCTCATCCGCCGCGACGGTGTCGACCCCGAGCGCGCCCACTCCGCGGCCCGGGCCACCCAGGGGCACATCGGACGCGCCCGCCGGCTGGCGACGGACGAGCGGGCGCGGGCCCGCCGGGCCGCCGTGCTCAAGGTCCCGCTGCGCGTCGCGGACGTGGGCGGCTGCCTCAAGGCGGCGCAGGAGCTGGTCGACACGGCCGCCGAGGACGCCAAGCAGGTCGCCGAAGAGGTCGACGCCAAGGAGACCGAGGAGATGAAGGCGGCGCTCGGCGCGGCCGCGGGCGGCCGGATGCCGCGTGGCACGGCGGGCGTGATGAAGGAGCTGGAGGACAAGCAGAAGCGACGCAAGACGCGTACCCAGCGCGACAGCCTCGATCTCGCCCTCACCGACCTCACCGGTTTCTACCGCGATGTGCTGGCCCTCCAGATGGGCTCGCGGATCGCCCTCGCCAACACCGACGTGCAGGACGCGCTGGAGCGGATCGCGGAGTCGTCCGGGCCGGCGCAGACCCTTCGCCGTATCGAGGCGGTCATCGCCTGCCGCCACGCGCTCGACCGGAACGTCGCGCCGCTGCTGGCGGTGGAGGCGATGACGATGGCGTTGCGCGCGGGCTGAGAGCACGCGGGGTCAGGAGACGCCGGGGCCGGGGGCGTGCGGGTCTGAGGACACCGGGGCCGAGGACGCCGGGGCCGAGGACACCGGGGAGGCCGGGCGCGGGGGCGCATGCGTACTCCGGTGGATGCCGCACCTCTCGTTCACCCGAATGAGGAGGAAATCGGACGACTCGTCACCGGGCGACTACGCTCCGGGCATGGACTCCAGGCGCCTGCTCCAGACACTCGCCATCGCGCTCGGCACTGCCGGCCTGTTCGTCTCCGGCTGCACGAGCGGCGGATCGACGCCCAGCGCGTCCGCCGTGGGCTCCTCGGCGACCGTGCCCGCCAAGGACCTCGCCCGCTACTACGCACAGAAGCTGAAGTGGGGCGAGTGCGGCGTCGAGGGCTTCCAGTGCGCGACGATGAAGGCGCCGAAGAGCTACGCGAAGCCCGGCGACGGGGACGTCGATCTGGCCGTCTCCCGGAAGAAGGCGACCGGGCCGGGCGAGCGGATCGGCTCCCTCCTGGTGAACCCCGGGGGCCCCGGCGGCTCGGCCGTCGAGTACCTCCAGGGGTACGCGGCCCTCGGCTACCCGGCCCAGGTCCGTGCCCGGTACGACATGGTGGCCGTCGACCCGCGCGGAGTGGCCCGCAGCGAGCCCGTCGAGTGCCTGACCGGCAAGGAGATGGACGCGTTCACCCAGGTCGACCTGACGCCGGACGACCAGGCGGAGATCGAGAAGCTGAGCGCGGCGTTCAAGAAGTTCGCCGACGGCTGCGAGAAGCGCTCCGGCGAGATCCTCCCGTACGTCTCCACCGTCGACTCGGCCCGCGACATGGACATCCTGCGCCAGATCCTGGGCGACGAGAAGCTGCACTACGTGGGCGCCTCGTACGGTACGTACCTGGGCGCGACCTACGCCGATCTGTTCCCGGACCGGGTGGGGCGGCTGGTCCTCGACGGGGCGCTGGACCCGTCGCTGCCCGCCGTCGACGTGAACCGCGACCAGACGGCCGGCTTCGAGGGGGCCTTCAAGTCCTTCGCGGCGGACTGCGTGAAGCAGAAGGACTGCCCGCTCGGCACCACCAGCCCCGCCGACGCGGCGGCGGAGCTGAAGAAGCTCTTCCAGGACCTGGACGCCAAGCCGGTACCGACCGGCGAGGACCGGGAGCTGGGCGAGTCCCTCGCGACCACGGGTGTGATCGCCGCCATGTACGACGAGTCCGCCTGGCCCCAGCTCCGCGAGGCCATCGCGGGCGCCCAGCACGGCGACGGCTCCGGCCTGCTCGCCCTCTCGGACAGCTACTACGAACGCTCGCCCGACGGCTCGTACGCCAACCTCATGTACGCCAACTACGCGGTGAACTGCCTCGACCTGCCGGCCGCCTTCGCCGACAGCTCCGCCGTGGAGAAGGCCGTGCCTAGCTTCGAGAAGGCCTCCCCGGTCTTCGGCGAGAACTTCGCGTGGGCGGCCCTGAACTGCGCGTACTGGCCCGTCGATCCCACCGGCACCCCGCACCCGACCCACGCCGAGGGCGCCGACCCGATCCTGGTCGTCGGCACCACCCGGGACCCGGCCACCCCGTACAAGTGGGCCGTCTCCCTCGCCGACCAGCTCACCTCCGGCACCCTGCTCACCTACGACGGCGACGGCCACACCGCGTACGGCCGGGGCAGCGACTGCATCGACACCGCGATCAACCGGTACCTGCTGGAGGGCACCGTTCCGAAGAAGGGCACCACGTGCTCCTGACTCCCCACGGGGCATCCGAGCACAGGCCCTGACCTGCGCGGAGGCCCTGTGGGACGGGTGGTACGGAGCACTCCCGGAAACTGTGTAGACTTGGCCCCGCTGCTGATCGCACCATGGTGCGACAGGGCGTGCCGCCTTAGCTCAGTTGGCCAGAGCAACGCACTCGTAATGCGTAGGTCTCGGGTTCGAATCCCGAAGGCGGCTCGGAATTACCCCAGGACTCACTCGCCGTGACCTGGGGTTTTTTCATTTTCTTGACCTTAGTCCTGTCGGTGCGTCAGCCCAGGGGTTCCGCGATACGTCCGCCGGTGGCCGACCGGTGGCCAAACGTGCAAATGGCGTGCGGCAGCGGTGGCCGGGAGCGATGATGGGGGCGGGCGTACGCCGGTCTTGTTGTTGTCCCATGCCTACAAGGCGTCGTCGCCCCGTCTCACGGCCTCGGCCTTGGGGGCCATCGGTACAGCCGTTGGCGCTATGCACTTGATCTTGGTCCCTGGGTGGATAGGACGCAGGGCAGGCCCTACCTCATCTCGGCGTTCGGGTGGGGCTGCGACTGGAGCTGATCGCGCAGTTCGATCTTCTCGGCGGTGAGCGGGTCCTCGGCCCGGCGAATACGGGCGGGCTTGGGCCGCAGCGGCAATCCGTCGTCCACCGGGGCGCTCTCGGCTTCGGCCAGGGCTCGGTAGAGCGAGGCGGCCGAGGGTGACTTGCCCGCGTTCTTCCCGACCTTGATGGTGAGCTTCTTGGCGATGTCGGGGACAGGGACGCCCTTGTCCTTGAGTGCGACGGCGAAGGTGAGCATGTCGTCGTCGATGACCTTCGGGCGTCCGCCGTGGTTGCCCTTGGACGCGGCGATGACCTGGCCTTCGAGGGTCTTCTCCCGGATGTAGTTGCGCTCGATCTGTCCGGCGATGGCAAGCACGGCGAAGAACATCGCGCCCATGCCGTTGGGGTCGTAGATCCCGGTGAGCGGGCCGGTGAGGAGTTCGAGCTGGATGCCGCCGGCCTGGAGCTCGGCGGACAGAGTCATCAGCTCGGCCGCGTTCCGCGCGAGGCGCTTGAGCTCGTGCACCGTGAGGATGACGGACGTCTCCGGCGCGCACAGCAGGCTTGTTGGCAAATGGCACCTGTCGTCACTCTGCGGAGTCCTTCGGTCTCGTCGATGCGCATGTCAGCGGTGTGGGGCGGAACGGGTGGGCATGTCAGAACGACAGAGGATCCCGGCTCCTGCCGGGGTCCCCTTGTCGTTCGCGGTACCAGGGGGTCAGTGGTTGCCGGTGAGTTCGCCGTGGAGGTCGGCGCTCAGGTCGTTCCGCCCAGTGACTGCGGCGGCGTTGTCGGAAACGTCGCTCGGTGGAGAAGGCGGGGGTTGGGGGGGCGGCGGTGGTCCTGCGAACGCAGAGGGTGCCGATGATGGCGAGGCAGCCGGTGATCGCCGCTGTCGTGAAGGCGGTTTGTGCCGCTGAGACGGACTGGGCCAGGTTCAGTGCTCCCGCGTCGTTGGCGTGGGAGCCGATGGTGTAGGCGGAGCTCAGGACGGCGCCGCCGGCCAGCTGTTGGGCGGTGTTGAACGCCGCGGTGCCGTGCGGGTAGAGCCCGGTGCGCAGGGAGGACAGTGCGGCCGTCGTCATTGGGGCGGCTGGATCCATCGGGGTCAGAATTCAGGCTGGCGGAGTGCCTGGCAGCATGCTCGGCTGAGTCGTGCGCAGTCCGTCGAGAATGATCTGGAGATTGCGCTCCCACTGCTGACTGCCCGCTCGCATGTCCAGGGTGCGCTCACCAGTCGCAGCGGCAGCGAGCAGGAAGGGGACATCCTGCCAGGCGACGTCCGTTCGTATGGCGCCGACTGCTTGGGTGCGCTCCACGAGACGCCGAATCCGTCCCCGCAGGTCCTCCAGGCGCTGGGCGAGAGTGACCCCGCAGGCCCCGCCGAGTGCCTCGCTGACGCCGCAGCTCTCTGTCCGGAGGCGCACGTAAGTTGCGGCGAACATGCAGAGTCCGTTCCAGGCGTCCGGGTCCTTTAGAGCTTGATCGGCCACGTCTGAGATCTCGTCGAGGATCTCCACGAGCACTAGCTCTAGGAGCGCCTCAAGGGAGGGGATGCGCCGGTAGAAGGTGCCGACACCCACGCCTGCCCGGCGCGCGATCTCGTGTGCGGATACATCAACGCCAATTTCGGCAACCGCAACTCGGGCGGCCTCCACCAGGCGCTCGACGTTGCGCCGCGCGTCGGCGCGGGGGCGACGGCCCGACTCGTCGACGAGCAGGCGGTCCACTGTGCTGCGCGGTTGGTTCATGCGCTGATCCTATCGATAACTGGACCAAGCCTGTCCGCTTAGCTAGTCTCCAACCGGACAAGATCTGTCCGTTTAGTTGGGGGTCTGCTATGGAAGCGAAGAAAATCCGAGTCGGCATCATCGGGGCGAGCCCTGACCGGGGCTGGGCCGCCCGGGCACACGTCCCGGCCTTGCTGGCCCTGCCGGAGTACAGCATCATCGCGGTCGGCACCAGCCGCCCCGAGAGCGCACAGGCCGCAGCGCGGGAGTTCGGGGCCGCGCACGCTTTCACCGACGCCAGGCAACTTGCCGAGCACCCTGAGGTGGACCTGGTCGTCATCACCGTGAAGGTTCCTGCGCACGCCGAACTGGTCGAGGCGGCGCTGGCGGCCGGCAAACACGTGTACTGCGAGTGGCCGCTGGCCCGAACCACCCAGGAAGCCGCAGCCCTCGCGAAATCAGCCCACGGCACGGGCGTGCACCACGCGCTCGGGCTGCAGGCGCGGTATGCCCCGGCGATCGCCTACGCCCGCGAGCTGGTCGCCGATGGTCGTGTAGGACGCGTGACCTCGGCGACCGTTCACGCCGCCCGCGGAAAGGGGCCTGGGGAGCAGATCCCCGCCTGGGCGGCTTACACCCTCGATCGCAACAACGGTGCCGGGACACTTGAAGTCGCTGGCGGGCACACACTCGACGCGGTGCAGTACATACTCGGTGGGATCAGCGACCTCTCGGCGACGCTGTCTGTCCAGCGCCCGATCTACACCATCGCCGGTACCGGTGACACGGTGGAGGCAACGAGCCCCGACCACCTCCTTCTCAACGCGACCCTCAACAGCGGTGCCGTCGTCTCGGCCCACGTCCACGACGCCAAGGTCACCGGCGCCGGGACCCGACTGGAAATCTCCGGCACCAAGGGAGACCTGGCCATCGTCTCCACCGGGGCTGCTGGCCCAGCAGGCATCCAGATCGGTGAACTGCGCATGCAAGGGCCAGGTGATTCGGACGGCGCCTATCAAGAGCTGCCCATCCCCAGCCGGTACCGCTGGACTTCCGGGCTCGATCCCGCCGCCGAGAGCTTCAACGTGGCCCAGATGTATGCCCGGCTTGCCCTCGACCTCCGTACCGGCTCACGCAGCGTCCCAGACTTCGATGCTGGCCTGCGACTGCACCGCCTACTTGACGCGATCAGGCTCTCCGCAGATACAGGCACCCGGCAACGCTTGCGCTGACAGGCCGGACTGATCAGGGACTGACTGCCGTCGCGAGGTCGAGCCGCTTCTCCATGTCGAGGCGGACGGTTCCGTACGGGTTGATGTACGACCAGAAGAGCGCGCGGTCAGGCCGCGCCGGTCCTTGGTCGAGAGCTTCTTCGCCCAGACCGGTTCGGCGAGCACCCGCTGGATTACTGTAATCGTCATCATCGGGAGGAACTGTAGAAGACCTACAACCCTCCCGGAGCTCCGATTTGTCGTCATCGGTAGCCGCTCCGGTGGCCAGTCGGTGGCCGGACACCTTTGGACGACGTAACAACGGCCAGTACAGTACAACCAGCAACAAACACTCTGATCAGGCAGAACGTCACTCAGTAGCACGGCGAAGCATCATGCGGCACGACCGCTCACGGTCTCGTAATGCGTAGGTCTCGGGTTCGAATCCCGAAGGCGGCTCGGAATTGCCCCAGGACTCACTCGCCGTGACCTGGGGCTTTTTCATGTCCTCTACCTGAGCGGACAGGCGTCAGGGGGGGGCGGAACCTTGTGCGTGAGCATGCGTGAGCGCAGGGATCGACCCGTAGACACGGAGTCTCGCCCGCCTTCGGTCTCCGGTCGGTGGCCCGTCGCGACGAAGCGGCGGTAGCGGCGCAGGCCGAATGCACGATGGTGCTCCGTGCTTGCGGTGGCGAGCCGGGCAGCCAACATGTCACGGGCTGCGGCTGCGGCTGCGGCGGCGTCGGTGAGCTGGGCCTGGCGCTGGAGCAGAACCGCTTCTTCCGGGCAGCGAACCCCGACACGACGGCATGGGATGCGCGCGAAAACCTGCCCCCAGGGATACCGGTTGCCGTCTCCTTCTCTCCCGCGGCAGCGGGGACGACCACCCTCCGCTGTCTCCTGCTGGACGGCCGAAGCACGTGTGCCGGCTGTTCTGGCGTCCCACGTGCCGGGGGAGCTGAGACAGTACGCTGAGTTCAGCGGGATCGGGCCCGCCCGCATGGTGTCCGGGAGGTGCGTCATGACTGCCGAGATGGCAGCCCCCGCGTGGATGCACGAGCAGATCACTGCGGAGCAGTACGACTCCTGGTCCGAGGAGCAGTGTGCGGGGATCGAGATCGTGGACGGGATGGTCGTTGTGAGTCCCAGTGCCTCCAAGCGCCACAACCGGCTTGCTCGGATACTGGCGAATGCCTTGGAGGCGGCTGCGGGGCCTGACTGGAACGCCGATACCGACTTCGACGTCCGTCTCCAGGACGTCCCGCTCACGAATCGGCGCCCGGATGTCGTTGTGTACCGCGCGGACACGATTGACATCACGCCCACCCGTCCTGAGCACGTGCTCCTGGTCGTGGAGGTTGTCTCACCGGGATCGGAGACCACCGACCGGATCGTGAAGACGGACCAGTACGCCAAGTCCGGTATCGCTTTTTACTGGAGGGTCGAGCAGGCCGCCACCGGTGTCCCTCTCGTGTACACCTACGTTCTGGACCCTGCTGCCAGGGTCTACCGGGACGGTGAAGTGTTCACCGGCGTCGTCAAGGTTTCGGCGCCTTTCGCGGTGGAGGTCGACCTCGGCAGGGTCTGACCCCCTTCTGCAGGCGGCCTCCCCGATGCGTGTGAGCGCTGCGTGAGCGGACTGGGTCGCACCAGGGTGGACGAGCCGTCAGGCCGATCAGGGCTGCAAGCCGCGGATCAGCGGAAACTGGATTCGGCGGCCCCGCCCCGCGTCATCCAGGATGATCTTGCGGGCCCCGTAATGCGTAGGTCTCGGGTTCGAATCCCGAAGGCGGCTCGGAATTGCCCCAGGACTCACTCGCCGTGACCTGGGGCTTTTTCATGCCCGCGATCCGCGCCGGATCGCCCTGCGGATCGTCGCGCGGGACCGGTGCAGGGGCATGCTGCTCCGGCTTCTTCAGCGCGTACCCCGGTACGGCTCGATCTGGGGGGTCGAGGTTTCCGGGGCCACCGGGCCGAGGCCGTCCTCGTGGACGCGGTGGGCCAGGTCGATCTTGGTGTAGGCGGGTCTTCCGGCCAGCCGGTACTTGGACTTGACCCGGTTGAGGTAGTCCTTGGCCGTGTTGGGGGTGATGCCGGCCCGGCGGGCCGCGGATTTGAGGGTCATCCCGGACACGTAGTCCAGCAGGACCTGGAGCTCCTTGGGGGCGATGCGGGGTACGGGGCGGGCCGGGGGCCGGGGCGGGTTTCCGTTGCCTTCGGCGTTGAGCCGGCCGAGCCACCAGGGGAGCGCGGCGGCGGAGAAGTCGTTGCTGTAGACCGCCGGGGGCCGGCCGCAGTGGAAGACGTCGTCGCGGATGGAGCCGTGGACCCGGAAGCCGAGGCTGTTCACCAGGCCCTGGTACTCGGGGTTGGCGGTGGAGACGACCAGGGGGCCGCCGGAGGCGTGCTGGAGGAGATGGCGCAGGAGGATGGCGCGGACGGCCGGGTCGGGGCAGTGCGCGGCCCCGAGGAAGTGGCCGCCCGCTGCCGCCGCCGCGCTGTGCTGCTGGAGCAGCGGTTCCATGCCTGTCGACGTGCGCTCGTCTATCGGCATGAGGCCGGCGATGCCGATGGCCCTGTCGTCCCGGTCGTACACGAGGTGGAAGGAGGAGATGTCGTCACCGGCCCAGCGTTCGGTCAGCCGGTCGCAGCGGCGGGGGTCGAAGCCGCTGTGGACGGCCCATTGGCGCATCAGCCCACCGATGTCGGCGGCATCCGCGGCGACGGCGGAGCGTACGCGCACCGCACGGGCGTCGGCCGGGAAGAGGGTGCGGCGGACCAGGGGGCCGGCGCTGAGGAAGAGGCCCTGTTCGGCGAGGGCGGCGCGCTCGGCGGGGTCGCGGGCGCCGGCGAGCAGGGCGAGGCGGTAGTCACGGGCGCGGATGCGGGCGCTCTCGTGGGATTCCGGCCGCCGCCACCGGTAGGCCAGTTCGAAGAGGGTCCGAAAGGGCTCGGTGATCCGGAGGCCCAGCCTGTCCCGTTCGACGACGCTGAGCGAGGCGAGTGAGGAGAAGTGGTCGGGGCCCCCCGGCAGAAGTCTCTCGTCCCCGGACCCCACGGTGGCGAGCAGCCGCAGGGCGTGGCGCCACTGCCTGCCGGGGAGTTCGCGGCCGAGCCGCTCCAGGATCTCCTCGGTCACCTGGTCGGCTACGGCTCCGAGGGCGGTCGGCGGGATACCGGTGTCCAGGGCGCGGCGGGCCGCGTCCGCGATCAGGGGGATGCCGCCGGCGAGTTGGACGACGACGGCGCGGCCGTCCGGGTCGGCCACGGGGGCCGCCTGTGCGGCGATCCGCTCCTCGGAGGGGGCAACGGCGACGGTGGCCGCGCCCGAGTGCGTCCACCGGGGGTCGGACAGGAGCGGTCGGCGGCTGACCACGACCAGGGTCGGCCAGCGGTGGTCCGGGTGTTCGAGTTCGGCGTACAGGGTGTTGCGGCGCGCCCGTCCGTCGACGCTGTCCACGACCAGCGTCGGCCCGGCCGGTTCGGAGAGCGCCCGGCGTAACGCCGCCGGTCCGTCGGGCCGGTCGAGGTCCACCCGCGCCGCGCCGGGGAGACCGGCCGTGAGCGCGGACTTGCCGACTCCGAGCGGGCCGGTCAGGTTGACCAGCGGATGTGCGGCCGCGGCGGAGCGCAGTTCCCCCAGAACCGCGGGTCCCGCATCCCCCGAACTCCTCACGGACCGTCCTTCCTGGCTGCCCCGACGCCGTCGCAGGACGATACCGAGTGCGGCGCCCGGTGCACATACCTCGTACGGCATCCGTACGTGCGTGGCTGCTTCCGTACGTCTCGGGGCAGTGCGGCGTCCTGCCGACCGTGGCCGGAAACCACCCGTCCCGTGCGGCTCCCGCGCCCCCGTATCCGCTTCCGCCCCCGCCGCCGCAAGCCCCCCGAACGGGTGGCTGCGGGTGGGACGGACGTCTGGCTAGCGTCTGCTTCCTGCGCCGGGGTCGTGCCCCCCGGGGGGATCGGGACCCGTGAAGGAGCGACGATGCAGGCCTTCTGGTTGACGCTGGCGGACAAGGAGTTCTACCTTCCGCTGGACCGGGCCTCGGACGTGGGCGAGACGTACGCTCCGCGTGGGATTCCCGGCGGGTGGGCGGGTACGCGCGACGGGATCTGGACCTACTGGCGGCCGGCCGAACCGGTGCTCGTGGACGAGGGCTGGAAGGTCCATGTGTCCACCAGACCGGAGCGGTTGAGGTTCACGCTCGACACGGTGGCGGCGGTCTGCTTCGACGAGGGGCTGGTCTTCAAGCACCTCTCCGCGCGGCTCTTCTTCGAGGTGTTCCACCACAAGCACGTGGACCGGGCGCAGGCCGGCAAGTTCATCGCGATCTATCCGCCCGAAGTCGCCACTGCCCGGCGGCTGATGGAGCGGCTCTCGGTCGAGTTGAAGGGCGAGACCGGTCCGTACATCCTCACCGACCGCCGTTACGGCGACAGCGGTGTCGTGCAGTACCGGTACGGAGCCCATCGTGGCCGCTCCCGACTGCGACCGGACGGCACCACGCTCCAGTTGGTGCGCGACGGAGAGGGCAGGGACGTACCCGACGTGCGCTCCGCCCAGTTCGTCCTGCCTGCCGGGGTCGAGGACCCGTTCGCCGTTCCCGAGCCGCCCCACACCGGACCGATCCTGCTGAACGGGCGGTACGAGGTCACCGGGGTGATCCGGCACAGCAACGGCGGCGGCACCTACCGGGCCACCGACACCCGTACCGGCCGTGCGGTGTTCGTCAAGGAGGCCCGCGCGTACAACGGGTTCATGGGCGACGGCACCGACTCCCGCAGCCGGCTCCGCCGCGAGTGGGAGACCCTGGAGCGGGTGCACGCCCTGGCGCCCGGACTCTGCCCCGAACCCTTCGACCACTTCACCGAATGGGAACACGACTTCCTGGTGACCGAGTTCGTCGAGGGAACCGGCTTCGTCCAGTGGGTCGCCACCCACACCGCGATGGGGCGGTTCGACGTCGCCGCCGCCCGGCACGCCGAGTACCTCGACCGGGTGGAACGCGTGCTGGCGAGTCTCCGCGCCGCCCTCGACCGGCTGCACGGGATCGGACTGCGCTTCGGCGACCTGAGTCACGGCAACGTGGTCGTCCTCGACGACCTGGACGTCCGCCTGATCGACTTCGAGACCGCCAACCCACTGGACGAGAAACCGAGTTCGCTGGGCACCCCGGGCTACAAACCGACACCGGCCCAGGTGGCTGCCGGTGTGGAGGACGACGAGTACGGATTCTCCGGGCTGGCCCAGTTCGCGCTCTTCCCGCTGACCCAGCAGCTGGTACGCGACCCGGTGGGCCGTACCGAGCTCTACCGCCGGGACCTCGAACAGCTCGTCCCCGTCCCCGCCGAGCTGTGGCGCACCGTGACCCGCTACCACGTCGACACCGCCGCCGTCGGGGCTCCGGCCCCGGTGCACGACCTGCCGTCGGCAGCCGCTCTCGACGCGGATCCGGAGGGGGAGTTGGAGCGTCTGCGGGCCGGACTCGCCGCCGGTCTGCTCGCCATGGCGAGGCCGGACGGCCGGGACTGGGTGTTTCCGCCGGCGCCACGCGGCTACGCCGTGAACACCCACTGCCTGGAGCACGGGACGGCCGGGGTGCTCCACGCCCTGCTGCGGTCCGGCACCGCCGTCCCGGACGAGCTGGTGGCCAGATTTCGCCGGGACGCGCTGGAGAACGTCGCCCTGCTGGCACCCGGCCTCCAGAACGGTACGGCGGGGATCGCC
Organism: Streptomyces sp. NBC_00102; assembly: GCF_026343115.1. GTDB lineage: Bacteria > Actinomycetota > Actinomycetes > Streptomycetales > Streptomycetaceae > Streptomyces. The sequence goes on from NZ_JAPEMC010000001.1 coordinate 3,835,035, forward strand.
TGGGTCCTGGCCGAACTGGGCCTCGCTGACGAGGCGGGGGACGTGCTCGACACCGTCCCGGACCACCCGCTCAGTCTCGCCTCCGCCGGGCTGGCGCACGGCGCGGCCGGCATCGGGCTCGCCCACGTCGCGCTCCACGCCCGCCTCGGCGGCGACCGCCGGCTGGCCTTCGCCGCCGGGATCGCGGACGCCTTCGTCGCCGAGGACCCCCGGCGGCTGCTGTCCGGCGCCGGGGCTCCCGGACTCGCGTCCGGACTCGCCGGGACGGCCCTGTTCCTGCAGACCCTCGGCGCGTACACCGGCGAACAGCGCTATCTGAGGGGCGCGGTCGCGCTCATGCACGCCGAGCTCGACCGGGCCGCCGACGGGGGTGCGGACGGGCTGGTGTTCCGGGACACCACGCAGAGCCGGATACTGCCCTACCTGGCGGAGGGCTCCGCGGGTGTGGGCCTGGCGCTCACCCGACTGGCGGCGGCGACCGGCGACGAGCGGTGCGTGCGAGACCTGCCGCGGGTCGTGGCCATGTGCCGGCTCACCTGCACCGTCGATCCGGGCCTGCACTCCGGCCTCGCCGGTCCGGTGTACGCGCTGGCCGAGTACGCCGAGTACGCCGCGCGAGCCGAGCACGCCGAGCGGGCCCGGGACGCCGGGCACTCCGGCGGGTCGGGGGAGCGGGCGACGGCACTGCGCGTCGCCACCGGGCTCGCCAAGTACGCGATCCGGCACCCCGACGGGCTGCGGGTGCTCGGTGCCGCGGAGGAGCGGTTCCACGCAGACCTGGGATCGGGCAGCGCCGGTGTGCTGCTGGCCCTCGCCCGGGTGCTCGACGGACCCGGTGTGCCGCTGCTCCCCGAGCCGGGCACTCCCTGAGACTTCCGGTGGCCGGAGCGGCCGGCCGGCGGGAACACATAGGAGGAGGAAGCACCATGAACGCGATTCTGGCCCTTCAGGGACTTGAGGAGACCGCGGTGGACACCGAGGCGCTGGGATACACGAACCGGGGCAGCTGGATCAGCGTCTTCGGCAGCTGCTTCACCATCGAGATCGAGACGACCCTCTGATCACGCCCGTCGGATCGGTCCGGTCGGTCCGGTCGGTCCGGTCGGTCCGGTCGGTCACGCCGGGCCGGCTGGTCGGGTCGGGCCGGCTGGTCACGCCGGGCCGGCTGGGCGGGTCGGGCCGGCTGGTCACGCCGGGCCGGCTGGGCGGGTCGGTCCGGGCGTGAACGGCCGGGGCGGCACGCGGATACCGGTACGGACCGGTACCCCGCGTGCCGCCCGCGGCATGCGGGAGGACATGGGACGCCGGGGGAGGAAGTGGTGAGCCACATGGCGAGGTGTGCTGGAGCCAATGGGTGGGCCGGATGACCGCGGTGTCCCCGGGACTGACCGCCCACGCGTCCGCGGTGTTCCCCGACGGCTGGTGGCTGCGGGCCGTCGCTCCCGGCGACCGGACCTCCGGCGTCCGCCCGGAGTGGGCCCGGTTCGTGGAAGAGGCCGTGGCACGCGACGAGCCGCTGGTACTGCCGGACGGCGAACTGCCCGGCCTCACCGGATTCGCCGCGCTGATGGAGCCGTTCGCGCGGCACGCGGCACGGCCGCTGCCCGAACAGGAGCGGGTCGCCGCCTCCGTACGGGCGCGGTGGACCGAGGAGCTGGCGGGCCGGCTGGCAGGGACGGCCGCCCGTGCTCTCGTCCTGGAGCTGCACACGGCCGGCGCGGACGGGCGGACCGAGGGGGACACACCTGGGCTGCGCTTCCGCTCGTTCCTCCGCCTGTCGGCCCAACAGTGCGAACGAGTACGGCTGTTCGTCAGGTACCCGGTGCTGGGGAGGCTGGTCGGGCAGATCGGTCTGTACGCCGCCGCGGCGTTCTCCGAGCTTCTGGAGCGGTTCGCCGCCGACCGTGCCCTGATCGTGGCGGGTCTGCTGCACGGCACCGACCCCGGCGAACTGGTCGAGGTGCACGGGTTGGTGGGCGACGGCCACCGGCAGGGCCGGGGTGTGGCGGTACTGCGCTTCGCGACGGGCCGCCGGGTGGTCCACAAGCCGAGGCCGCTCGCGGTGGACCGGCGCTTCGCCGGTCTTCTCCGCTGGTTCGACGCCCGGTCCGGGCTGCCGGCCCTGCGCGTCCCGGCCGTCGTCGAGCGACCCGGTCACGGCTGGGCGGAGTTCGTGGCACCGGGCGAGTGCCGTACCACCGCGGACGTCGACCGCTTCTACCTGCGGCTGGGCGGGCTGCTCGCCCTGACACACGCGGTGGGCGGCACGGACCTCCACCACGAGAACCTGGTCGCCTGCCGGGACGAGCCCGTCCTCGTGGACGTGGAGACGCTCTTCCACCCGCCGGAGCCGGCGGCCGGCCGGCCGGACCCGGCCGAAGCGGCCCTGGAGGCCTCGGTCCATCGCACCGGACTGCTGCCCCGGTTGTGGATCGGCGACGCGGACGTCCGGGACGTCTCGGGGGTGGGCGGCGACCCCGGAGTGGCGACACCGCTGGACGTCGTGGGCTGGGCCGGTGCGGGTACCGACACGATGCGGCTCGTCCGCGTACGGAGACCGCTCGCCGGGGGTGAGAACCGGCCACGCCTCGGCGGGGCGGTCGCCGATCCGGCGGAGCACCTCGGTGCGCTGCTGGCCGGCTTCCGGGCCGGATACCGGACCCTTCTGGCACATCGCGACGAACTTCTGCGCCCCGGAGGCCCGTTGGCGCTCTGTGCGGACGACGAGGTACGGGTGGTGGTGCGGGCCACCCAGGTGTACGCGACGCTGCTGGACGAGTCGACCCATCCCGACCTGCTGCGCGGGTGGGAGGAGCGCGACGTCGTGCTGGGTGCGCTGCGCGACGGCGACGGGTGGCCGACGGGCCGGCCGGAACTCGTGGAGGACGAGATCGCGGAGCTGTGGAACGGTGACGTACCGCTGTTCACCGCCCGTCCGGGCCGCGCCGATCTGTGGACCGCGAGCGGGCGGCGGGTGGCGGGCGCCCTCGGCCGGCCGGGGCTCGACGTCGTCACGGAGCGCATCCGGGCGATGGGCCCTCAGGACCGTGCGAGGCAGGAGTGGATCGTCCGCGCGGCCATGGCCGGACGCTCGCGCACCGAGGCGCACGGCGGCGCCCGGCCGCCCCTGCCGCGCGTGGTCCGCCGGACACCGGCCGGGCGCTGCGGTCCGCCGCACCGGCCGGGCACCTGGTCCCGGCCGGACCCCGGGCGGCTGCTCGACGCGGCCCGGACCATCGGGGACCGGCTCCTCATGGACGCGTACCGGGGAGCGGGGACCGCCAACTGGCTGGGGCTGGAACTGCTGGGCGACCGGTACTGGCGCCTCCAGCCGCTCGGCGCGGACCTGGGGAGCGGCTGGACCGGGGTGGCGCTGTTCCTCGCACGGCTCGCCCACCACACCGGGCAGGAGCGGTACGCCGAGGCGGCACGGGAGGCGCTCCGCCCGCTGCCCGGTCTGCTGGCCGCCCTGGCCCGCCGCCCGGACGAGCTGGGGCACGTGGGGTCCGGCGGGTTCGCCGGGCTCGGCGGCATCGCGTACGCGGCCGCCTCGGTGGCGTCCTGCCTGGACGACGCGGAGGTCCGCGGGCTGGTCGAGCCTGCCGTGGCCCTTGTCGGCCGTGCCATCGAACGCGAGGAGGAGTCCGGGGTGGCGGGTGGCACCGCGGGCGGGCTGGCCGCGCTGCTGGCGGTTGACCGGATGACGGGGTCGGCCCCGGCACGACGGGCCGCCGCCCTCGCCGCGGAGCGGTTGCTCGACGCGCCACCGCCGGTCCGCCCGGGCTTCGCCGACGGCCGGGCAGGAGTCGGCTGGGCGCTGCTGCGGTACGCGGAGGCCGGCGGGGACGCGCGGTACGGGCGGGCCGGGGCGGCGGCGTTGCGGGTGGCGGCGTTGCGGGCGGCGGCGGACGGCCGCGCCGGTGGCCCGCCCGGCTGGTGCCGGGGCGCGCCCGGGGTTGCCCTGGCTCTGGCCGACACCGGGCAGGCCGCCGCCGACGCGGTGCTGTCGGCGCGGCTCGCGAGCGCGGTACGGGCCGCGCACCGCGACGGACCGTTGCCCGCGCACGGGCTGTGCCACGGCGAATCCGGCGTGCTGGAGCTGCTGTTCCACCCTGCCGCCGCCCCCGGAGCGGCAGGGCGGCCGACCGGAGCACGTACGGCCACCGGAGCCGGGGCGTGGCGGGCCGCCGCGGTCGTCTCGGCGGTCGAGCGCGGGGCGCTCCGGTACGGGACTCCGGGCGGGACGGTCGTCCCCGGGCTGCTCCACGGGCTCGCCGGGACGGGCTACACCCTGCTGCGGCTGGGCTTCGCCGCGCGGGTGCCCTCGGTGCTGCTGCTGCGGTCACCGGGTGACGGACCACCGGCCGGGGCGGGCGTCCTGCCCGCCGCACGGGCCGGATTCTTCGAAGAGGAACGGAGTGCGCGATGAACCAGAGGGAGAGCGCCCGCGTCCGGGAGACCCCGGCGGCGCGGCGGGACGGTGGCGTGGGCCACCCCGCCGACCGTGTGCGGCTCGGCGGCGGTGGCGGGCTGAGCCGTCGGGCCGACCTCCTGTCGGGCGCGGGACCCGGACAGCGCAACCCCACCACCCTGACGCAGACCTGCTGTTGACGCCCCGGGCCGCTCCGCCGGACCGCGGGCCGCGACCAGACCGGAGGTTCCGCCATGCGCGTCACGTCCCCCGTCACCGTCGGCCGGTCCGGCGAGCTGGCCGTCGTCGACGAGGCCCTCGCGCGGCTGGGGGCGTCCCGGGGCGGCACCGTGTTCGTGCTGGGCGAGGCGGGCATCGGCAAGTCCCGGCTGACCCGGGAAGGAGCGGACCGGGCTGCCGGACTCGGGGTGCGCGTACTGCGGGGACGCAGCAGTGCGACGGGGCTCACCGGACCGCTCCGGCCGCTCGCCGAGGCGCTCGCCTCGTACTCCAGGGTCGGCGGGCTGCCCGCCGACCCGGAGCTGGAGCCCTACCGCCCCGCCCTCGCACGGGTGGTGCCCGAGTGGCGGCGGGCGGAGGCGACCTACCCGGAGAGCATGGTGGAGTTCGCCGAGGCGCTGCTGCGCCTGCTGGCCGTGCTCGGAAGGGAACGCGGCTGCCTGCTGGTGCTGGAAGACCTCCACGAGGCGGACCACGAGACGCTGGCCGTCGTCGACTACCTGTCCGGCAACCTCGCCGCACTCCCGGTGCTGATCGTCGCCACACTGCGACCCGAGTCGGGTGCGGCGCTCGACCTCGTCGGCGAGGCGGGACGCGGCCGTACGGCGGACGTGCTGACGCTCCGCCCGCTGGACACCCCGGGGGTACGGGCGGTCGCCGCGGGATGCCTGGAGGTCGAGGAGGACCGCGTGCCGGCCGCCGTGGTGGACCGGCTGTCCGAGCACGGCGGCGGCAACCCCTACCTGGTCGAGGAGTTGCTCGCCGCGATGGTCGAGTCGGGTGCGGTGCGGGTGGCTGCGGACGGCACGGTGGCGGCGGGTGATGTGACCACCGGTGTGCCGGGGTCGGTCGTGCAGAGCCACGCCCAGCGGCTGGGCCGGCTCGACCCGTTGGTGGGCCATCTGCTCCTGACCGCCGCGTGCCTGGGGCCGCGGTTCTCCGCCGCCACCCTTCGCATGGCCCTCGGGGTGAGCGAGCAGCATCTGTTCGCCCGCCTGCGGGCCGCCGTGCGCGCGGGTTTCGTCGTACCGTCCGGTGGGGGGAACGACAGCTACGCGTTCCGGCACCGGCTGACGGCCGAGGCGTTGCTCGCCGTGCCCACCCCGCCCGAACGCGCCGCCCTGGCCCGGCGTACGGCCACCGCCTTGGAGAGCGCCGATCCGCTGCTCGCGGACGAGCGGTGCGAACTGGTCGCGGAGCTGTGGACCGCGGCCGGGGAGCGCGGGCGTGCCTCCGCCGCCTACGCGGAGGCCGGCCGGCGGGCCGGGGCCGGTGGGGCCTGGGCGTCCGCCGTCGCCCTGTTCGAGCGGGCGGCCGAGCTCGCTCCGGCGCCGGACCGGGCGCCCGTCGTCGAGTGTCTCGCTCAGGCCCTCGCGGGGGCCGGGGAGTTGGAGCGGGCCTTCGCGCTCGCCGAGACCCTGGGCATGGCCGGTCCCGAGGCGCTGGACGCCGGCCGCCGGGTCGACCTGCACCTCCGGCTCGCCTGGGACGCCGTACTGGCCGAGCGCGGCCCGGACGTGCGCCGGCAACTGGCGGCGGCGCGGGCGCTGATGCCGGACGACGGCGGGACCGCCACCGGGATGTCCGGGCAGGGCGCGGCTCTCGCCGTGGTCGAGGGCCACCTCGCGCTGCTGCCGGGGGCGCCGGACCGCGGGGCACCGGACCTGGCCACCCGTACCGAGGAGGCCGAGCGCTCGGCGCGCCGGGCCGTCGAGGTCGCGGAGCGGGCACCGCTGCCGGTGGTGGCGTGCCAGGCCTGGCATCTGCTGGCGCTGCTGGGCCGTGAACGCGGCTTCGACCACGCCGACGCGTGTCTGGAACGGATGCTGGCCGTCGCCGAGCGACACGCTCTGCCGCTGTGGCGGGTGGGGGCGCTCGTCCGGCTGGGCGTCAACGCGTTCATGCGCACCGGGAGTTCGGTCCGGATGGAGGCGGCGCGGCGGACCGCGCGGGCGCTCGGTGCGATCGTGCTGACCCAGGACACCGAAGGGATGCTCGCCATGCACGCGGTGCTGCGGGGCGAGTACGAGAAGGCCCGGGAGGCCGTCGACCGTTCGCTCGGGGCCACCGAGCGGCTGCACAACCTCTCCACCCACCGCTACCTCCTGCTGACCTCGGCGACGCTCGCCGCCCACCGTGGGGACCGGGCCGGGATGGACCAGGAACTGGAGCGGTTCCACCGGGCCGGCGGGGCGGACTCCTTCCTCACCCCGGTCGTCCTCGGCCTGTGCCGGGCCTTCTGCGCGCTGATGGAGGAGGACCGTCCGGCCGCGCTGGAGGAACTGGCCGCGGTCGCCGCCTGGGAGGCGGCCCAGCCCCAGGTGTTCTACCTGTCCGGGAGCCACGGGCTGGCGCCGCTCCTCGACGTGCTCGCCGGCCGGGCCGGCCGGGCGGCCCACCGGGAGTACGCCGGGGCGCCCGCCGCGGAACTCGCCTGGAACCGGCAGTTCCTGCTGCTGGCCGAGGCGGTGCTGCTGGGACGCGAGGGCCGGGCGGGCGAGGCCGCGGCCGTCCTCGCGACCGTCCGGGACGCCTACGCGGCGCTCTTCCCGGCCGCCCACCACCTCGGCATGCGGCTGGTGGCCGAGGCCGCGCTGGAGGACGGCTGGGGCGATCCGGTGGCGTGGCTGCGGACCGCCGAGGAGTACTTCCACACGACGGGCGTCACCGCGGTGGCGGGGACCTGCCGGGCCCTGCTGCGGAGGTCGGGCGCGGGCGTCCGGCAGCGGCGGGCCGGCCGGGACCGGATTCCGGCCGCCGTACGCGAACTCGGTGTGACCCCGCGGGAGTACGAGGTTCTGGCTCTGCTGGCGTCCGGGCGCCCGAGCAATCCGGAGATCGCGCGCCGTCTCTCCATCTCGCGGCGCACGGTGGAGAAGCACATCGCGGGACTGGTCCGGAAGACGGGGCGCACCGACCGGTCCGCGCTGAGCGCGCTGGCCCGGCTGCTGACCGGGGAGCCGTAGGCGCGGCCTCCTCCGCCCAAGGTGGACTGCGCCCGTCGCCCCTTTCCGGCCGGGTGGACCGCGCCCGTGTCTCTCTTCCGGCCGGGGAGGACCGCGCCCGCGTCTCTCTTCCGGCCGGGTGGACCGCACCCGTGTCTCCCTTCCGGCCGGGGAGGACCGCGCCCGTTCCCCTCTTCCGGGACGGCGGTGACCAGGGGAGATACCGATCGGGCACCGCGTGTAGTCCGATCCCGGACCGGCCGCTCCTAGCGTTCTGTCCATCGGCGAAGGGCTCATGGCTCGGGCCGGGGCCGCCCGCGAGGGCGAGCGCACCACTCCACCGTTCCGTACATCGATCAAGGAGACGATCATGGCTGACGACATCGAGCCCACCGGTACCGACGAGACCGTTCTCCCGCTGCAGGAGCTCGCAGGCGGCGAGGAGGAGGACGTCCTGGCGCACGGCAGCACGGTGAGCCTCGCGGCCTGCGCGATCCAGGCCAACTGATCCTTCCGGCTCCGGCCGGTCCTCAGGTCTCCCGCCGTGTCCGGCTCCGGCCGGGCACGGCGGCGGGCGTGGCGGCGGTTGCCTTCCGGAGCGACCGGAAGAGCGTGCCCAGCCGCCCCTGGCAAGCGTCCTTGACACCCCGACGAGGAGACGATCATGGCTGACGACATCGAGCCCACCGGTACCGACGAGACCGTTCTCCCGCTGCAGGAGCTCGGCGGCGACGAGGAAGACGACGTCCTGGCGCACGGCAGTACCGCGAGCGCCGTGAGTTGCGCGTACGCGCAGATCTGAGCCGTACCCGGTCTCCCGCCGTGACCGGCCCCGGGCCGGTCACGGCGGGGGCGTACCCGGGAGGGCGGGCCCACCGCGGGGCCGCCGCCACCCGTCCACGGCGTTCCGGGCCGTGTCCGTGTCCGTCCCGCGCAACCGTCCCGCCCGTCCCGGGAGGAGCCGCGGGAAGAGAAGGGGAGAGCATGCATCAGCCGCTCGCGTTCGCCGTCGCCGATCCGGAGTTCTACGCGCCGTTGGAGTCGGCGGCCGACCGGGGGGAGGTCTACCGCCCCGATCCGGTCCCGTCGGACTGGCGGAGCGTCGAGTCGGCGGTGTGGACCATGTGGTTCCGCAAGAAGCTGGAAGGCGTCGAGGACGGCTGGAAGGTGCACGTCTCGGCGAAGCCGGACCGACTCGGGGCGGTGCTCGACGCCGTGGCCGCGATCTGCTTCGAGCAGGACGTCCCGTTCAAGCACCTGTCGTGCCGGCTCTTCTACCAGTGGGCGCACCACAAGCACGCCCCCCGGCCGCAGAGCGGCAAGTTCATCGCGGCGTACCCGTCCGACGAGGCCTCGGCACGGCGGCTGATGGAGGCACTGCGCGAGGCACTGGCCGACGAGGACGGGCCGTTCATCCTCACCGACCGGCGCTACGGCGACTCCCGGACGGTCCACTACCGCTACGGCGCCTTCGTGTCGCGCTCCCGCGTGCGGGCCGACGGAACCCACGTACTGCTGGCCCGGGACGGGGACGGCGCCCTGGTGGAGGACATGAGGGGGACCTCGTTCCGGCCGCCGGAGGGTATCTCGGACCCGTTCCGGGTGCCGCCGAAGGCCCCGGCCGCCCCACCCGCGGAGGCCACCGGGGAGACACCGGGCGCGAAAGGGGTGAAGGCCGCCCCGAAGCCCGTGAAGGGTCCCGCGAAACCGGTGACGATGCGCGGGTTCGTCTTCGAGGCGGCGGTGCGGCACAGCAACGCCGGGGGCGCGTACCGGGGTTACGAAGCTGCCACCGGCCGGCCCGTGTTCATCAAGGAGGCCCGGGCGCACACCGCCGTCGAGGACGACGGCCGCGAGTCCCGGTCGCGGCTGCGCGCCGAGTGGGAGACCCTGCGGGCCCTCCACGAGCTCGCTCCCGGGCTGGCCCCCGAGCCGCTGGCCCACTTCACGGCGTGGGAACACGACTTCCTGGTCACGGAGTTCATCGAGGGCAGGCCGATGAACAGCTGGATGGCCGTCGCCAGCCCGCTGATCCGGGCCGGCGCGACCGAACGGGACGTCACCGCCTACTTCGCGCGCTGCCGCACCCTGATCGAAGGGGTCGAGCGGACCCTCGACCGGCTGCACTCCTGCGGCTACCTCTTCGTCGACATCAGCCCCGGAAACGTCCTCGTCGACGACGACGACCACGTGCGGCTGGTCGACTTCGAGGCAGCCCAGCGCCCCGGTGAGGGCTTCACCTTCATGGGGACCCCCGGCTACGCGCCACCGGCCGAGATGGTCGCGAAGGACCCGTCGGTCTGCGACGACTACGGCGTCTGTGCCCTCGCGATGCTGCTCGTGGCACCGTTCCACCATGTGGCGGCCCGCAACCCGGAGGCGCTGGACCACCTCAGGTACGGCATCGAGCGGACCGGCCCGGTGCCGGAGCACCTGTGGCGGCGCGTCACGAAGTACCGCACGCCGAGCGGCAAGGGGCCGCTGCCCGGACCCCGGGAAGTGGCCGCCGACCCGCCGGCGCACCTGGCCGCGCTGCGCGACTCGGTGGCCGACGCGCTGGTGGCGATGGCGGACCCGGAACATCCGGAGCGGGTCTTCCCCACCATCGCGGACGGGTACCGGACCAACACCCTGTGCGTGGCGTACGGCACGGCGGGCGTCGTCCACGCCCTGCACCGGGCCGGCCGGCCGCTGCCCGAAGGGGTGCTGGAACGGCTGCGGCGAGAAGCCCTGGAGAAGGCGGGCGACCTCGCCCCGGGGCTGTACGCCGGGGTGGCCGGCATCGCCGCGGTGCTGGCCGGCCAGGGGCTGGTGGACGAGGCGCGGGACATCCTCGCGGTCGCGGACCGGCACCCGCTGGCGGCGGAGAGCGCGACCGTGTTCGGCGGCTCCGCCGGTCTGGCGATGGGCCACCTGGCGCTGTACGGCCACACCCGCGACGAGCACCACGTGGAGCGGGCGCTGGCGCTGGCCCGCGCCCTGCCGGACGACGGGGCACTCACGGCCCTGCTGGGCCGGGACGAGGCGAACGGCCTGGCCCACGGGCCGTCCGGGGTCGCCCTGATGCTCCAGCAGCTGGCCTCGGTCTGCGGTGACCGGACGCTCCTGAAACGCGGGCTGCACCTGCTGCACCTGGAGCTGGACCGCGAGACCGCCCCGGAGGAGGCGGGCATGACCTTCCCCGTCTCCGCGGTGGACCGCCGTGCCATGCCGTACCTGTACTGCGGGTCGGCGGGGATGCTGCACGTGGCCTCCCGCTACCTGGCGGTGACCGAGGACGAGCGGCTGGCCGCGGCGATGCCCCGGCTGCTGCCGGTGATGGACGTCACCTACACCGTGATGCCGGGACTCTTCCAGGGCCTGTCGGGCCTGGGGTTCGCCCTCGCCGACCACGCGGCGGTCACCGGCTCGGCAGAGAGCCGGGCGGCGGCGGTGCGGACCGCGCGGAAGCTGTTCGGCTACGCCGTGCCGCACGCCACCGGGACCCGCTTCCCCGGCGACCAACTGCTGCGCCTCAGCGCGGACCTGTGGAGCGGCTCCTCCGGTGTGCTGCTCTTCCTGACCGAGCTGCTGACGCCCCGTCCGGATGCCCTGTTCACCGTCGACTCCCTTTCCGAGGCGGCACCGCCCGCGGGGCGGGGGCCCGCAGCCGGGTAGTGCCGCCGCCCTCCTCCGGGCGGGGCTCAGGTCGCCGGGCCGTGTCCGACCGGGGCTGCCGGACCGGGCCCGGCAGCCCCGCCCGGAGGGAGTGCGAAGAGACCCCTTCTCCCCTCTTTGGAGTATCGAATGTCTGTGCGGCGTGATGTCAACCTCTACTGGTGCGGGCAGACCGCCACGGCGTTCGGCTCCGTGTTCACCGCCATCGCCCTGCCGGTCGTGGCCCTGACGGATCTCGGGGCCACCGCCGGCCAGGTCGGCCTGATCAGCGCGGCGTCGACGGTGCCGGGCATCGTGCTCGGCCTCCTCGCCGGAGTACTGGCGGACCGGATCGTCCGTCCGCGCCGGGCGATGATGCTGCTGGACCTGCTGTCGGCCGCCGCGGTCGGCGGGGTGGCCCTGGGCCTGCGTCACGGGGTGGCGTCGATCGGCTGGCTGATGGCTCTCGGGCTCGTGCAGGGATTCCTCGCGGTCCTGCTCAGCTCCCTCTACTTCGTGCATCTGCGCCAGTTGGTGGGCGCGGAGGCGATCGGGCCGGCGCGGGCCCGGCTCCAGGCCGGGCAGTTCGGCGCCGCTCTGGTCGGCCGGATTCTGGCCGGCCCGGTGATCGCCCTGTTCGGCAGCGCGGCGGCACTCGGCACGGACGCCGCCAGTTACCTCCTGAGCGCGCTTGCGCTGGTGTCCATGCGGTCGTCGGACCGGACGGAGAAGCACCAGGGGACGGAGGAGCAGCGGGGTACGGAGGAGCAGCGGGGTACGGAGAGCCGGCCGGGTACGGAGGAACAGCCGGGCTCGGGGAAGCGGGGGGAGGGCGTCCGGGGCGCCGCCGCCGGGCTCCAGTTCTTCGTCGGCCACCCGTTCCACCGCGCCCTGCTGCTCTTCCTGGTCGCCCCGGCGGCCGCGCTGGCCGGGGCGACGACCCTGACCGGCCCGTTCCTGCTGCGCACGGTGCACGTACCGGTCGGTGTGTACGGCCTCGCGTTCGTGCTGGCGGGCGTCATGGGGCTGACCGGTTCGGCCGTCGCCGGGCGGCTGCTGGGTCCGGGGCGGGACGCCCGGCTGACGGTGCTGGCGGGTTTCGCCGGGGCGCTGCTGGCGTCGGCGCTGCTGCCGGCGGCGGCGGGGCCGCTGCCGGTCGCCGTCTTCTGCGCCGCCCTGGGGATCGGCCTGCCCGTGCTCTTCGGCGCGGTGGCCAACGTGGCCCTGGTCTCGGTGCTGGCGACCGACGTCGAGGAGTCGATGATGGGCCGCGCGATGGCGGCCCTCCAGGTCATCACCTCGTCGACGGTGCTGGTCGGTGCGCTGGCCGGAGGGTTCCTGGGCGATCTGCTCGGGGTCCGTACGGCTCTGTGGGTACTGACGGGCACGGCGCTGCTCGTCATCGGCGCGGTCGGTCCTGCGGCGGTGCGCGCCGCCCGCGACCTGCGCGCCGCCGAGGCGGACGAGCCGGTGGACGACGAGGTCGCCGAGGCCGACGGGACCCCGACCGGGCCCCCGGCCGCCGTCTGAGGCGAGCCGTACGACACGGGGCCGGACGGCCCGGAGCCCGGTACGCGGTCGGCGTACCGGGCTCACGTACGTGAGGTGGGCCGCCGCGCACGAATATGGGGGCGGCACACCGATGCGTGCGGTAGGGGGCCGCTACAACGATGGTCATGACAACGACGGCCATGACAACGACCGCAGCGCACCGCACCGCACCCGGTGCACCGCACCGCATCGCCTCGCCGCGACGCCCCCCACCGCCCGACGCGCGCCCCCAGACGCTGAAGGAATGCCCGCATGCCTGTGCCCATGCCTGTGCCCATGCCTGTGTCCGACGACGGCTTCCCCTGTACCGTGCGGTTCTCGCTGCTCGGCCCGCTCACCGTCACGAGCGGAGGGCAGGCCCTGGCGCTCGGCCCGCTGAAGCAGCGGGCGGTCCTGGCCATGCTGCTCTGCCACCCCAACAACCCCGTCTCGGTGGACTGCCTGGCCGACACCGTCTGGCCCGCCGAGGCCCCCCGCACCGCCCGCAAGAACCTCCAGAAGTACGTATGGGCGCTCCGGCGTCTGCTGTGCGAGGCCGGAGCGCCCGGCCGGCTCGACCTCGCCCCCGGCGGCTATCTGCTGCGGGTCCGGGAGGAGGAGGCCGACACCCTGAGGTTCCGGGCGCTGACCGCCGCGGGGCGCGAGGCCGCCCGCGCCGGCCGGCCGGACACCGCGGTGGAGCTGCTGCGCCGGGCGCTCGACCTGTGGCAGGGCACACCCCTGACGGAACTGTCGGACTCCGAGCCGCTGCGGAGCGAGGCCGACCGGCTGACCGACCGCTACCTCTCCGCGTACGAGACCTGGGCCGAGCTGGCCTCGGCACGGGGCCGCGACACCGAGGTCGCCGAGGCGGTCGCCGACGTCGTCGAGGCGCACCCGCTCCGGGAGCGGCTGCGGGCCGTGCAGATGATCGCGCTGCACCGGGCCGGGCGACAGAGCGAGGCGCTCGCCGTCTACGGGACGCTGCGGCAACTGCTCGCCCGTGAGCTGGGTCTCGCGCCGAGCGCGGCCATGGAGGAGGCGTACCGGACAGTGCTGGCCCAGACCCCCGGCGACTCCGCGCCGCCGGCGCCGGCCGCCCCCCGCCGGGCGCCCGCGCGAACCCTGCTGCCCCCCGACACACCCGACTGGACCGGCCGCCGGGAGCAGTTGGCCGAGCTGCGGGACGCGGTGCGGGGCGGGAAGGGCCACGTCACCGTGCTCGTGGGGCCGGTGGGTACCGGCAAGAGCACTCTGATGGTCCATCTGGCGCACTCCCTGCGCGAGGACTTCCCCGACGGCAGGCTCCTCGTCGACCTCCGCCGGGCCGACGGCACGGACCGGCGGCTCGCCGACGTCCTCGGCGAGCTTGCCCGGGCCGCCCGGCTCGACCGGGTCACGGCGCTGCTGCCCGACCACCCGGCGCAGGCGGCGGCGGTGTGGAGGGACTGGCTGGCGGAGCACCGGGTGCTGCTGCTCCTGGAGAACGCCACCGGCGAGGCGGCCGTACGACCCCTGCTGCCGGGTACCGGCGACGGCGCGGCCGTGATCGCCTCGCGGTCGTGGCTCGCGGGACTGGCCGGGGCCCACCGGATCGTCGTGGAGCCGCTGACCGTGGAGGAGGCGATGGAGCTCCTCGGCCGCATCGTCGGACCGTCGCGCGTCCACGCCGACCCCGTCTCCGCCCGACGGATCGTGGAGGCCTGCGGACTCTCGCCGCTCGCCGTACGGATCGGCGGCCAGCGGCTGGCCGTCCTGCGCCATCTGCCGCTGTCCGAGTACGCGGCCCGGCTGTCCGAGCCGGAGGCGGTGATGGACGAACTGTCCGTCGGGGACCTCGCCGTGCGCAACCGGATGGCGGACGGCTGGCGGACCCTGACGGACCCCGGCAGATCCGTGCTGCTCCGCCTCGGACGGCTGCCGCTGGCCCGGCCCTTCACCCTCGGCGAGGCCGCGAGGGCGCTCGACTGTCCGGAGCCGGCCGCGCTGCGCCTGCTGGAACAGCTCATCGGCACCGGGGCGCTGGTCTCCCCGTCGACCGAGGTCACCGCGCACGCGGCTCTGTACGAGCTGCCCCGGCTGGCCCACCTCTATCTGCGGGAGCTCGGCGGACTCTCCGGCCGCGGGGAGCCGACGGCCGCCCCGTGGGCGGTCGCCCCACCGGCCGCGGCCCAGTTGCCCGCGGCCCGGTCGCTCGTCGCCCCGGCCGTCACCGACCCCGTCCGAGCTGCGGATATGCCAGCCGGAAACCAGTGGGCAACCGGTACGGGACCGGCCGGTGTCACGCTGCTCACGACCCCGCACGACCGAGCGGAAGGGGAGGACCCGTGGAACTGGGCGAGCTGATCGCACTGCGACCCGTACCGGCCGCCGGGCTCCTGCTGACGCTCACCCGTCGCTGCCCGCTGTCCTGCGCCCACTGCTCGACCTCTTCCACCGCGGCGGGCGAGCAGACGGCCGCGGACCGGCTGCGCGCCTTCGTCGCCTCCTTCACCGCGGGCAACGCCCCCCGGGTCGTGCTGCTCACCGGCGGAGAACCGTTGCTGCGCCCCGGTCTCGCCGCCGGCATCGCCGAGCTGGCCCGCGCGGCGGGTACCCGTACCGCCCTGCTGAGCGGCATGTTCTTCGCCCGGGGCGGCGGGCGGGTGCCCGCTCGGATCATGCGGGCGATCACCGCGGCCGACCACTTCTCGGCCAGCCTCGACGTCCACCACGAACGCGAGGTGGCGCGCGCCGACGTGTTCACCGCCGTGCACCGCATCCTCGACGCCGGGGTTCCCGCGAGCTTCCACCTGACCGGGACGGGCCCCGAGGACCCGTACCTGGCCGACGCGGTCGCCGCCGTCCGCGCCGAGTTCGCCGACCGGGTGCCGATGCTGGTGAACGACGTCCGGGCGGTCGGCCGCGCCGCGTCCTGGACCGGGGCGGCCGTCCGGCGGAACGGCCCGGACGGCGGTGCGGCGGTGCCCTGCCCGATGGCCGCCTGGCCGACGGTGGCCTTCGACGGCACGGTCGTGGCCTGCTGCAGCCAGCGGACGGTGGACGCCCGGCCGGTACCCGCCCACCTGCTCCTCGGCCACCTGGCCGAGGACGACTGGGAGACGGTGCGCGCCCGCTCCCTCGGCTCCCCCGTGCTGCGGATGCTCCGGGTCGTGGGGCCGGGACACCTCAGCGCCCGGTACGCGCCCGGGGCGCCCGACCTCGGACGGTGCGGGACCTGCCGGGCGCTCGCCGACCGGCCCGACGCCCTGGCGGGAGCGGCGCGGGACGGCTCCGGGCCGGTCGGCGAGCTCCTCGACCGCCACAGCGCACACACCCAACTCGCCCAGGGGCCGATCGAGTTCGTCCGCCGCCACGGCACCTCCGACTACGCCGGTCTGGTCTCCCTCACCCCGGGCGGGGGCCGGCCGTGACCCTCTCCCCGCCCGAGGCCCCGACCGGGGCCGCGACCGCCGGTGCCCCGGTCCCGCCCACCGCCTCCGCCGTGCTGCGCACCAGGCTGGCGCTCGCCGCGCCCACCCTGCGGTCCGCCTGCGCGGCCCTGTGGCACCCCGAAGGGCTCCGGCCGCGCTACCTCCGGTACCTCGCCGCCATGCACGGGCTGGTCCGGGCCTCCGTACCGCTCATGGAGCTGGCCGCCCGCCGCTGCGCGGAGGCTCCCGGCGACCCGCTCGCCCGACCGCTGGGGCGCTACCTCGCCACGCACGCCGAGGAGGAACGTGACCACGACGCCTGGCTCGTCGAGGACCTGGCCGTCGCGGGAGGGGACCCGGCCGCGCTCCTGGCCGCCCAGCCGCCGGCCGTCGTCGCCGAACTCGTCGGCGCCCAGTACTACTGGATCGAGCACCACCACCCGGTCGTCCTGCTCGGCTACATCCTGACCCTGGAACACCACGCGCCCTCGCCCCTGCTGGCCAGGCGGCTCGCACGGGACACCGGCCTGCCGGCGGCGGCCTTCCGCACGGTGCACGAGCACGCCGCGCTCGACGGCGGCCACGCCGCCGACCTCGACGCCCTGCTCGACGAGTTGCCGCTGACCCGGGCGCAGCTCACCGCGGTGGCCGTCGGCGCCCTCCACGCCGCGGACGGGATCACCCGTCTGTTCGCCAGGCTCACCGCACCCGGAGGCCAGTGATGACCGATCGGCAGCACGTCCTGCACCAGCTGCGGGATGCGGGCTTCTCCCTCGACGCCTTCACCGAGGAGCAGCAGGAGGTCCTGGAGGAGCTCGGCCCGGACGAACTCTCCCTGCTCCTCGACATCAAGAGCCGGCTCGACGAGGCCGGACCCGACGTGCAGGCCCACGCCGAGATCGCCGGCGGCGCGCTCTTCTGACTCGACCGGGAACGCGGGCGCCCCGACGGGGCCGTCCCCACGTCCGACGACCTCGCCGAAGGTGGACCGGTATGCCCTGCACCTACTGCCACCAGCCGCTTCCGTCCGGCGCCCGGTTCTGCCCGTCCTGCGGTACGCCGTGCGCCGAACCCCCGCAGGGTTCGGCGGACGCGCCGCAGGAGGGGCGCAAGGTGGTGACCGTCCTCTTCTGCGACATGGTCGGGTCCACCGCGCTCTCCGGCGCCCTGGACCCCGAGACCCTGCGCGGCGTGACCCTGCGCTACTTCGAACTCATGGGCCGTCAGATCGAGGCCTACGGAGGCACGGTGGAGAAGTTCATCGGTGACGCCGTGATGGCCGTGTTCGGCGTGCCGACCGTGCGGGAGGACGACGCCCGGCGAGCCCTGGCGGCCTCCCTGGGCATGCTGAAGGCCCTCGACGGGCTCAACGCCGACCTCGACGCCACCCTCGGGGTGCGCCTCGGTGTCCGTATCGGCATCAACACGGGCCGGGTCGTCGCGGGATCCGACTCCTCGGCGAGGCAGGCCCTCGTCTCGGGCGAGACCGTCAACATCGCCGCCCGGCTCGAACAGAACGCGGGACCCGGCGAGGTGCTGATCGGCCCGGACACCCTCCTCGCCGCCGGTCCCACCGTCCGGGCCCAGGAGGTCGGGCCCCTCGTGCTCAAGGGCAAGACCGACCGGGTCGTCGCCCACCGCCTGCTCGGTCTCGGTGAGGACGACCCCGAGTCGCTGCGCCGCTTCGACCTGCGCTTCGTCGGCCGGCAGCGCGAACTGGCGGCGCTGGACGAGGCGCTGGCCGGTACGGCGGCGGGCGGCGGCGCCCGCCTGGTCACCGTCTCCGGCGAGGCGGGACAGGGCAAGACCCGGCTGGTCCGCGAGTGGCTGGAACGCACCACCGCGGCCGCCGCCACGCACGGCGCCGGGCGCTGCCGGCCCTACGGCGGCCGGGGCAGCCTCGCCCCGCTCGCCGACGCCCTCGCCGACCTGCTCCCCGCGCACCACCGCCCCGCGCACCCCGGTACTCCCTTCCCCGGCACCGTGCGGAACGGCTCCCCGGTCGACGGCTCCGACCCGGACGGCTCCCGGTTCGACGGCTCCGCCCCCGAGGGCACCTACCTGGAGGGCTCCGAGCCCGACGGCTCCGTGCCCGACCGCACCGAGCCCTACGGCACCGAGCCCTACGGCACCGAGCCCTACGGCACCGAGCCCTACGGCACCGGGACGCGCCGGACCGCCCGGGGCGCGAGCACCGACCGCCCCTGCCCCTGCCCCCTGCACCGCGCCGTCGGCCCGGCGGAACACCCGGCCCTCTCCGAGGCCCTGGCCGTGCTCGAAGGCGGCCTGCTCCTCGACGGCACGCCCAACCCGTCGGTGGACGACACCTGCGGCGCTCTCCTGCGGGTGCTCACCGCGCTCGCCGCCCGGCGGCCGGTGGTCCTCGTCGTCGACGACTGCCAGTGGGCGGCCCCGCTGCTGCTGGAAGTCCTCGACCGGCTCGTCGCCCGGCTCGGAGCCGCAGCCGTGCTCGTCGTCTGCACGGCCCGCCCCGAGGCTGCCGAGACCTGGTCCACTTCCCGGCGCACCGCGGTGACCCTCACCGGCCTGGCCCCGGAGGAGTGCGCGCTCCTCGCCGCCGAACTCGTCGTCCGCGCCGACCGCCTCCCGGACGGTCCCGCCCTGCTCGAACGCACCGGCGGCAACCCGCTCCACCTGGAGCACCTGCTCTCCGCCCTCGACGGAGGCGACGGCCGCGACGGCGGCCGCGGCGACGGTGACGGCGGGAACGGCGGCCGCGGCGACGGTGACGGCGGGAACGGCGGCCGCGAGTACCACGGCGGGGCCGGCCCCGGTGGACCCGGCGGCAACGGGCTTCGGCGGTCACCCGAGCGGTCACCCGAACTGCCCCCGACCGTGCAGGCGCTCCTGGGCGCGCGGGTCGACGCCCTGGGCCCCGTCGACCGCGGCGCCCTCGACCTCGCCGCCGTGCTGGGCCGCGAGTTCACCGCCCACGAGCTCACCGACCTCGCCGTCCGCGGTACGCCGGGCAGGCCCGCCCTGGACCCGCCCGCACTCCGCCCCGCGCTGCTCGGACTCGGCCGCCGCCGGCTGATCGAACCCGTTCCGCCGCCCGCCGACCCCGCGTCGTACCGCTTCACGAGCGGGCTCGTCCAGGAGGTCGCCTACCAGTGCATGTCCAAGCGCACCCGCGCCGACCTGCACGCCGGCGCCGCGACCCTCCCCTCGGTCCGCTCCGCCGGCCCCGCGGGCATCGGCGAGCACCTCGAACTCGCCCACCGCTACCGGCGCGAGCTCGGCATCACCGACGCGGACACCGAGGCGCTGCGGCGTGCCGCGGCGGAAGCGCTCGCCGAGGCGGGAAGCCGCGCCCTCGACCGCTCCGACCTCCTCCGCGCGGAGCACCTGCTCTCCCGCGCCCACGCCCTCAACCTCCCCGGGGAGTCCGCCACCGTGCCGACCGCCCGAAGGCTCGGCGAGGTCAACCTCGCCCTCGGCCGTACCGAGCGGGGTCGCACCCTGCTCTCCAGGGCGCTCGCCGCCCTCGACCACCCCGAGGAGAGCGCCTACGCGCGGCTCGCCCTCGCCGTGGACGCGGCCCCCGGCGCCGACGCCGTGCCGGACGCCGCGCGGGCGGTGCTGCCGGTCTTCGAGGCGGCGGCGGACGACCTCGGACAGGCCCGGGCGTGCCTGCGGCTCGCCCAGCACTACCAGGGGCGGGGCCGCCACGGTGAGGCCGACCGGCTGCTGCTCCGCGCGCTCCGCCGGGCCGTCGTGGCCGACGCCGAACCCGAACGGGCCGCGGCCCTGGGCGCGATCGGCGTCTCCCTCTGGCGGGGGCCCGAGCCGGTGGAGTCCGCCGTGTACCGCTGCCGTGCCCTCCTCGCCGAACACGGCCGGGGACGGCGCACCGTACAGGTCACGCTCAATCTTCCGCTGGCCGTCCTCCTCGCCCTGCGGGACGAGCACGACGCGGCCCGCGAACACCTCGCGCTCGCCGGCCGGCTCGCCGACGAACTCGGCTTCGCCGAGGCCGGTGTCTTCCTCCCGCTCTTCGGCGCGGCGGTGCACTCGGCCGCCCGCGAGCACGCCGCCGCCCTCGGACTGCTCGGCGAGGCGGCCCGGGCCGCCCGGGCACTGGGGGCCCGGACGCCGCTGCGCACCATCACCCTGGAGTCCGCACGGCTCCACCTGGACACCGGTGACGCCGAGGAGGCCCGCCGCGTCCTCGACGGCGACGCCGGGCAGTCGGTCGCGGACGGTGGTCTCGACGCCGAGACCGCCGACCACGACGGGCTGCGGGCGCGCCTCGCCGCGGGCCGGGGAGACGCCGACCGGGCCCTGCGGCTCGCCGCGCGGTCCGTCCGGGCCGCGGACCGGACGGACTCCCCGCTCGTACGGGCCCAGGCCGCGCTGGACGAGGCCCTCACGCTGCGGCTGCTCGGTCTCGGCCCGGAATCGGCGAACGCGGCCGGCCGGGCGGGGCAGTGGTTCGGCACGAAGGGGCATGCGCCCGGGGTCCGTTGGGCCGCGGCCCTGCTGCCGGCCGGCAGCACCGCACCCGGCGGTCCCCCGGCGCCCGGATCCGTACGGGAGCCGGACGTGAGCAGAAGGGAAGTCACCACATGACCGCCACCGCTCCCAAGGCCGCCACCAGGCTTGGCGGGCTCACCTGGAGCCTGCGCGACAAGAGCCCCGAGGACATCGCCGTCATCGCGGACGGAGGGCTCGCGGACCGCCGGCAGCAGCCCCGCCAGGGCACGGGGCGCGGGGTCCGGGTGTGCGTGGTGGACTCCGGTGTCGAACGCGACCATCCGATGATCGGCCCGCTCGGCGGCTCCTGGGTCGCCGTCCAGGGCGAGGACGGCATCGAGGTGCGGGCCACCGACACCGGCGACACCTGCGGCCACGGCACCGCCTGCGCCGGAATCATCCGCCGCACCGCACCCGACTGCGAGATCCACAGCGTCCGGGTACTCGGCGAACGCTTCTCCGGAACCGGCGGCATCCTCATCGCGGGTCTCCGCTGGGCGGTGGAACAGGGCTTCGACGTGATCAACCTCAGCCTCTCGACCACGAAGGCCCGCTTCGTCGAGGAACTGCACGCGCTCGCGGACGCCGCCTACTTCGACCGCACCGTGATCGTCGCCTCCGCGCACAACTCGCCCGTGGAGAGCTTCCCCTGGCGGTTCGCCTCGGTGATCTCCGTCGGCAGCCACCAGGAGGACGACTCCGGGCTGCACCTCTACAACCCCCACCCGCCCGTGGAGTTCTTCGCCCCCGGCCAGAACGTGGAGGTGCCCTGGCTCGGCGGCACCTCGATCCGCAGTACCGGCAACAGCTTCGCGACGCCGTACATCGCCGGTCTCTGTGCCAGGTTCCTCTCCGCGAACCCCCGCATGACGAACTTCCAGTTGAAGAACGCCCTCTACCTCTCCGCAGCCAACGTCCGCGTACCCGACCGCAGCCCCGAAGGTGCCTGATGTCCTCTGCCGCCGAGCCCGCCGCGCACTCCGCCCAGCCCGTCGCCCTCGAACTGCTCCAGTCGGTCGTCGACGTGGCGAGAGCCATCTTCGGTGCCCAGGCCAGCTCCGTCTTCCTCCTCGACGAGGAGACCAACGAGCTGGTGTTCCAGGCCGTCTCCGGCCAGGGCGAGGAGTTCCTCGTCGGACGCCGTTTCCCCGCCGACCGGGGGATCGCCGGATGGGTCACCGTCTCGGGCGAACCCATGGTCGTCGACCGGCTCTCCCAGAACGCCGCGTTCGACCGCGACTTCGCCCAGTCCACCGAGTACGTGCCCGATGCGCTGATGGCCGTACCCCTGCTGCACGACCACCAGACGCTGGGCGTCCTCGAAGTGCTCGACCCGTCCCCGCAGACCCGCTCCAGCCTGGGCGAGCTCGACCTGCTGATGATGTTCGCCCGGCAGGCCGCGACGGCGCTCCGCCTGGTCACCCACCACCGGTCGGCCGCCGCCCTCGCGCTCACGTCCGACGACCGCGTCACGGCGAACCGTCTCCTCGGCCAGCTCCACGAGCTCCTCGGGCCGCCCGGTACGCCCTGACCGCTCCGGGCGGGACGGAGGACCGTCCGGGTGCGCGGGGGCGGCAGCCGGGCGGCGGCTCAGTCCGCGTCCAGTGAGGCGAGGAGCTCGACGCGTCGCCGTATCCCCAACTTCCGGTAGGTGTGGGTGAGATGGGTTTCGACGGTGCGGCGGGCCAGGTGCAGCAGGTCGGCGATCTCGGTGTTCGTACGGCCGTCGGCGGCCAGCCGGGCGATGCGGCGCTCGCTGGCGGTGAGGGAGCGTGCGCCGGTGCGGGCCGGGGGGCCGGGGCGGGCGCCGCTCTCGCGCAGGGACCGTTCCGCGAGGTCGCGCAGCCGCGCCGCGCCGAGCCGCTCGGCGCGCTCGCCCGCCTCGCGCAGGCAGGTGCGGGCGCGGGCGTGGTCCCCGGTCGCCGCCAGCGCCCTGCCCTGCGCGATCAGCGCGCCGGCCAGCTCGGTCCCGGCCGTGGCCGGCGCCGTCCGCAGCAGTTCCACGGCCTCTTCGGTCAGCCGCAGACCGCGGCGCCCGCCGGTGACGGTGCCGAGAATCCGCAGCGCGCGGCCCACCGGGCGAGGGGTGCCCCAGACGCGGGCCAGGCGCAGTTCCTCCTCGGCCAGCTCGATCGCCTGTCCGGGGCTGCCCAGGCCCAGGCAGCACTGGGCGGCCGCGGTGCGCCACGGGGTGACGACCGGGCTGACAACCTGGCGTTCGGTCTGGCGGCGGCCGCACTCCAGGAAGTCGTGCAGCGCTCCGGCCGGATCTCCGTCCGAGGCGCGCTGGATGCCCCGGGCGTAGAGGAGCCGGTTGCGGCCCCAGGAGTCGGGCAGTTCCCGCAGGTCGAAGGCGTTCGCGAGCCGGCGTGCCTCCGTGGTGCGGCCGGCCTCCACGAGCCCGGTCAGAGTGTGGGCGTGCGCGGGGGTGAGCTCGGTGACCCCGTCGGGCCCGACAGGGTCACCGGCCGGCAGCCGGGTGAACTCGCCCCGGGCGGCCGCGATGTCGGTGCGTACGTCGAGCAGCGCCAGGTGCATGGGGTGCGGCAGGTGGGGAGACTGGCCGGCCAGTCCGCGGGAGACCAGCTCCTGTGCCTCGTCGAGCTCGTCGGCCCACTGGGCGACCGTGGCCGCCGCGCCCAGCAGGAACGGTTCCGCCAGCGGGTCGGACGGCTCGGCGAGCAGGACCCGTACCCTGCGCATCGCCTCTTTCGCCGAGATCAGTCCGGCGGTGGACGCGTACCGCACCAGGAGTGCCTGGGCGGCCGGGCTGACCAGCTCCGGGTTGCGGTCCGCGGTGTGGCGCAGCCACTGGTAGATCTCCCGGCGGATCGTCTTGTCGTGGTCGGAGAGGAAGAGGGTGGCGCCCTGCAGGGTGCTCGCCAGGCCGGGGTGGCCGGCGAGCTGGCCGTCCGCCGTGCGCAGCACCTCCAGGGCGGCGCGTGTGCTGCCCCTGTCGGCGAGTGCGGTGCCCAGGGCGACGGCCGCGCTGACCCGTTCACGCGGGGTGCCCGCCAGCGCGAGCGCCTCGGTGAACCGGGGGATCGCGGCCGAGGACCGGGAGCCCGCGTACTCCAGGGAGCCCAGTTCGGTCAGCAGCCTCTGCCGGTGCTCGGCGGGGAGCGGTTCGTCCAGGGCGCGGCGCAGGTACGCGGCGGCGTCGTCGGTCCGTCCGGCTCCCAGGGCCGCGGTGGCGGCGCCGTGCAGTACGGAGGGAGCCCAGGGCTCACCCACCGGTCCGGTGAGCAGCAGGTGTCCGGCGACCGTCTCGGCGGGAGCGCCCCGGTGCAGGGTCACCGCGGCCGCGGCCGCGCGTACCGCGTACCGCTGGTCCGCGGGGACGCAGGCGAGTACCGCGTCCCGCAGCAACGGGTGGGCGTAGCGGGGCCGTCCGTCCGTTCCGGTGCGCAGTAACCCCAGCCCGGTCATCGCGGTGAGCCAGCCCGACACCCGGGCCGGATCGGCGCCCGCCAGTTCGGCGAGCAGCCGGCCCGGGCGCTCCGCCGGCCGGCCGTCGCCGGACGGTTCGGGGTGTCCGGCCGGTTCCCGCTCCGGCTCCTCGTCCAGGACGGCCAGGACGCGTGCCACCTCCGCGGTACCGGCCCCGGCGTTCTCCAGCCACCACGACACCGCCGCCGCGTACGCCCCCGGGTACAGCGCGGCGGCACTCTCGGGTACGGCGGGGGGCGGCCCGGAGGCGTCCAGGTCGTCCAGGAGGGCGCGCAGCAGCAGCGGGCTCGCCGCACCGGCCCGTACACACGCGTCGACCCAGGCTCCGGTGGCCGACGGGAACCTCGCGCGCACCAGACCGGCCGCCGAGTCCGCGGCCGGCGGGGCGAGGGTGTGGGTACGGACGAGGGCGGGGGAGAGGCCGCGGCCGAACCCCGGTGCGGGCGGGTCCACGTCGTACTGGCTGCGTTCGGTGACGGCCAGCAGCACCGGCAGCCGCAGCCGGTCCACGTGCCGGGCGGTCTCCACCAGCCAGCGGTACGAGGGAGCGTCGGCGAGGTGCACGTCGTCCACGGCCACGAGGAGCGGGGACTCCTCGGTGTGGGCGAGCAGCGCCCGTCTCAGCCGGTCGCCCCGTTCGCGTTCACCGGCGGCATCGTCGTCCGCCCCGCCCGCGCAGCGCGCGTCGCCCGTTGTCCGGGGTCCTTCCGATCCGGGCACTGCCCTTTCGGGCCCCGGACGGTCCGGTCCCGCCACCCACGGTTCTGCCCCTTCGCACACCGCTCCCGCCGTGTCCGACTCCCGCGATCCTGCCCCGGAGCGCAGGAGTTGGACGACGGCGGCGAAGGGAGTCCAGGCGTCACCCGGTGAGCAGCGGGCCCGCAGCACCCGCATGCCGTGCCCGCCCGCGGCCTCGACGGCGGCCTCCAGCACGGTGGTCCGGCCGGTGCCGGTGGCCCCGCGCAGCAGTACCAGACCGCCCTTGCCCGTCAGGGCACGGGCGGTGCCGGCCGAGAGAAGTTCGGTCGCACCCCTGTGCTCGCGCGGTCGCTCACTGTAGGGTCCGGACATTCTGTGCCCTCCTTGCGGCAGTGGAGTACGCGGTGTCGTGCCCGCGACGGGCGTCGCGAGGAGTGCCGTCGTGGTCCGCGCCGACCACCGATCTCGTGGTGCCTCTCGTGGTGTTCCACGATTGCGGGCCCCTCGGCCGTTCCACGAATGTGGAGCACGCGGAACCGCCACCCGCCGAACACGGTCGACACGCACGCGTACAGGGGGGAACTCCGTTGCTCAGCGCCACGCGCACCACACAGCCCGGCCAGGCCGAGCCCATGGACCGGATACGGGTCGCGGTGCACGCCCGGGACCCGATCTCGGTCGAGGGAGTGCACAGCCAGCTGCGCCGGTACCCGGAGATAGACCTCCGGGACGAGGACGAATCCGCACCGGGCACCGTGCTGTTGCTCATCGAGGACACGCTCGACGAGGCGGTGCTGACCCGGCTGCGCCGCCTGGTGCGCGGTGAGGGCGCGCGGGCGGCGCTCGTCGTGGGCACGCTGCGGGAGGCCGAGCTGCTCGACGTGATCGAGTGCGGCGTCGGAGCCATCGTGTGGCGCCACGAGGCCACCGCCGGCCGGCTCGTGCAGGCGGTCCGCGCGGCCGAGCGCGGCGACGGCGACCTGCCGTCGGACCTGCTCGGACGGCTGATCACACAGGTGGGTTCGCTGCACCGCCACGGGACCGGCAGGGCGGGCGCCCCGGCTTCCGGGCTGACTCCGCGCGAGGTGGACGTGCTGAGGCTGGTGGCCGACGGGTTCGACACCGGAGAGATCGCCAAGAAGCTGTCCTACTCCGAACGCACGGTCAAGAACGTCCTGCACGGGCTGACCACCCGCCTGCACCTCCGCAACCGGGCGCACGCCGTGGCTCAGGCGTTGAGGGAAGGCTACATCTGACCCGAAGGGCAGTCGGTGGCGCCCCTCGGGGCGGTGCACTCTGCCCGATCGTCGTCCCGGCACGACTGCGGGGACGGGCGGCGGGGGAGGCAGGATCGACCGTGGCGGCCTGGGCGACCACGGTCGCCGGTACGGACAACACGCGGGGCCGGGAACGGCAGGGCGGGAGCACGACGGTGATCCACGAAGTGGACGAGGTCCTCAAGAATCTGCTCAGCGGGGGGGCGTTGAGCGGGTCGGGCATCGACATCGCCTTCGACGCGCCCACCCGGGACTGGGCCGCCCGTCGCAACGCGCCCACCATCAACGCCTATCTGTACGACATCCGCGAGGACGTCAACCGCCGCCAACGGGGCCAGGCTGCCGTGTACGACGAGCGGGACGTGATCGTCAAGCGCCGCCAACCGCCGCGCTGGTTCCGGCTGTCGTACCTGGTGACGGCCTGGACGAAACAGCCGCAGGACGAACACCGGCTGCTGTCGGCCGCGTTGGCCACGCTCATCCCGCGCGAGCTGATTCCTCCCTCCGAACTGCCCGGTGCGCTCGGGGCGCTGGGCATGACCGTGCCGCTCTCGGTGGCGGGCATCCAGACCGAGGCCCGCTCGCTCGCGGAGATCTGGTCCGCGCTCGGCGGCGAACTCAAGCCCTCCCTCGACCTGGTGATCACCGCGCCCTTCCCGGCCTACCCCGAGTACGACGCCGGCCCGCCCGTCACCGAGGGTGCCGCGGTCCGCGTGGGCTCCCTGGACGGCACCCTCGGCGGCTCCCCGGACGAGGCGCCGGAACGCGCCCACCGGCCCCACCAGGTGGCGGCAGCCCAGGAGGCCCGGAAGATGGCCCGCCGCAACCGGACCACGGGTGACCGGACATGACGGTCACGGACCAGCACCGTCCCGCGGGCGGCGCCGGACACGCCGAGCCGCTCCTCGCCCGCCTCGCCGAGCTGCGGGGGCGCGTGGAGCTGCTGGTCGCGCACCGCTCCGCCGACGATCCCACCGCGGCAGACCCGCTGCGCGGCCTGTACATCTCCCAGGAGGCGGTACAGCACCTGCTGCGCCGCACGGAGCGGGTGCGGCTCGAAGCAGCAGACCCCGCCGACCTGTACGACGACCGGCTGACCGACCTCGCGATCCGGCTCGGCCTGACCGGGCTCGACGCCCTCCTGCTGCTCGTCGCGCTCGCCCCGGACCTGGACCGGGACTTCGAGCCGCTGTACGGCTACCTCAACGACGACGTCGCCCGGCGCCGCGCCACCGTCGCGCTCGCCTTCGACCTGTGCGGCATCCCCGTACACCTGGCGTCGGCGCGGGCCCTGCTGCACCCGGGGGCACCGTTGCGCACCTTCGGGCTGCTCGACGTGGAGGAGTCCGAACGCCCCTTCCTGAGCCGCTCGTTGCGCGTACCGGACCGAGTCGTCTCCCACCTGCTCGGCGACGACTCCCCGGACGCGGCCCTCACCGGGCACCTCCACCCGCTGGACCCGGCCGCCGCCCCCTACGACGGGCACGACGGGCCGGGCGCGCACGGGGCGTCCCCGGACGACGGGCCCGGCCGCTTCGTGGAGCGCCTGGCCGCCCGGATCGCCTCCGGGCCGCCGGTCACCGCCTACGTCCGCGAACGGCGCGAGGGCGACGGCCTGTCCTGCGTCGCCGCCGCGCTGCGCGCCGCGGGCCGCCCGGCCCTGCGCTACACCGGACCGGAGGACGGTGTCCCCGGTCTGCTGCGCGAGGCCCGGCTGACCGGGTGCGCGGTGGTCGTCGAGGGCCTGCCGGACAAACCGGAGCCGCTGATACGACAGTTGGCCACAGCCGCCGACGTCACCGTGCTGATCACCGGACCGCGCCCGTACGACCCCCAGTGGGGCGACACCGACCCGCTCGTCCTGGAAGCACCCGCGCGTGGCGCCGGCTTGACCGACGCGTGGTCGGCGGCGCTCGGCGGGGAGCACGCCTTCGACCTGGCCGCGACCGTCGCCCCGTACCACCTGGCCGGAGAGCACATCACCCGCGCCGCCCGCGCGGCCCTCGGCCTCGCCGCGTTCGACGGGGTCCCGCTCGCCCCGGCCCACGTACGGCTCGCCGCACGTCAGCAGTCCGCCTCCGGTCTCGAACAGCACGCCCGCCGCATCCGGCCCGCCGTCGACTGGCGGGACCTGGTGCTTCCCCCGGGCCCGCTCACCGAACTGCGTGAACTCGCCCTGCGCGCCCGGCATCGCGACCGGGTCCTGGGCGACTGGCGGCTGAGCGCGGGCGGCGGTCGCGGCCGGGGCGTCCTCGGGCTCTTCGCGGGCGCCTCGGGCACCGGCAAGACCCTCGCGGCGGAGGTCGTCGCGGCCGAACTCGGCCTGGACCTCTACATCGTCCAGCTGTCGTCCGTGGTCGACAAGTACGTCGGCGAGACCGAGAAGAACCTCGAACGCATCTTCACCGAGGCCGACCGCACCGACGCCGTGCTCCTCTTCGACGAGGCGGACGCCGTCTTCGGCAAGCGCTCCGAGGTCAAGGACGCCCACGACCGGTACGCCAACATGGAGAGCTCGTACCTGCTCCAACGCCTGGAGTCCTTCGACGGCATCGCGCTCCTCACCACCAATCTGCGCGCCAACATCGATGAGGCGTTCACCCGGCGCCTGGACCTGGTCGTGGACTTCCCGTTCCCCGACGTCGACCAGCGCGCGGCCCTGTGGCGGCACAGCCTGTCGCACGTGCCCCGCGAGGAGGAGATCGACGTCCAGCAGGTGGCGGCGGTCTTCGAGCTGGCGGGCGGATCGATCCGCAGCGCCGTGATGACCGCCGCCTACCTGGCGGCCGGCCGGGACGACAGGGTCACCGCGGCCGACCTGCTGGAAGGCGCCCGGCGCGAGTACCGCAAGGCCGGGCGGCTGGTACCGGGCGAGGGGACCTGGTAGGACGGCGCCCGCATGCCCGCATGCCCGCATGCCCGCATGCCCGCATGCCCGCATGCCCGCATGCCCGCATGCCCGCATGCCCGCATGCCCGCACGCCCGCACGCCCGCACGCCCGTCCGGCCCGAGGGCGGGCCGGCCGGGCTCCGTCATGACGTCGTGGTCCTCGCGGCCTTCACGTCTTCATCGCTCCGGCAGCCCCGGATCACTGGGCGGACGCGGGGACCCTGAGCAGAAGTGCCTCCAGCGTCACGTCGTTGCTCCAGCTTCCGGCGAAGTTGAAGCCGTCCTTCGTGTCCTTGCACTTCTCGGCGTACCAGTCCTTGCCGACGTAACGGACGTTCTGGCAGACCTGACCACTGCTGATCGTGATGCCGAAGGCGGCCATGACCGGGGCGTCCACGTCGGTGCTGCCCATGTAGTTGTCCTTGCCGTCGGGAATCCAGGCCGACCAGCTCGTCCAGGCGGGTGTGCCGTCCGTCGACTCGGGGTTGTGGACCGCGGCCTGCACCTGCGACGAACCGACCCCCGCCACGGCGGTGTTGACCGCGGTGATCGGCACGTTACGGGTGTTGCCGGCCATGGCGCCGTCGCAGACCGGGTCCGTCCAGCCCTCGCCCTTGATGAAGGCGCGGTAGCAGATGTGCCGCCCCGACGGGTCGTCCTTGGCCATGCGGTTCACCAGGGTCGCCGCGGTGACCTCGGGCGCCTTCGAGGGGGTGGCCTCCTTGTCCCCTCCGGAATCCCCGGACTTCGCCTCCTTCGTCGGCTCGGCCTGCGGCGCCTCGGTGGTGGGTGCGGCGGTGACGGGTGGTGGGGCGAGGGTCGCTTGGGGGGTGGGTGTGGGTGCGAGGGTGGCGCCGGCTTCGACGAGTTTTTCGGTGGTGCCGCTGGCGACGGTGGGTTTGTGGCCGAACCAGAGGGCGAGGAAGGTGATGGTGAGGGCGAGGAGGATGCCGAGGAGGGTGGCGAGCCAGCGGGGGAGGAAGCCGCGTTGGACGAAGGTGCCTTCGACGGGGAGGGGTGTGGTTCCGGAGCGTTGGACGGTGAGGGTGTAGGGGCGTTGTTCTTTGGGGCCGAACCAGATGATTTTGCGGGGTTTGAGGGTGGTGGTGATGAAGGCGGCGCGTCCGGGGGGTATTTGGGTGTTGCTGGGTCTGAGGTCGTAGGTGAGTTGGTCGCCGTTGTCGTGGCCGCCGAGTGAGGCGGTGAGTTTGGTGTTGCCGAGGTTGTCGATGGCGAGTTTGGGGCGTCCGCGGAATCGGCCTTTGACGGTGGGGGGTACGAGTTCGGCGCGGAGTTCGGTGAAGGGGGTGATGGTGAGGTTGCCCTCGGGGACGGTGGTTGCTTCGGGGTGTTCGGTGGGGGTGATGCGGATGGCGTAGGGGTTGGGTCCCGCGGTGGCGTCGGGGGTGCGTGGGGGTGCGAACTTCAGCTCGACCGTGCCGGTGGTTCCGGGGAAGAGGCGCAGGGTGGGTGGTTCGACGGTGGTCCAGGGGGCGATGTCGCCGACCGCTTCGAAGCGGTACTCGTCCACTACGTCGCCGGTGTTGCGCAGGCGCAGTCGCACGGTGGTGCTGCTGCCGGGATCGACCGTGGCCGACGCGGGTTCCAGGGAGGTCCAAAGGCTCACCCGGCCACGTTAGGCCGCGAGGACGACCGGGTCATGTGGTTCCGGGGCAGGCGAATGTGTCCAGGGTGGTCAGGACGCCTGCCTGATCGGACACCACGTTTCCCCGAGGTGCCGCAGGCTGCCTCCGGGATTGCCCGGGAGGCCCTTCAGTGGCGGAGGGGAGGGTGGTAGGCCTGGTGGATCACCGCAACCGCGTTCCGTGGGAGCGCGTACACAGCAGCCATGGTCGGACGCCGGAGAGGGAAAGCGTGTCCACGACGGTGGCTGCGGCCACCCTTTCGTGCGGGGGACAGCCGTCGGCTGCCGCGTCATCTGCCCTTGTGGGCAGAGATGATGCCCCCGAGCAGGTCCCGGAGGACGTTTCGTCGGCTTCCCGCGCGGGTGAGAGTGAGGTGGTTCCTGTCTCGTACCCCGAGGAGAGCAGAACATGCCGTCCTATTTGTCGCCCGGCGTCTACGTCGAGGAGGTGGCCAGCGGCTCACGTCCCATCGAGGGAGTGGGCACGTCGGTCGCCGCCTTCGTGGGGCTCGCGCCGAGCGGTCCGCTGAACGAGCCGACCCTGGTCACCAACTGGAGCCAGTACGTGGCCTCGTTCGGTGAGTTCACCGACGGTTACTACCTGGCGCACTCCGTCTACGGCTTCTTCAACAACGGCGGCTCCGCGGCCTACGTGGTCCGGGTGGGCGGCTCCGCCGAGGGTGCTTCCCTCAGCGGTGCGGCCGACTCCGGGCGTACCGCCGTCAAGGGCTCCACCGCTCCGGCGGCGCTGGAGGCCGGAGAGTTCCGGCCGCTCGGCGGGTTCTCGGTCGCGGCCATCGCCCCCGGCACCAGTGGCGCGCTCAGCGTCGAGGTGACGCTTCCGGAGGAAGAGGGGCCGGCCGACCGGTTCAAGCTGACGGTCAAGGACGGCGACAAGGCCGTCGAGACCTTCGACGTGTCCGCCAAGAAGGGCGGCCGTACCTACGTCGTCACGCAGGTGAAGGAGCGCTCCAAGCTCATCACCGTCGCCGAGGCCGCGCCCGCCGGGCAGTTGGTCCGGCCGGACGCGCAGACGGTGGCCCTCGCGGCTCCCGCGTCGGCCGCGCCCGCCGTACCGGCCGAGAACGAGTACCCCGGACCCGCCCGCTACCTGGGCGACTCCGCGGACCGCACCGGCTTCGGTGGCCTGGAGGCCATCGACGAGATCTCCATGGTCGCGGTGCCCGACCTGATGGCCGCCTACCAGCGCGGCGCGATCGACCTGGAGGCCGTCAAGGCGGTCCAGTTGGGCATGATCGCGCACTGCGAGCTGATGGGCGACCGCGTCGCGGTCATCGACCCGCCGCCCGGCCTGAACGCCCGTCAGGTACGGGTGTGGCGCCAGGAGACGGCCGGTTACGACTCCAAGTACGCGGCCCTGTACTACCCGTGGATCAAGTCCTTCGACCCGTCCGTCGGGCAGTCGGTGCTGATCCCGCCGAGCGGCCACATCGCCGGTATCTGGGCCCGCAACGACGCCGAGCGCGGAGTGCACAAGGCGCCCGCCAACGAGGTCGTGCGCGGCGCGGTGGACCTGGAGACCCAGATCACCCGGGGCGAGCAGGACCTGCTCAACCCGATCGGCGTCAACTGCATCCGCGCCTTCCCCGGCCGCGGCATCCGCGTCTGGGGAGCCCGTACGGTCTCCTCGGACCCGGCCTGGCGCTACCTGAACATCCGCCGGTACTTCAACTACCTGGAGGAGTCCATCCTCCTCGGTACCCAGTGGGTGGTGTTCGAGCCGAACGACCACGCCCTGTGGGCGCGTATCCGGCGCAACATCTCGGCGTTCCTGGTCAACGAGTGGCGCAGCGGCGCCCTCTTCGGCCAGCGCCCCGAGGAGGCCTTCTACGTCAAGTGCGACGAGGAGACCAACCCGCCGGAGTCGGTCGACGTCGGCCGCGTGGTGTGCGAGATCGGCATCGCGCCGGTCAAGCCCGCCGAGTTCGTGATCTTCCGACTGGCCCAGTTCTCCAGCGGCAGCGGAGAGCTGGAGGAGTAGCCGGTCTCCCGGGTGGTGTCCGTCGCGAAGCCGCCGGACACCACCCGGGCCGCCACCCACCGCAGTAGCGCCGCCACCCCACAGATCTCCTTCACAAGGACAGCGAACACATGAGTCTCCAGCCGGGTGACGCCCTTACCTCACACAATTTCGGCCTGCAGATCGACGGTGTCATGGTCGAGTACCTCGCCGAGGTCAGTGGCATGAGCATCGAGCAGGACGTCATCACCTATCAGCAGAACACCCCGAACGGCCAGAACGTGGTCAAGAACATGCCGGGTGTGAAGAAGAACGGGACCTGCACGGTCATCCGCGGTATGACCCAGTCGGCGTCGTTCACCCAGTGGATCAACGAGTCGATCGCCGGCCAGATGACCACGGCCCGCAAGAACGCCTCCATCATCATGATGGACTTCCAGAACAACCCGGTGAAGCGCTACCACCTGCGCAACGCCTGGTGCAGCAAGATCGACGCGAGCACGGTCAAGGCGGGCGAGGCTTCCGCGCTCACCGAGACGGTCACCATCGTGTTCGAAGAACTGGTCATCGAGTAATGCGCCGTTCGGCCGCCAGGGCCGGCGATTTCGCCCAGGGATCCGGTGTGGAGACGGAGCGGCCCGCGCCCCTCGCCGCACCGGACGCGCAGGCCGTACCGGCCGCGCAGGTCACACAGGCCGAACCGGTCCCGCAGCCGCAGCAGCAACGGTACGAGCTGCGTACCGAGTTCGCGTTCCAGCTGCCGCGTGGCTACGTGGACGATGCGGGCACCGTCCACCGGGACGGGGTGATGCGGCTGTCGACCGCGCGCGACGAACTCGTCCCGCTGCGCGACGTACGCGTCCAGGAGAACCCGGCGTTCCTGTCGGTGGTGCTGCTCGGCCGGGTGATCACCCGGCTCGGCACGCTGCCGATGATCCACGACGGCATCGTGGAGAACATGTTCGCCTCCGACCTGGCCTTCCTGCAGGACTTCTACCGCCAGATCAACGCGGAAGGCCACACCCGCGCTTCGGTGGAATGCCCGCACTGTTCCGAGCCCTTCGAGGTCGAACTCGGCGGGAGCCGCCTGGGGGAATCGTGACGTACGCGAACGACCGGCTGCACGAGGAGATCGCGTACGTCGCCTACCACTTCCACTGGAGCCTGGAGCAGATCCTGGACCTGGAACACCAGGACCGCCGTCGCTACACCGATCAGATCGCGTCCTTCGTGACGCGTGCCGGCGCGGAGGGCTGAGCGGTGGGTTTCCTGGAGCGGTTCAGAGGTGTCCGGGCGGGCGACACCGGTACGAATACGGCGGCCGTGCCTTCCGGCGGTGCGGCGGAGCCCTCGCACGGCCCCGCCTCCACCGGCGGGGCCGGCCCTGTCGGCGGGGCCGTGCCCGTCCGCGCGCCGGTGGTCGCCGGCTGGACCGGACTGCCGCCGATCCAGCGCGCCGTGGCGGGCGGACCGGCCGGGGTCGCGGACTCCGCGTTCGGCGGCCGGCTGCCGACCTGGCAGAACCCGTCGTTCATGGGCACCGCCTCCCACGCGGTACTCGACGGCCGGACCAACGCGGTGCTCGGGGACGCGTCCCGCCCGGTGTCGGCCCGGCCCGTGTCCGGCCTCGAACGCCGGGCCGGAGCGTTGCCGTTGGCGGGTAACGACGCCACGGTCCAACGCGCCCCGGCGGTCCCGCTGCGGGCGCTTCCGGCGCGTCTGCCGGGAGGTTCCGGTCCCGCCGGGCCCGGACCGGCGTCCGGGCCCGCCTCCGCCTCCGCGCACGTGCGGGGCTCCGGCTCCGCGCCTGCCCGCGTGGCCCGGCCGGTGACGGCCCCGGTTCCGGCATCCCAGGGTCCGGTGTCCCCGGCTCCGGTGTCCGCGGCTCCGGTCTCCCCAGGTCCGGCCGTGCAGCGGAGCGCGACGAGTCCGGCCGTGCGGCGCGGTGCGGCGGCGGACGGTCCCGCTCCTTCCCCCGTGTCCGCTCCTTCCCCCGCGCCCGATGCGGCGTCGCCCCTCGTGCCCCCGCGCGCGGGACTGCGGGTGACGCCGGTTCCGGCGGACCCGTCTCCCCGGCCGGTCGCTCTGACCCGGGCGCAGCCCTCGGCTGACGCGCAGCGACGGGTACTTCCCACCGCACGGCGGAGCACCCCCGGAAGTCCGGCGGCCCGTACGCCCGTCGGACCCCGGGCCCGCTCCACCGGTGCCGCTCCTGGCGCCGTACCGCCCGCCGCCCCCGTGCAGCGGGCGGCGGCTCCGCGTGAGGGCGGGACGGCCCGGCAGGCGTCGTCGGCCGCGTCGGTGTCGCCGGAGGGGGAGTCCGGCCCTGCGGGTTCCGGCCCGGCCGGTACGGGGCCTGTCGGCGCCGGGCCGACCGGTGCCGGGCCGACCGGTGCCGGTCCGGTGGCGTCGGCCGCTCCTGCCCGGGCGGGAGCGGCTGCGGCTTCCGGGCCGATGGCTTCCGGGCCGATGGCTTCCGGGCCTGCCGTGCAGCGTGCCGCCGTGCAGCCGTCGGCCGTGCAGCCGTCGGCGGGCCGGCGTTCCTCCACGGGGCAGGCTCCGCACACCGCGGGTGCGGCTCCCGCATCGGCCGCTGCGACCACTGCGGTCTCCGAGACCTCCGGGACCGTTGCGGACGCGTCCGCAGGGGCCCTCGGCAGCCCCTCCGGGAGCGGTGGTCCGGGGCAGGCGGGCCGTCGCGGTGGCCTGGGGGCTCCGGTACAGCGCGCGGCGACCGGGGACGCTCCCGTGCGGCGTGCCGCGGCCGACGGCGTTCCGGCCGTCAGGGCCGAGGGCCACGACCGGCCCGCGCCGAGCACGCCGTCCCCGCGGCCGGGCGGGACCGCTCCCGGAGCGGCGCCGTCCACGGCCCTGCCCGCGGCGCCCGTCGCGGGCACCGCGGGTCCTGCGCCCGTCGTCCGACGAAGGGCATCGGCACCGGACTCGGGGAACCCGCGGTCCACGTCGCCCGCCGGTCCCCCGCAGCGACCCACGCACTCCGCTCCGGCCCGACCGCAGGGTGGCGGCCCCGCCGCGCAGCTGCCGCCGTCCGGCAGCGGCAGTACGACGTCATCCGGGCCCGGCCCCACGGCGTCCGGTGCTGTCCCCGGTCCACCGCCGGCCGCATCGGCGGTCCCGGGCGTCGCCGTACAGCGAGCCTCCGCCCGGCCGGACGCCCAGGCTCCCGCATCCGTCCAGGCTCCCGTATCCGCCCCGGCTCCCGCTCCGGCTCCCGCATCCGTCCAGGCTCCCGGAGCCGCCCCGGCCCCGTCCGCGGCGCCGGTGCCCACCGTCCCGGCCCAGCCCGGCGTACCCACTCCGGCGGGCAACCCGGTCCAGCGGGAGGCGGCGCGCTCGGAGGATGTCCCGGTGCGGCCGACCGCGACGGCGGCCCCGACCGCCTCCGGCACTCCGGGCCGGGCCGACGACTCCGCCCGGCCTTCGACCGGCGCCCGCCCGCCCGCCGCCTCCGGCGTACCCCCCGTGCGGGGGAGCGTCGCCCGTCCGCCGTCCCGCACGGGGCTGGGGGCTCCGATCGCCTCCGTGCCGACGCCTGCGGCCTCGCCGGTCCCGAGCGTCCAGCGGGCGCCCGCGACAGCCCCGTCGGCTTCCGGCATCCAGCGTGCGGGCTCCGTACCGGTTCCTGGCGCCCGGGGGACGGTGCCGCCTCAGGCTCCGGCCGTCCAGCGTGCGGTCTCCTCCCAGGCCGCCCCCGCACCTCAGAACACCCCCGCACCTCAGGCCGCCCCCGCT
The DNA here is from genome assembly GCF_026343115.1 of Streptomyces sp. NBC_00102. Classification (GTDB taxonomy): domain Bacteria; phylum Actinomycetota; class Actinomycetes; order Streptomycetales; family Streptomycetaceae; genus Streptomyces. The sequence goes on from NZ_JAPEMC010000001.1 coordinate 3,871,399, forward strand.
GCTCACCCCCATGCCCCGACCGCGGGAACCGTCCCCGAGGGCCCCGTCCCGTCCGCGGGTACCGGGCCGACCCCGGCGCCCGGCCCGTCTCCGTCTCCGTCCCCGTCTTCGAGGGCGGCGCGGCGCTCGCCCGTCGGTGCCCCGGTGAGCGCGGTTCCCGCCGGCACCGCTCCGATGCCCGTGCAGCTCAGGCGCACCACGGCGTCCCCGGCAACGGCGGCGCACCCCCAGCCGGTCTCCCGCGGCCTCCCGCCCGTCCCCGTCGTGCAGCGGGCGGTCCCGGCGCGGCCGCACTCCGCGAGGACCCTGCCGCCGCCGCCCCTGCCGACAGCCGTGCCCGGTGCCGTGCCGTCGCCGTCTCCGGCCCCCGCGTTCCCGGCCCAGGTGGCCTCGGCACCGGCGTTCCCGGCCCCGGCGTTTCCGACGACGGCGGCCCCGCCCGGGTCGGCCGCGCTGTCCCGGGCGGCGCTGCCACCGGCCCCGGCCACGCTCCAGTCGCCCCCGGCCACGCTCCAGCCGCTCGCGACCACCGCGCTCCAGCCGCTTCCGGTCGCCCTTCAGCGCAGCGTCGCCGCTCCCGCCAAGGTGGTGCCGCCGAGCGGTGCGGCGGCTTTCGCGGCCCGGCCGCCCGGTGGAGGCTCCGCCACGGTGGCGCCGCTCCCGCCCGCTGCCGCTCCGGCCGGCCCGATGCCGGTCGTCCAGCGGCTCTGGGGGCGGTCCCACAAGTCCGGCGGAACCACTCCCACGAAGGCCGGCTCGTCGGCGATCGGCTCCCTGGCAGCCGCTGCGGCGGCCACGGTGGCGGGCAGCCTCGCCATGCCACCCGCACGACCGGGCGGGTCGCCGCCCCCGTACACCCCTGCGGGCTCGGAGCCGCCTCCGTACACCCCGGCCGGGCCGCCACCCCCGTACACCGCGGGCGGGTCCTCGGCACCACCGCCGGGCTACACCGAGGTGCCCGACGGCGGCTTCGACCCGCGGGCGCTCACCGACTTCCAGCTGGACGAGCTCGCGCACCGCCTCATCGGCCGGATCACCCGGCTGATCCGGACCGAACTCCGCCTGGACCGCGAGCGGATCGGCAAGCTCCGCGATCCACGCCGCTGACCGGCACCGCCCCGACCGACACCGCGACCCCCACGGACGCGGACACCGCCCAAGCCATCCGGCCACCGGGACGACCCCGACCGGTACGAACCACCACCGAAAGAAAGGTCCGCCGCGATGCCCTCGAGCCAAGATCCGGGATCGACCATCTGGTTCTCCCTCAGCATCGACGGCGAAAGCCTCGGCTACTTCAACGGGTGCGAGGGGCTGGCGTCCGAGGTGGAGGTCGAGCACCACCAGGAGGGCGGCAACAACGGCTTCGTGTGGGCGCTGCCGACCCGGGTCACCTTCTCCACGATCCGGCTGACCCGCCCGCTGACCCCGGACACGGCGAAGGTCGCCAAGTGGATCTCGTCCGTGCAGACCGGGATCAAGCGGCCCACCGCGCAGATCGCCGCGCTGCGCGCGGACGGTTCGGAGGTCGCCAGCTGGGGTCTCATCGACGTGCTGCCGGTGCGGTGGACCGGGCCCACCCTCGACCCCGGGAGCCCGGCCGTGGCGACCGAGGTCCTGGAGATCGCCCACCACGGATTCACGGGCTGAGGGGCGGAGACACGGTGGCCACCAAGGGCAGCAAGGGCGCGGGCAAGAGCCTCGTACGCGCCCATCTGGCGATCCACGAACCTCCGGTGGGCGACAGCACGTCACCCGGCGGGATCATGGAGACGTTCTCCTTCGACTTCAACCCGGCGCAGCTGTCGCTGAGCCGTCGCGCGCAGTGGAAGGCGACCCCGGCGCAGATCGAACGGACGGGTGCGCGACCGGAGTTCATGGGCGTCGAGGCCATGCAGATGGGCCTGGAGGTCTTTCTCGACTCCTCCGACGAGCCGACCGGCAACACCGTGCTGAAGAAGGTGGAGTCGCTCCTCGAATGCTGCGAGGTGACCCTGAAGAGCATCGGCACGAAGCAGCCCTCGCCGCCGTGGGTCGTCTTCCAGTGGGGGTCGTTCTCGACGGCGCGGTTCACCGCCTACATCAGCTCGGTCGACGTCTCCTACACGGTCTTCGGCACCACGGGCGTCCCCATCCGGGCCACCTGCCGGCTCCAGTTGCACGAGATCCCGAGCAAGACCCGCGGCCAGAACCCGACGTCCGGCGCGCTGACCGCGCAGCGCGTCCACCGGGTCGTGGCGGGTGACTCGTTGCAGTCGCTGGCCTGGCGGGAGTACGGCACCGCCGCGGCCTGGCGGTCGATCGCCCAGGCCAACGGCATCGACGATCCACGGCACTTGCCGTCAGGCACCGAACTGATCATGCCGTCCGCCGAGGAGGTGGGCGGCTGATGGTGCGGGCCTCCTTCTCCAACGTCGTCGACGTCACGATCAACGGCGCCAAGATCCCGTCCGATCTGACCAGTTCCCTGGTCGACAGCCATGTGGACCAGGGAATGGGCGTTCCGGCGGCGTTCCGGCTCACCTTCCGTGACCCGTACCGCAAGATCCTCGGCAAGCTCGGGGTCACCTTCGGCAGCAGCGTGGTCATCACGCCGGTCGCCGACGGGAAGGGCGCCGGCGACCCGCTGCTGACCGGCGAGGTCACCGGTCTGGAGGTCGACTACGACGGCACCGGCACCTTCGCCGTCGTCCGGGGCTACGACCTCGGGCACCGGCTGCTGCGCCGCCGCCGGGTGACCGCGTTCACCAACCAGACCGCGTCCGACATCGCCAAGAAGCTGGCCGCCCAGGACGGCGTGCCGATCGGGACGATCCAGGCGACGAAGACGGTGTACGAGTTCATCAGCCAGTCCAACGTCACCGACTGGGACTTCCTGGCGCGGCTCGCCGACGAGAACGAGATGGTGATGTCCGTCGACGCGAAGGGCAAGTTCCAGTTCGTGCGCCCCAAGCCGTCCTCGGGCGCGCCCTCACCGAGCACCGACGGGGACAAGAGCCCGTTCGTGCTGCAGGCGGGCCACGACATCCTGCGGCTGCGGGCCGCCGTCACCGCCGCCGACCAGGTCGGCAAGGTCCAGGCGCGCGGCTGGGACGTCACGACGAAGAAGGAGCTCACCGCTCTCTCGCCCGCGGTCTCCAACCCGGGCATCACGATCGGCACCACGCCGGGCGCCGCCGCCACGAAGTTCGGTGTGGCCCCGCTGGTGGACACGGCGACTCCGTACGACAAGCAGACCGAGGTGAAGTTCGCCGCCGAGGCGCTCGCCGACGACATCACCGCCTCGTTCGCCGAGGTGGAGGTCGTCGCGCGCGGGAACCCCAAGCTGCGGCCGGGCGTTCCGGTCGCCCTGGCCGACGTGGGCAAGCCGTTCGAGGGCAAGTACACCGTCACCTCGGTGCGCCACCTCTTCGGCGACGGCAAGCACTACGAGACCTGGGTGACGGTCAGCGGACGCCAGTGGCGTTCGCTGTACGGGCTCACCTCGGGCGGTTCGGAGACCGCGCCGCGGCTGCCCAGCGTGGCCAACGCCCTGGTCACCGACGTGAACGACCCGCTCAGGCAGGGGCGCGTCAAGCTGCGGTTCCCGTGGCTGGACGACACCTACGTCAGCGACTGGACGCGCACCGTGCAGATGGGCGGCCTCGCCGGGGGCGGGATCTTCCCGCTGGACGTCAACGACGAGGTGCTCGTCGGGTTCGACCGGGGCGCTCTGGACCACCCGTTCGTGATCGGCGGGCTCTACAACGGCAAGGACCTGCCGACCCCCGTCAAGGACGTCCCGCTGCACGACGCCACGCGGAAGAAGGCGGTCCGGCACACCGTCTCCGACCGGGAAGGCAACCGCATGGACCTGCTCAGCCAGAAGACCGGCGCCCGTAAGCGGGGCGTCCGGCTCGCCTCCGGCGACGAGCGGCTGATCATCCAGCTGGACCGGACCAAGACCGAGATCACCGTGGACAGCAAGGGTTCGGTGACGATCACGGGCAGCCGGTCGGTGTCGGTGGAAGCGGGCACGGACCTGACGCTCAGTGCCGGGCGCGCCCTGACCATCAAGAGCCGCGGCCCGCTCAGCATCAGCGGCGGCGGCGCGGTCAACGTCAGGGCGGCGGGGGAGCTGGGGCTCAACGCGGTCGGCGCCCTGAACATGAGCGCCGTGGGCGCCGCGATGCTCACCGGTGGGGGAACCGTGCAGATCACTTCCGCCGTCAACACCACGATCAAGGCTCCCACGACGCTGGTCACGTCCCCGGCGTTCCTGGCCAACGGAATCCCGGTCATATGAGCGAGAACCTCAACGGAAGGCAGGAGCAGGTCTGATGGCCGAGCAGTTCGTCGGGTCCGGCTGGTCGTTCCCCCTGCGCATCGGACCCACCGGCGGGATCGCCCTGGTCAGCGGGGAACGGGAGATCGAAGAGGCGATCAGGCTCGTCCTGTCGACGGCGCCCGGGGAGCGGCCGATGCGGCCGGACTTCGGATGCGCCATCCAGGACCTGGTGTTCGCGCCGGTCAACGAGCAGACCGCGGGCCGCATCCAGCACGAGGTCTACGTCAGCCTGGACCGCTGGGAGCCGCGCATCGAGGTCGACGACGTCGAGGTGACCGTCGGCAACGACCAGAGCGTCCTCTACATCGACGTCCGTTACTCGATCCGCGGCACCAACAACCCCCGCAGCCTGGTCTTCCCGTTCTACGTCATCCCGTCCCACGAGGAGCCCGACGCCGGCCCCCGCCTGGGCAACTCTCCCGAAAGCGACCGTTGATGGCCCTCCCCTCCCCCAACCTCGACGACCGCCGCTTCCAGCAGTTCGTCGACGACGCCAAGCGCTACATCCAGCAGCGCGCCCCGGAGTGGACCGACCACAACGTCTCCGACCCGGGCATCACCCTCGTCGAGACGGTCGCGCACATGGCCGACGAGATCGTCTACCGGCTCAACCGGGTCCCGGACAAGAACCACTTGGCCTTCCTCGACCTGGTCGGCATCACCCTGTTCCCGCCCTCCGCGGCGCGTACGGAGGTGACCTTCTGGCTCTCGGCGCCGCAGGAGGAGCCGGTGACCGTCCAGCTCGGCACCGAGGTCGCCACCCCCCGTACCGGCGACGAGGAAGCGGTCGTCTTCGCCACCGAGCGTGAACTCGTCGTCTGGAACAGCGGATTGAGTCATCTACTGGTGCAGCGGCGGGGCGAGGCGGCGCTGGACCGTACCCACGATCTCGCCGACGACGGCAAGGACGTGCTCTGCTTCGCCGAGTCGCCCTCCCCGGGCGACTCCATGCTGCTGGGCCTGACCAGCGCGGTGCCGCACTGCGCGGTCGCCCTGGAGCTGGACAGCCGGGTCGACGGTGTCGGTGTGGACCCGCGGCAGCCTCCCCTGGTCTGGGAGGCGTGGACCGAGGACGGCTGGCGGCTCTGCGAGGTCGACCGGGACGGCACCGGCGGTCTCAACCGGCCCGGCGAGGTCGTCCTGCACGTCCCCGGCGGACACGTGCTCTCCCGCAACGCGGGCCAGGAGGCCGGCTGGCTGCGGTGCCGGGTCACCGAACCCCAGCCCGGCCAGCCCTTCTACACCACCTCGCCCACCATCCGGTCCGCCGAGGGCTTCACCATCGGCGGCACCGCCCCCGTCGTCCACGCCGAGACGGTCTACGACGAGGCGCTCGGCGAGTCCAACGGGCTGCCGGGACAGCGGCTCCGGCTCGCGCACGGCCCCGTGGTCGGCGACACCCCGCCGGTCCTGCTGCAGACCGCCGAGCAGGAGGGCTGGACGGACTGGGAGGTAGTCCCGCACTTCGCGGCCTCGGGCCCGTACGACCGCCACATCACCGTGGACGCCGCCACCGGCGAGATCGCCTTCGGCCCCGCGGTGCGCGAGGCCGACGGCTCGCTGCGCCAGTACGGGATGGCGGCCCCCAAGGGCTCACCCGTACGCGCCCGCCGCTACCGCACCGGCGGCGGCAGGGCGGGCAACGTCGCCCGCGGCGCCGTACAGGTCCTGCGCACCTCCATCCCGTACGTCTCCGAGGTCGTCAACCGTGAGGCGGCGCGCGGCGGAGTGGACGGTGAGACGGTCGAGGAGGCGAAGGTCCGCGCCCCGGTCACGCTGCGCGCCCAGGAGCGCGCGGTGACCCTGCGCGACTACGAGGAGCTCGCCCGCCGCGCCGCCCCCGAGACCGCCCGCATCACCTGCCTGGAGGGCGAGGAGTCCGAGTACGGCGCCTACGCGGTAAGGGTGTTGGTGGTGCCGCAGGCCGTACCCGACCCGGGTGGCCGACTCCGGTTCGAGCAACTGGTCCCTGGTGACGCCCTGTTGGAACGCATCACCCGTCACCTGGACGAACGCCGCCTGATCGGGACCCGGTTGGCGGTCGGCCCGCCGTTCTACCAGGGCGTCACCGTCGTCGCCACCGTGCACGCCTTCCGGGGTGTCGACACCGACCTGGTACGCCGACGGGTGCACGACGCCCTCTACCAGCACCTCGACCCGCTGACCGGCGGGGCCGACGGCAAGGGCTGGCCGTTCGGACGGCCCGTGCAGGCCGGCGAGGCATTCGCCGTTCTCCAGCGGATCCCCGGCGTCGAGCTGGTGGACGAGGTCGTGCTCTACCCCGCCGACCCGCTGACCGGAAAGCGCGGCGAGGCGACGAACCGCATCGACCTGTCTGCCCCGTCCCTGGTGTTCTCCTACGACCACCGCGTCCGGGTGATCGGGGACACCTCCACGGACAACGACCGGAACGGCGGAACCCGCGGATGAGGGGCTCGGTCGACGGACTCGGTTCGTCCTCGCCGATCGGCGCGATGCTGCCCGGGGTCTTCGCCGACGACGACCTCGCCCTGCGCTTCGTCGCCGGTCTCGACGACGTGTTCGCGCCCATCCACACCGCGCTGGACTGCATCGACTCCTACTTCCGGCCGTCGCTGGCACCCCTGGACTACGCCCGGTGGCTGACCGGCTGGGTCGGCGCGGAGACCGACGGCACCGAACCGGAGCCGCTGCTGCGTGCCGCCGTGGCGACCGCCGCGTATCTGCACCGCATCCGCGGCACCCGGCGCGGCCTGTCCGAAACGGTCCGGCTCGCCTTCGGCGTCGAACCGGAGATCAGCGAGAGCGGCGCCGCCGACTGGACGGCCCGCCCGCTGGGGCCGATCCCCGGCACCCCGCGCCCCCATCTGCACGTACACCTCAGGCTGCCCGATCCGACCACGGCGGACCACTACCGCCTGGACGGCATCGTGGCCGCCGCCCGGCCCGCCCACATGCCGTACACGGTCCAGGTGACCGCCGGCGACCCGTCCGAAAGGACCTCGGAGAAATGACCACGCAGAACTGCGCCGAATGCGGCACCCGCGCGGAACCGGGCCTGTCGTTCTGCGACGCGTGCGGGGCCGTACTGAGCTGGGCCGACCGCTCGGGGACCCCCGCGGGTGCCGCCGACGGCGCCCGCGGCCACGGCACAGGCGCCGGTACGGCCTCCGGCGAGGCGCCGGAGCCGTCGTTCGCCGCGTCTTCGGCCTCCTCGGCTGCCTCTTCCCCCTCCGCCCCGGCCGACGGCCCGTCGCCCGCCGGGCCCGGCTGGGACGCCTTCGCCCGGACCGGCGGCGGTGCCGGGCTGCCCCGGCAGTCACGGCGGCCGCAGGACTCCGAGCCCCTCGCCCACGGCGGCTCCCCTCGCAGTGGCCCGTACGACGACGGGCACGCGGCCCCGGCGGAGCGCACCCGGCCCTCCGGGGGCGGCGCGGACGAGGACCGCGAAGAGTCCGACACCCAGGAGGTCCCGGGGGTGACGGACGACTGGGCGGCCAGGATGGCGGCCAGGAGGGCCGACGGAGGAGCCGTGGACGACGACTGGCCGTCCGGAGGAAGGGCGGGAGCGGCGGACGACTGGCCGTCCGGAGGAACGGCGGGAGCGGCGGACGACTGGCCGGCCGCAGGAGCCGGCGCAGGGGCCGCCGCAGGCGCGGACGACCGGGAGATGTCGGACCGGGCCCGCCGCCTCATCGTCCCGGTCGCCGACCCCGGACCCGCCGCGGAACCCACCGCGGCCCCGGTCCTGCCCGGCCGGCCGGCCCCACAGCGCCCCCAGGCCGTACACGCCCCGGGCGAGCAACTCGGTGTGGACGGCGGCACGCCCTGCCCCTGGTGCAGCACCCCGAACCGGCACGACCGGCACTACTGCGTCCGCTGCGCGATGCCCATGGCGGGCGACCGGCACGTGGACCCCAGCCGGCTGCCGTGGTGGCGCCGGATGCTCAACACCCGGACCCGTGAGACCCCGTGGGCGGGCGACCGCCCCCGGGTGCGCCGCGCCTTCGACCGCGTACTGGGCTGGGTGGGCGCGGCGATCGTGGTGACCCTGGTGATCGTGGCGGCCGTCCACGTCCCCGACGGTGTCCGGGCGACCCGCGACCACTTCTCCAAGCGGGCCCCCGTCTCGCCGGACCACGTCTCGGCGTCCCGCTCCTACCCCGGACACAAGCCCGATTCGACCTTCGACAAACTCAACAACACCTGGTGGGGCCCCGGGGTGTCCGAGTCGGGCAAGGGCCAGTGGATCGAGGCGGGCTTCGACTCGCCGACCCGCCTGCTGAACGTGATCGTGATGCCGGGCGTCTCGAAGCGCGCCGACCAGAACACCGAGCAGGCGCTCCCGCACCGCGTCGACGTCACGATCACCCAGTCCAGCGGCAAGGTCACCCACCGCGAACTCGTCCTGGACGACGGTGCGGGCGGCCAGACCCGGAACTTCCGCTTCGACGACGTCACCAAGGTGCGCTTCACCGTCGTGTCCGCCTACCACACCTCCGCGAAGAAGCAAGTGGCCTTCGCCGAGATCGAGTTCTTCGGCCCCTCGCACAACGGCGACAACTGATCCCCTCGGTCTCCCGGAGAGCCGGGAGATCATGGCCGAAGCCCGGTACGGAAGTTGTCCGTACCGGGCTTCGGCTCGTCCGGGACGGACGACAGGGCGTCGCCCCGGAATCACCGCCCCGCCGAACCCCCGTACAGGTCCCGCCGTGCCGTGGTGAAGCGGTGCAGGGCGTCGGGGAGCGGGGTGATGCCGATGCCGGGGGTGGTGGGGACCGGGAGGTGGCCGTCCTGGAGGACGAACGGCTCGGTGATGTCCTCGGCGAAGTAGCGGCTGGAGGCCGAGGTGTCGCCGGGGAGGGTGCAGCCGGGGAGGGCGGCGAGCGCCAGGTTGGGGGCGCGGCCGATGCCGGTCTCCAGCATGCCGCCGCACCAGGCGGGCACACCGTGCGCCGCGGCGACGTCGTGCAGGCGGCGGGCCTCCAGGTAGCCGCCGACGCGGGCGGGCTTGATGTTGACGACCCGGCAGGCGTCCATGGCGATGGCGGAGGCAGTGTCGCGGGCGTTGTGCAGCGACTCGTCCAGGCAGACAGGGGTGGCGATGCGGCGCTGGAGGAGTGCGTGGGCGTGGAGGTTGTTCTCCTCCAGCGGCTCCTCGATGAGCAGCAGGCCGAACTCGTCCAGGCGGCGCAGGTGTTCGGCGTCGGCCAGGGTGTACGCGGTGTTGGCGTCCACCTGGAGCGGCAGCTCGTCGCCGAAGCGTTCCCGGACCGCGCGGACGGGCTCGACGTCCCAGCCGGGTTCGATCTTCAGCTTGATCCGGACGTACCCCTCGGCGAGGTAGCCCGCCACGTCGTCCAGGAGGGCGGGGACCGAGTCCTTGATGCCGACGGACACCCCGGCGGGCACCCGGTCGCGGACGGCTCCGAGGTAGGTGGCGAGGGACATCTCGTGGGCCCGCAGCTCGGCGTCGAGGACGGCCGTCTCCAGGGCGGCCTTCGCCAGCTCGTGCCCCTTGACCTTCGCCATGCCGGGGGCGAGGGCGGCGGTCGTCAGGTTCGGCCGGGCGGTGACGCGGGGCAGCAGGAAGTCGCGGATCACGGTCTCGGCGCCGGAGACGTACTCGGAGCAGTACAGCGGCTCCGGGTCGGCGGCGAACTCGGACCAGCCCTCCGCCTCGTCGGTGACGACGTGGAGCAGGAAGGTGTCCTTAGTGGTCATCGTTCCGAAGGAGGTCCGGAACGGGGTGACCAGGGGGATGGCGACGTGGAGGAGTTCGACGTGTTCCAGCTTCATGCCGGGGTGCCTTCCTGGGCGTGCGGGGCGGTGCGGGTGAGGGTGTACCAGCCGTCGCGGGACATCGAGGTCGCGGTGTACCCGTCGGCGAACGCCTTCGTGAAGACCTCGCGGACGGCGTGGCGCCAGCGCAGCGCGAGCGCGGGGTCGGCGGCGCGCAGCTCCACGATGTCGCCGGGGACGCGGCAGCGGAGGGTGTCCCCTTCGTGGACGGCGAGCGGGGCGCCGTCGGGGGCCGTGGCCAGGACGGCGGACGCACCCGCGCCGGAGGTCCCGGCGGGCTCGTCGGCTCCGTCCGCCGTACGGTCCTTCGCGGTCAGGTCCCAGGTGACGGTGAGGCGGTCGCTCTCGTCGCCGTCGTTGAGGCCGTCGGTCATCGGGCCGTAGAAGTCCACGAGGTACTCGGTGCCCGCGGCGCCCAGTTTGACCAGGTTGAAGCGGGCGTTACGGCCCACCAGCGGGTCGAAGGTCCAGCGCATGGTGCGGGCCCCGCGGTCGAGCGCCCAGACGCGCTGCGCCTGCTTCACGGCGAGTCCGACGCCCCGGTCGCTGGTGCGGGCGGCGGCCACGAAGGAGTACACGTCCAGCGCCGACGGCTCCCCGAACACGGCGACGGCCGCACCGCACAACTCGCCCTGCCCGGTGTACGCGGCGTGCACGGCGCCGCCCGCGTGCACGAGGCTGTGCAGCACCTCCGCCGGGTAGGGCGGGGTGCTGCGCGGGGTCTGCCACACGTCGCTGAAGAAGTCGGCGACGGCCGCGATACCGGCCACGTCGTGGACGGTGCGGGTGGTGACGCCGGCCGAGAGCGCGGCGGCTGCGGCGTGCTCGCGTACTGAGGGTGTCGCTGTCATGGTTCGAGTCTCCGCGCGCCGGTCCCGGAACCGGTTGTCCGACGGGACAAGAGCGACCTAGAGTCGTGTGGTGATCGGCCAAAGGCGGTCGGGCGGTGCGTCCGGTGATGCCCCGCTTCCTCCGGGCCGGCCGGTGTGCTGCGAACCCGCCAACCCGCCAACCCGCGAACCCGCGAACCACCGAACCCGTGAACCCGTGAAGCCGCGCCCCCCCGCCAACCCGCGAACGGCGGAGCGAGACCCGAGACCCGAGAGGCCCCCATGGACGCCCCCACCCTCAGCGATCTGCTCGACGTCCTCGGCGGGTCGTCCGTACGGGCCGTCGCCTCGCCGCGCGGGCTCGGGGTGCCGGTCGGCGAGATCCTGCTCCACGACGCGGAAGCGGCGCTGCCGCACGCCCCCGGCGCCGTCCTCCTCGCGGTCGGGGTACGCCCCCCGGCGGCCGGGCCCCTGCTGCGGGCGGCCGCCGCCGCGGAGATGGCGGCCGTGGTCGTACGCGGCGCGGACGGGCCCGCCGAAGCGGCCGAGCGGGCCGGGATCGCGCTGCTCGCGGTCGACGAGGACGCAGCCTGGCACCGGGTCCACCTGATGCTCTCCTCGGCCGTCGGCGCACGCGCGGGCGGCACGCCCTCCGCCGCCGGGGACCTGTTCGCGCTGGCCGACGCCGTCGCCGCGGCGGCCGGCGGGGCCACCGCCATCGAGGACCCGCGCCAGCGCATCCTGGCCTACTCGACCGTGCCCGGACAGGCGGTGGACGAGGACCGCAGGCAGGGCATCCTCGGCCTCCAGGTCCCCGACAGCCCGGAGAACGACGCGCAGTACCGGGCCATGTTCGCCGCCCCCGCACCCCTGCGGCTGCCGGCTCTCGACGCCGACAACCTGCCCCGGATCGCGGTCGCCGTGAGGGCGGGCGGCGAGACGCTCGGGTCGATCTGGGTCGTCGACGGCGGCGGCCTCGCCCCCGACGCGGAGGACGCCCTCGCCCAGGGCGCCTCCACGGCGGCCCTGTTGCTGCTGCGGGCCCGCGCCGCCCAGGAACTGGCCCGCCACCTCGGCGGCGACCTGCTGCGCCGGGTGCTGGACGGCACGGCCGACCCGGCCACCGCCGCGCACCGCCTCGGGCTGGGCGCGGGCGCCGATCCGGTGCGGGTGGCGGCGTTCGTACCGGCCGGGGCCAGCACCGCGCCCGACGTCGAGCAGACGGCGCTGCGCCTGCTCGACCTGGTACGGCTGAGTTGCGAGGCCCGTTACGGGCGGCACGCCTGCGTCCTCGTCGACGGGGTCGTGTACGCCCTGCTCCCCGCGCTCGGCGAACGCGGCGCGGCCCGGCACCGGCAGCTCGCGCAGGACATCGTGGACCGGGCCGGGCAGGCCCTGCGGATGCCCGTACGCGGCGGGCTCGGGGCGGTGGTCGCGGGGCTCGCCAGGGTGGCGGAGTCCCGGGAGGACGCCGACCTGGTGCTGCGCTGCGTCGACGCGGAGCGCCCGGTCGCGCTGGTGGAGGACGTACGGGCCCGGGTGACCCTGCTGCGCCTGGGTGAACTGGTCTCCGGGCGGCGGGAGTTCGAGGGCGGCGCCTGGGCGCGGGCGGTGGCGCACGACGCGGCGCACGGCACGGAGTACGCCCGCACGGTGCTCGCCTGGCTCGACGCGGGGTGCGACATGGCGGGCGCGGCGGAGCGGCTCGCCGTGCACCCCAACACCTGCCGCTACCGCCTGAGGCAGGCCAGGGAGCAGGTGGGCCTGGACCTGGACGACCCCGACGAGCGGCTGGTGTTCTGGCTGAGCGCCCGGCTGGCGGGCGCGGTCTGAGCAGGCGGGCCGGGCAGCGCAGGGACGGCCCGGCCCGATCGGCTCAGCTCAGCCAGGCGGCCAGCTGTTCCTCGCACCGCGCGAGCTGGGCCACCGGGACGAACTCCCCCGGCGTGTGCGCCAGAGAGGGATCGCCCGGGCCGAAGTTCAGTGCGGGCACGCCCAGCTCGGTGAAGCGGGCCACGTCGGTCCAGCCCAGTTTGGGGCGCGGCTCGGCGCCGAGTACGGCGACCAGCGAGGCGACCGCCGGGTGCTCCAGGCCGGGCCGGGCACCCGCCACGGCTTCCGTCACCACGAACGCGTAGTCCTCCGGCGGGAACTCGGCCGCCGGGAAGAGGGACCGCACGTACTCCTCCGCCTCCTTGGGCGAACGACTCGGCGCGAAGCGGGCGTTGAGGGAGATGACGCAGGTGTCGGGGACGACGTTCCCGGCCACCCCGGCCCGGACCTGGACGGCGCTCAGCCCTTCCCGGTACTCCAGCCCGTCGATGACCACCCGCTCCGGGGTGTGGTCGGCCAGGCGCTGGAGCACCGCCGCCGCACGGTGCGCGGCGTTGACGCCCATCCAGGCCCGCGCGGTGTGGGCGCGGGCGCCCCGCACGGTGATGTCGGCGCTCAGCACGCCCTGGCAGCCGGCCTCGACACCCGCGTCGGACGGCTCCATCAGGATCGCGAGGTCGGCGTCGAGCAGCAGCCCGGGGCGTTCGGCGGCGATGCGGTGCAGCCCGTTGCGGTCGCCCTCGACCTCCTCGCACTCGTAGAACACGTAGGTGATGTCGCGGACCGGCGCGGTGAGCGCGGCGGCCAGCCGAAGGGCCACGGCGACGCCGCCCTTCATGTCGCAGGCGCCGAGCCCGTACAGCAGCTCGCCGTCGAGCCGGGCGGGCAGGTTGTCCGCGGCCGGGACGGTGTCGAGGTGGCCGGCGAGGATGACCCGCTCGGGGCGGCCGAGCGTGGTGCGGGCGACGACGGAGTGGCCGATCCGCTCCACACTCAGGTGCGGCAGGGCGCGCAGGGCCGCCTCGACGGCGTCCGCGAGGGGGCCCTCCTCGCCGCTCTCGGAGGGCAGGTCGACGAGGGAGCGGGTCAGTCCGACGACGTCGGTGGTGAGGTCGAGGGGTGCGGGTGCGGATGTCATGACCGGTGTTCCTCGGAGAGTGCTTGCGCCCGGGCCTTCGTACCGTTCAGCGCGGAGTGCTTGATGCCGTAGAGCCCGTACACGGCCAGTCCGACCAGCATCCACACCCCGAAGGTGATCCAGGTGTCCGAGCCGAGGCTGAAGAGCATGTACACGCAGCAGATCACGCCGAGCACCGGGACCACCGGCGAGAACGGCACCCGGAAACTGCGGGGCGCGTCGGGGTTGCGGCGGCGCAGCAGGATCACGGCGACGTTGACCAGGGCGAACGCGAACAGCGTGCCGATGCTGGTGGCGTCGGCGAGGCTGCCGAGCGGGACGAGCGCGGCGAGTACGGCGATGAACGAGGAGACGATCACCGTGTTGGCGCGCGGCACTCCGCTCTTCGCGTGGACCCGGGAGAAGACGGGCGGCACCAGGCCGTCGCGCGACATGGAGAACAGGATGCGGATCTGCCCGTACTGGACGGTGAGCACGACGCTGGTGGTCGCCACGACCGCGCCGATCGACAGCAGGATCGGCCAGAGGCTGCCGCCGCCGACGGCATGGACGAGCACCTCGCTGAGGGTGGCCTCGGTCCCTTCGAAGAGGTTCCACGGCATGGCGCCGAGCGCGGCCACGGCGACCACGACGTAGAGGAGCGTGACCAGGGCGAGCGAGAGGATGATGGCGCGCGGCAGGTCGCGCTGCGGGTTCTTCGCCTCCTCGCCGGCCGTGGAGGCGGCGTCGAAGCCGATGTACGAGAAGAAGAGCGAGGCGGCGCCCGCGCTCATCCCGGCGGCGCCGAGCGGGAAGAGCGGGTGGAAGTTGCCCGCGCGGAACGCGGTGAAGGCGACGGCGCAGAACATCACCAGGGCGGCCACCTTCACGCCCACCATGACGACGTTGGCGACCGCGCTCTCCTTGGCGCCGCGCAGCAGCACCACCATGGAGAGGAGCACGATGACGGCGGACGGGACGTTGACGACCCCGCCGGCGCCGGGCGGAGCGCTGAGCGCGTCGGGCAGGGTGACGCCGAAGACCAGGTCGAGCAGCTCGTTCACGTACTGGCCCCAGCCCACGGCCACCGCCGCGACCGACACCCCGTACTCCAGGATGAGACACCAGCCGCAGATCCAGGCGACGAGCTCCCCGAGCGTGGCGTAGGTGTAGCTGTACGAGGAACCGGCGCGGGGGATCATGCCCGCGAGCTCCGCGTACGACAGGGCCGAGAAGAGCGCGGTGACGCCGGCCAGGACGAAGGACACGATGATCGCGGGGCCCGCCTCGGGCACCGCCTCGCCGAGGACGACGAAGATGCCGGTGCCGAGGGTGGCGCCGACGGAGAGCAGGGTCAGCTGCCACATGCCCATGGTGCGCCGCAGCTCACCGCCTGCGGGTACTTCGGAGGACACGTCCTGCCGTCTGGTCAGCCTGTGCTTCAGGCCGCCACCGGGACCGTTGCCCGGCATCGTCCGGACCGTCTCCATGGCACCGCTCCTCTCGTCCCGCGTTGGTGGTGGTCGACCCGATGATGCTGAGTGGCGACCGTGCGGGGGTGAGAATATCCGCCAGAAAGCGAGCGACCCCTTTGGCGTTTCGGCCAAAGGGGCTGCGGCGGGAGGTGCGGACCGGTTCCGCGGAACGAGTGAATCCGCTTCGGCGGCTCCCTGGCGGCGGGCCGGACCGCGGAGCCTTCGGGGCAGGGCGTCCTGGCAGACCGTGGCCAACTCGGCGGCGGCACGGTCCTGCTGGGCGGTCCGCCCGACGACCGTACTCCGGGCCCGTCCCTCCGGCTCCCCGGGGCGGCCGCCGGCCGGGGAGGAGCGAGGAGGGCCGTGCGGGCGCGCGAGGAACCCCGGCGTGGCCGTGGACGGACGTGACGTACTCCACGGCCGGCCGAGGGCTGCCGACGCCGGCACCGAGCACCGGCAAGCCCCACCCGGCGGCTATCGGACGGTGAGGCCCGCCAGGGCGCCGGAGACCGTCGCGATCACGGCCCGGGACTCCGGCTCCAGGAAGAAGTGGCCGCCGGGGAAGGTGTGCACGGTGCAGGCTGCGGAGGTGTGCCGGCGCCAGGCGTCGGCCTCCTCTGCCGTCGTGAGCGGGTCCTCGGTGCCGGTCAGCACGGTGAGCGGTGAGCGGAGGACGGTGCCGGGCGGGCAGTGGTAGCTCTCGACGGCGCGATAGTCGCCCCGGACGGCGGGGAGCACCAGATCGACGAGCTCGGGGTCGTCCAGGAGCTGGGTGTGGGTGCCGCCGAGCCGCTTGATCCGGGCGAGGAGACCCGCGTCGTCCAGTGAGTGGACCGGCTCCGTCGCCGCGCGGCGGGTGTCCGGGGCGCGGCGGCCGGAGACGAAGAGCATCAACGGTGCTTCCTCGCCCGCCAGTTCCCGCCGCCGGGCCACCTCGAAGGCGATAGAGGCGCCCATGCTGTGGCCGAAGAAGGCCAACGGTCCGCAGAGCGTGCGCAGTTGCCGCTGCACGGCCTCGGCGAGCTCGCCGAGGTCCTCGACGCAGGGCTCGCCGAGGCGGTCCTGCCGCCCCGGGTACTGGACGGCCACCACGGCGACGGAGGGTGCCAGGGCCGCCGAGAACGGGTGGAAATAGCCCGCGGATCCTCCGGCGTGCGGGAAGCACACCAGGGTGACGGCGTCCGCGTCGGCGGGGTGGTAGCGGCGGAGCCAGGCGTCGGCCCCCGTGTGCGGTGCGGTCATGTCGCTGTCTCTTCCCGTCCGTTCGCTTGCTCTTCCCGTGCCGGGACGCCTTCCGCGCGCGGTTCCCCGGGCCTCCGCGCGGCGTTCGGCACGGCACCGTGCCCAGCATCCCGTACGGAGACTCCGTACGGCGTCCCGCTCTTGATCGATGCCCACCCGCTCCCGGGGGAACCGTGCCGGGGTCAGCGTTCGCACGTCGTCCTGCGGCCCCCTGGTGTTCACCGTGTGTTCATTCCGTGTACTCGGTTCATTCATGGGCGGGAACGCTCTGAAGGAGCGGTTCCTCGCGGCCGACGCCTTCGACGACGTCTACCACGCCTCGTACAAGAAGCTGTACGAGCAGTTCTACGGCTCCGGGTACGGCAGCACCGCGCTCGACACCGTCGTCGGTGCCGCGAAGAAGTCGGGCGCGGACGCCTCCGGGGTCGAGAAGACCGCGAAGTCCCTGCGCGGCACCGTCACTTCGCGGACGGAGAGCCTCGCGGAGGACAAGGTGATCACCGGCGGCTGAACCGGGCCGCCCCGATGCCGGAAGCCCGTATCCCCACAGGGGTACGGGCTTCCGGCGCGTGCGGGAGTCCGTGCACCGCTCACCCCCAGCCGCTGCGGAGGGTCGCCGCCGCCTTGTAGGTGCGCAGCACCGGGGCCGTCTCGATGCGGGCGATCGTGCTCCACGCCACCTTGCGGGTCAGATAGCGGTGGAGTTCCTCGGTGTCCCGGCAGAGCACCTGCGCGACCAGGTTGGTGGGGCCGGTGGTCGCCACCACCATCGCCAGCTCCTCGTGCTCGGCGAGCGCGCGGGCGACCTCGTCCAGATGTGCGGGCGCCACCTGCATCCAGAGCAGCGCCGAGACGGTCGCGCCGAGCAGGGCCGGGTCCACGTCCACGTCGAAGAAGAGCGCCCCGCGCGCCCGCAGTTCGGCGAGTCTGCGGGTCACCGTCGAGGCGGTCGACCCGGTCGCCGCGGCGAGGTCGGCGTAGCTCGCCCGTGCGTCCGCGCCCAGCGCCTCCAGGAGCAGCCGGTCGGCCTCGGTCAGCAGATACGCGGACGTCCCGGCTCCTGGGTCGGTACCGGCGTCCGAGACGGATTCGGCGCGCAGCCGGGCCTGTTGGCCGGCGTCGAGCGCGTCGACCCTGCCCCGCCACGCGGTCGGGCCGCCGAGGTAGACGTGCAGCAGGTAGTGCGCGGAGACCGCCGTGATCCCGGCGGTGCGCGGGATGTCGCGCAGCAGCAGCGCGTGGGCGTCCGGGCCCGCGGGGGTGGTGTGGATGACGGCCACGATCTCGGTTCCGCCGGAGGCGAGCCGTACCCACGAGGTGTCGGGGCGGCGCGCGAGCGCGAGGGCGATGTCGTGGGCGCTGCGGGTCGCGGCGGTCAGCCGCACGAACCACTGGTGGGTGCCCGAGCTGCGCGGGGCGGGGAGCGCGACCACGCGCAGACCGGCCTGGGCGTGCAGCCGGCGGTAGCGGCGGACCACGGTCTGGGTGGAGCAGCCGAGGACCTCCGCGACGAGCGTGAAGGGCGCCCGTCCGTTCACGTGCAGAGCGTGGACCAGGCTGCGGTCCAGGTCATCCAGTACGAGCATATCCACCAAAGTAGCGGAGTCGTATGGAAGTAATCGCGGATCTCGGCTTCGGGATTGGAATTCGACAAGGGCACTGCGGGACCGTGGCGGTCAACCATGGCGGTGCCGGTCACGGGCCACGGGCCACGGGTCACCTGTCACAGGGCGCGGGCCGCTGACCACCGGTCATCGGCGACCGGTCATCGGCGACCGGCCACCGGTCATCGGCCACCGGTCATCGGCCACCGGTCATCGGCCACCGGCCACCTGTCACCGCCGTCATCCGTTCGTCAGGGGGAGCCATGTCCCGTATCCCACTCTCCGCCGCCGGCCCGGACACCCCTCATCCGTACCGCTGGTACGCCCTGGTCGCGGTGCTGGTCGCCGAGGCCATGAACCTGCTGGACGCGACGATCGTCCAGGTCGCGGGGCCCGTCGTGCACGCAAGTCTGGGTGGCGCGGAGGCCACCATTCCGTGGTTCAGCGCCGCGTACACCCTCGCCTTCGCGACGGCGCTGCCGACCGGCGCCCGGCTGGGGGACCGGGCCGGGCGGCGCCGGGTCTTCCGCATCGGCGTGGTGGCCTTCGCCGTCACCTCGGCCGCCTGCGCGTGCGCCCCGGGCCCGGCGGCGCTGATCGGGCTGCGGGCGCTCCAGGGGGTCGCCGCCGCGCTGATCGTCCCGCAGACCTTCGGGCTGATCCGGGCGATGTTCAGCGGCGGGGAACTCCCCAGGGCGCTCGGGGCGATCGGTCCCGTCATGGGCCTGTCCGCCGTGCTCGGGCCGGTGCTCGGCGGCGTACTGACCCATGCCGACCTGCTCGGCTCGTCCTGGCGCGCGGTCTTCCTCGTCAACCTTCCGCTCGCCGCCGCCGTGCTGGTGATCGCGCCGCGTCTGCGCGAGGACCGCGCCCCGGTCCGCCCACGCCTGGACCCGGCCGGGACCGTGCTCGCGGCGGTGGGCATCGCCCTGGTGGTCTGCCCGCTGACCGGCGGCACGGGCAGCCCGGGACCGGTGGCCTGGGCGACGGCGGGGGTGGGTGCCGCCGTCCTCGGAGGGTTCGTCGCGCAGCAGCGCCGGACCGTTCGCCGGGGCCGGGCCCCGCTGGTCGAGCCGGCCCTGCTGCGGGGCCGCGCGTTCCCCGCGGCACTCGCCACCTCGACCCTCTTCTTCGCGGTGATGAACGCCGTCATGACCGTGGTCGTGCTCCACCTCGAACTGGGCCTCGGCCGCGGCCCCCTCGCCGCCGGGCTGACGTTGCTGCCGTGGTCGACGGGGCTGGCCGCGGGCTCCTGGGCGGCGGGCGACCGGCTCGTCCCCCGGTACGGCTCCGCCCGCGTCCTGCACGCCGGAACAGCGGTCCTCGCGGCCGGACTCCTTGCCGCGTACCTCGCGTACGGGGCGGGTGATCCGGGCGCGTACCCGGTGGGCCTGCCGGCCGCGCTGCTGGTCGCGGGCGTCGGTACGGGGCTGTTCACCACGCCGTTCTTCACCGTGGCGCTCAGCGGTGCGGGCCCGCAGGAGACCGGCTCGGCCGCCGGGCTCCTCAACGCCGTCCAGCAGCTCGGCGGCACCCTCGGCGTCGCGGTCGTCGGCGGTGTCTACCTCGCCGGTACGGGCGCGGGCGGCGGTCCGGCCGACGCGCTCACGGGTACGGACACCCCGGGCGCGGCGGCACGGGCCGCCCTGCTCACCGCCGGGGCGATCCTCGCGGCGACGGCGCTCGCGGCCACCGCCATGACCTCCGGCCGGGGCGCGGCCGCCCCCGCGACCGGTCAGCCGCGCAAGTAGGCCAGCACGGCCAGTACGCGGCGGTTCGTCTCCTCGGAGAGGGCGAGGCCGAGTTTGGTCAGGATCGAGCCGAAGTGCTTGCTCACCGTGCCCTCGTTGACGGTGAGGGCCTCGGCGATCGACGCGTTGGACCGGCCCTCCGCCATCAGCGCGAGGACCTCCAGTTCGCGCGGGGTGAGCCGGGCGAGCGGATCGCGGCGGTGCCGGATGAGCTGGCGGACCACCTCGGGGTCGACCACGGTGTCCCCGGCGGCCACCCGGGCCACCGCCGCCGCGAACTCCTCGACGTGGCCGATCCGTTCCTTGAGCAGATAGCCGACGGCCGTGCCGTCGGCCGAGTCGAGCAGATCCTCCGCGTACGAGCGCTGGACGTACTGGCTGAGGACCAGGACCGGCAAGTCCGGCTGCCGGGAGCGCAGTTCGACTGCCGCACGCAGTCCCTCGTCGGTGAAGCCGGGCGGCATCCGGACATCGGTCACCACGATGTCCGGGCGGTGCGTCGCCACGGCGGCGGCCAGTTCCGAGGCTGTCCCGACGGCGGCCACCACCTCGTGCCCGAACCGGGTGAGCACCCCGACCAGCCCCTCGCGCAGCAGGACGCCGTCCTCGGCCAGCACCACGCGCAGGTTCCCGCCCTCGGTGCGCAAACGGATCAGCTCCTGGGTCGTACGGGCGGACACGGCACGCGCAGACTGACCACCGTGGGCCCGCCGGGCGGACTGGAGAGTAGCAGCAGGCCGTCGACGACCGAGAGACGGTCGGCCACCCCCTGGAGGCCCGTACCCGCTCCGATGTCCGCGCCGCCCGTACCGTCGTCCCGCACCTCGACCGTCAACTCCCCTTCCCGAAAGCCTCCGTTCACGGTCACCCTGGACGCGGCCCCATGTTTCGCCGCGTTGGTGAGGGCCTCGCAGACCGCGAAGTAGGCGGCGGTCTCGACGGCCTCCGGGAGCCGGTCCGGTAGGTCCAGCTCCACGTCGACCGGCACGGCAGAGCGGTCGGCCACGTCCTCCACCGCCGCGCCGAGCCCCCGGTCGGTCAGAACCTGCGGATGGATGCCCCGGATCAGTTCCCGGATCTCCACCAGCGCCTCGTCGGCCTGGGTGCGCGCCCTCGCGAGCAGCCCGGCGACCGGTTCGGCGGGCCGCTCCAGCCCGGCCAGGCCCAGGGTCATCGAGAGGGCGACCAGGCGCTGTTGGGCGCCGTCGTGGAGATCGCGCTCGATCCTGCGGCGCTCCGCCTCGAAGGCGTGCACCAGTCGCATCCGTGAGCGGTCCAACTCGTCCACCCGCTCGGCGAGTTCACTGCTCGGTGGGTGGAGGAGCCGGCGCGTCAGGGCGGCCCGCCCCGCCGCGAGCGCCCCCAGCGGGTAGCCGAGCGGAGGCAGCAGGAGCAGCCCGGCCGTCAGCATCGCCGTGGCGGCGGGGTACGACTCCACGATCCACAGCTTCAGCAGCCGCGCCTCGCCCGTGCCGCCCGCGACCATCTGGGGGAGCACCGCGATCAGCCCCGCCGGGATCAGGAACACACAAGCGAGCACCACCGCCTCCACCGGCCACAGGACCAGCGCGAGCAGGCAGGCGTACGCCAGCTCCCGCCACGTGGAACGCTCCTGGAGCCGCGTACGGAGCCAGCAGGCGAGCCCCGGCTCGACGGGCGCGCGGTGCGCGGCGGGCAGCGGGCCGGGATGGACCAGCCGCAGCCGGTACCGCTCCAGGGCGGCCGTCGGAATCCCGGCGAGGGCCAGGACGAGCAGCAGCGGCAGCCCCACCAGCACCACGGTGAGCGCACTGCCCGCGACCGCCAGCAGCGTCAGCGCCACCAGTACGGCGGCACCGATCGGCACGCCGCTGAGCAGGTAGAGCGACGCGCGCCAGGGCCACGCGCCGAGCAGGTAACGGCGCTGC
The DNA here is from genome assembly GCF_026343115.1 of Streptomyces sp. NBC_00102. Lineage (GTDB taxonomy): Bacteria > Actinomycetota > Actinomycetes > Streptomycetales > Streptomycetaceae > Streptomyces. The sequence continues at coordinate 3,893,266 of NZ_JAPEMC010000001.1, forward strand.
CGCAACGCGTGGGAGAGGAGGGAGGGCTGCATGGACGAACGGTAGGGCCTTTCGTCCGGATCACGCCGGGCCCGCGGGGTCCATGGTGGAGACAGCTCCACCACGAGGACGGCATTCTGCTCCGATGTGCCGTGAGAAACGGCCGAGTTGACTGAAGGCATGAGTAGACAACCGGCCGTCCGGCTCCGTTCCGTCACGCGATCCCACGGGCGCGGCAGCAGCCTCGTCACCGCCCTCGACCGGGTCGACCTGACCGTGGCACCGGGGACCTTCACCGCGATCATGGGCCCCTCCGGCTCCGGCAAGTCCACCCTGCTGCACTGCGCGGCCGGGCTCGACCGGCCGACCTCCGGGCAGGTGTTCCTCGGCGGCACCGAGCTGACCGGCCTCGGCGAGCGCCGCCTCACCCTGTTGCGGCGGCGCCGGATCGGGTTCGTCTTCCAGTCCTTCAACCTCCTGCCCGCGCTCACCGCCGCGCAGAACGTGGCCCTCCCGCTGCGGCTGGCCGGTGTGCGGCCCCGCCGCGCCGACGTGCTCGACGCACTGGAGCGGGTCGGGCTCGGGGGCCGCGCGGGCCACCGGCCCGGTGAACTCTCCGGCGGCCAGCAGCAGCGCGTGGCGCTGGCCCGCGCCCTGATCACCCGCCCCGACGTCCTCTTCGGCGACGAGCCCACCGGAGCCCTCGACTCCACGACGGGCCGGGAGGTCCTCGCCCTGCTGCGCTCCCTGGTGGACGGCGGGCAGACGGTGGTCATGGTCACGCACGACCCCGTCGCCGGAGCCGGCGCGGACCGGGTGGTCCTGCTGGCGGACGGCAGGGTGCGCGACGAGCTCGACGCCCCCGACGCCGGGCGGATCGCCGCCCGGATGAACCGGTTCGCGGGGGCCGCTGCCGCGCCGAAGTCGCGTGACGAGTCGGCCCGCGGTACGGCGGTGGCGTCGTGCTGACGCGCGTACTCGCCGGGCTGCGGGCCCGCTGGATCACCTTCGCCGGCTCCTTCGTCGCCCTCGCCCTCGGCGTGGGACTCGTGGCGGCCACCGGCCTCGCCCTCGCCGCCACGCTCGACGCGCCGGAGAGCGCGCCCGAGCGGTTCGCCGCCGCGCCGGTGGTGGTCGAGGGCGCCGACACGCTCCGGGTCGCCACCCCCATCGGCGTACGGACGCGGCCGCTCGCCCGGCCCCGGCCCGTACCGGCCGCGCTGGTAGCCCGGCTCTCCGCCCTCGGGCCGACCGTCGAGGACCGCACCTTCCCCGTGGACTTCCCGGCCGCGGGCGGCCCGTACGAGGGCGCCGAAGTCGTCGGCCACCCCTGGTCGATCGCCGCCGCGACCCCGTACCGGCTGACCTCGGGGCGCGCCCCCTCGGCGCCCGGCGAGACCGTCGCCGCGACCGGCCCGGACTCCTCGGTGCGCCCGGGGGACCGGATGCGGCTGCTGTTCCCGGGCGCCACGGGCCCGGGCGGCGGTGGCCGGAGCGTCACGGTGGTCGGTACCGTCGCCGCGACCGGATTCGAGACGGCGCTGTTCTTCACCGACGCCGAGGCCGCACGGATCTCCCCGCCGGTCGACGCCCTGGTCGTGCACGCGGACCCGGCGGCCGTCACCGCGGAGGTGCGGGCGGCCGAGGCGCACGCTGCCGGGGGGAAGGCCCAGGAGACCCGGGTATCGGTCCTCACCGGCGCCGAACGACGCCGCGCGGACCCGGACCCCGACCGCGACAAGGAGGCACTCGCCTCCGTCAACGCGCTGCTCGGCACCGCGGCGGGCATCACCGCCTTCGTCTCGGCCGCCGTGGTGGCGTCCACCTTCTCCTTCGCGGTGGCCCAGCGAAGAAGGGAGTTCGGGCTCCTGCGCACGGCGGGTGCCACTCCTGGGCAGATCCGCCGGACCGTGTACGCCGAGGCGGTACTCGTCGGGGTACTGGCCTCGTCCGCAGGATGCTGGTGGGGCAGGGCGGGAGCGCCACGCCTCGTCGCCTGGATGGCGGACCGGGGCATCGCCCCCGCCTGGTTCGTGATCGGCGACCGGACCTGGCCGCTGCACGTCGCGTTCTGGAGCGGGCTGGCCGTGGCGGTGGCCGGAGCGGCCGTCTCCGCCCACCGGGCGGGGCGCACCGGACCCACCCAGGCGCTGCGTGAGGCGGCCGTCGACGGCGGAGCCATGCCGCTGCTCCGCCGGGTCCTGGCAACTCTGGTCGTGGGCGGCGGAATCGGCCTGCTGGTGATGGCGCTGGTCTCCGACCCCGGCGAACTCCTCAAGCGCAAGACCTACCTGACACAGCCGATGGTGCTCATCGCCGGATGCGCCCTCCTCGCGCCCGTCCTGGTGCCGCCGGCCGTCCGGCTGCTCACCCTGCTGCCCGCCCGACTGCCCGGAGCCTCCGGTCTGCTGGCCCGGGCGAACGCCTCGGCGGCCGTCCGCAGGACATCCGCGATCGCCGCGCCCGTCCTCATCACGGTAGCCCTGGCCACCGTCCTCCTCGGGACCACCGGGACCCTTGCCGCGGCCGAGGAGTCCGAGGCGCTGACCCGTACCTCCGCCGATTTCGTGGTCACCGCGGAGACCGGACACCGCCCCCTGCCGCAGGAGTTCGTGGACCGCGCCGGAGGCGTGCCGGGCGCGGTGGTCAGTGCCTCCCGCTCCACCGGGGTCACCGTCATCGAGGAGGGCGTCGCGCTCGTCTCCTGGGAAGCGGCGGCGGTGGACCCGGAGGCCTTCGCGAAGGTGTCGGCCCTGCCGGTCGCCGCGGGCTCCCTCGCGGACCTCGACGACGACAGCATCGTGGTCACCGAGGAGTGGCTGACCAAGAAGGTCGGCGAGCGGGTCTCCGTCCGGCTGGGCGACGGCCGGAAGGCGTCCCTGCGCATCGCGGCCGTACTGCGCACCGGCACCGGTGACCGCGGAGTCCTGCTCGGCGCCCGCAACGCCGCGGGCGCCCCGGTGGACCGCCTCGACATCACGGTGGCGCCCGGCGCCGACCGTACGGCGGTCACCGCCGCGCTCCGCGCGGCGGGCCGGGCCACCGGGACCGAAGTGACGACCGCCCGCCAGTGGGCCACCGCACACCACCCCCGCACCCGGGAGGCCACCCGGATCGGACTGCTGATGGTGCTCGGCATCGCTCTGCTCTGTACCGGGATCGCCCTGGTCAACACCCTGGTGATGGCCACCTCGGACCGGACCCGCGACTTCGCCTTACTGCGGCTGGCGGGCGCGACCACCGGCCAGGTGCTGCGGATCGTCGCCGTCGAGGCGCTGGTGGTGGTCGGCGTCGGCGCCCTGCTCGGCCTCGCCGTCTCCGCGGTCGACCTGGGTGCCGTACGGGGGGCACTGGCCCTGCTCGGCGTGCACACGGGCGTCGCGGTGCCCTGGGCGGCCATCGGCGCGGTGCTCGCCGGCGCCGCGGTGATCGCCGTGGTGGCCGCCGTACTCCCGGCGGCGCGGGCGCTCCGGGCCCGCCCCGTGGAGGCGGTCGGCGCGCGGGAGTAGGAGGCGCAGAGGACGGGGCGGGAGAGCCTGCGGACTCCGGCCGGGGACGTGCGTCCCCGGCCGGAGTCACCTGCCGTACGCGGCCACCAGGGCCTTCGCCTCGTCCAGTACCGCGTGTTCGGCGGCCGGGAGGCAGGGGTCCGCGGCCCGGTGGGCGGCGGCTCCGGCGAGTTCCTCGTCGGTTATCCCGCCGTCGCCCGCCATGGCGATCATCAGGGCGTTGAACAGGATGCCCACCCCCTCCGCCGCCGGGAAGCCGGGCGTGCGGGAGAGCTGCGCCAGGATCAGGGCCGACATGGCACGGTCCATGCCGGGAGGGCCCTCGGTGGTGTTGCTCCAGTCGATCACCACCGGCCCGTGCCCGGTCAGCATCACGTTCTCGGGGTGCAGGTCGAGATGGAGGATGCGGACCTCCGGATCGGGGGAGACCCGCGGCGGCAGCGCGTGCAGTTCGCGCAGCAGCCCGGCGATCATCTCCCCGCCCTGCCGGGCGTCCAGGGACCCCGCCGTGAGCGCCTCGGCCATGGTGGGACCGGTCAGCCGCTGCAGCACGAGATCACCGGGGCCCGCCCCTTCGGCGGGCGGCCCGATCCGCGGCACCGGGAAGCCGAACGCGGCGAGGTAGGACATCACCGCCAGCTCGGGCGTGGTGTCGGCGGCAGCGCGGTAGCGGCGGAGGACCCAGGAATCGTCGAGTGCGTACACGTCGGCGCTGCGTCCCGACCCCAGTAGATGGCCAGTGTCCATGGCGCCGAACCTACCCGTGTACAGGGGGGTTGGGGAGCGGTGGGGGAACCGGATTCGCCCCGCCCGCCCGCGGGCGGACAACCGGCGGGAAATTTCTTGGCGTTCGCGTGAAACATTCTCCCCGGCCCGCCGCGTCGAAGGAGTGCGGGGCGCACGGCCGGACCGGCCGTGGGAGACGGGGGAGCGCATGAGGAAGTCGCGAGTCGAGGACTTCAGGGAGTTCGCGGCGAGCTGCGCGGGCCAACTGTACCGATCGGCTGCGCTGTTGACCGGCGGAGACGTGCACCTGGCCGAGGATCTCGTCCAGGAGACGCTCGGCCGGATGTACATGCTGTGGGGCCGTGTCCACCGGATCGACAATCCGGCCGCGTACGCGCAGACCGTGCTCGTCCGCGCCTTCCTCACGCACCGCAGACGCCGTTCCGCCGGCGAACGCCCCCTCGCGGAAGTGCCGGACAGGGTCTCCGCCGCCGGCACGGACCCGGCCCTGCGCATGACGCTGATCGACGCCCTCGACAAACTCGCCCCGAAGGACCGGGCGGTGGTGGTGCTGAGGTACTGGGAGGACTGCAGCATCGAGCAGACCGCCGAAGCCCTCCGGACCAGCCCGGCGGCCGTACGGACCCGGTGCGTACGGGCGCTGGCCCGGCTGCGCACCCTGCTCGGCGGCAGCCTCGCCGAGTTCGCCACGCACTGAACCGCGCACCGGATTGCGCACCGAACGCCGCACCGAACCGTGCACCGAACCGCGCACCCGAACCACGCACCGAACGCCGCACCCGAACCGCACCCGAACCGCACCCGGGCCCCGCGCTCATCCGCACCGGCCCTCCGTACCCGCTCCCTCCGCACCGGCCCTCCGTACCCGCTCCCTCAGCGCCCGCCCCGCCCCTGCGCCTCGCACCTCCACACGACGAGAAGTGGTCACTCTGCCATGCCCTTTGAAGATGATCTGAGCGGTGAACTCCGCCGCACCGGCGATTCCTTCGAGCTCTCCGACCGGACCGCGCTGCTCGACGGCGCCGTCGCGATCGGCCGGCGCGGGGTGCGGCGGCGCAGGATCGCCACCGCCACCGGAGGCGCGCTCGCGCTGGCTCTCGTCGCCCTCGGCGGCGGTCTGGCGACCGGGCTGGTCGGGGGGGCCGGCCCCACCACCGATCTGGCGTCGGGTACGCACTCCGTGTCCCCGGGCGCCGGCGGGGAGAGCGGGGTCTCCGGCTCGGAGATGGTCGAGACGCTCGCCGCGCTGCTGCCCGGCGGGAAGGTCTCCGAGGGCTCCGGTATCGGTACCGGGGAGCTGGAGGACGGCGCGGCGGCGTCGGCCTCGGTCCTCTACGACGACGGCGACGGACCCGTCACCGTCACCGCCTCGCTCTACCCGACGCCGCAGTACGTACGGGCCCGGGGCACGGAGGGCGCCTGCGCGGACGAGCCGGGCGCCCTGAGGGACATGCCGGAGGGCGTGGCGCTGACCCACGACACGGTCGGCGGGCCCGCCCTCACCGCCGGCTCCGGCGGGAAGGCGTCCGCCGCCGAGTGCCCGACCCCCGTGGACGCGGCCGCTCCGCAGGAGGAGCTCGTCGGCTACCGCTTCCGCGGCCTGGCGGTGGGCGGGGTGACCGTCGACGTCCGCGCCTACAGCGGGGTGCTCGACGCGGGTGCCGTGGGCGTCCGCTCCACGCCGCCGCTCGACCAGGGTCAGCTCGCCGCGCTCGGGCAGTCCGCGAAGTGGGCGCCGCTGGTCCAGCGCATGAAGGTGGTCGTCGCCGCGCAGGAGAAGCGTCACGAGGCCTCGCCCACCGCGAGCCCCGCCCCCGAACTCGACTACTCCACGCTGATGCCCACGCTGCTGAAGCTGCTCCCGAAGGACGTCACGGTGGTCCGCCAGGAACAGCAGGACGGCGGCGAGTACGCCGAGGTGGTCGTGGACGACGGGCAGGGGCAGTCCCTCCTCGGGATCAACGTCCAGCGCGACATGCGGGACGTGGCGGGCGACCTGTACGGCGGCGCCGAGACGCTCCCCGACGGCACCCTCCTCGCGGTCACCCAGGCGCCCGGCGAGAAGGGCGGGGACGGAATCGTCCAGTGGACGGCCGACTCGATGCGCCCCGACGGCATGCGGGTGGTCGTCATGGCCTTCAACGGCCCCCGGCAGGACGGGGCGGCCACCCGGTCCGAACCCGCGCTCTCCATCGATGAACTGAAGGCACTGGTCACCTCTCCGAAGTGGCTCAAGCTCCAGGTGAAGTAGCCGAAGGCCGCCGGTGCCCCGGCGCACCGCCCGACTCCGCACCACCGGGCGGGCACCGGGCCGCCGCAGGCTGCGGGTGGTCCCGGCGCACTCACTTCGCGTCCGAGTACCGCTCCACCACCGCCGTGGTGAACGGGAACCGCACCGGCGTCTCGCCGAAGGCGATCCGCCCGGCCAGCTCACCGGCCTCGCGGATCGCCCTCACCACGCGCTCGGCCTCCTCGGCCGGGCAGTGCACGATCACCTCGT